>JAFLBB010000061.1 GCA_017304135.1 Acidobacteriota bacterium | reverse complement strand
GGGGCTGCCGGAGCGGCTGCCGGACCCAGCGAAGCGAGCGCCTCTTCGATCCTCACCAGCTTGCCCGCATGCACGAGGCGCAGCAGTCCCAACTCCAAATGAAGCCGCGGCTGCAACGAGTGCTGCAGGTCGCGGTAGATGTCGAGGGTGAGCTGGAGAAAGCGCGTGAGGTCTTCTTCGCCGAATCCTTGCGCCACAGCAGCCAGCTTTTCCTGCTCGGCCGGTGTGGCGGCGATCAGCCGCGACGGTGTTCCCGCAATCTTGGCAACCAAAAGGTTGCGGAAGTAGCGAGCCAGCTCGCGCGTGTAGTGCTGCAGGTTCGCGCCGTTGCGTTCCAGTTCCTGCACGATGCCCAGCATGCGATTGGAATCCGAGGCCTGCAGGGCCTCGGTGACCGCGCCCAGCGAGTCGAGCGAGAACAGGCCGAGCAGCTCGCGCACCTGCTCCACGTTGAGCTCGTTGCCGCAGCAGGCAATGGCCTGGTCGAGCGCCGAAAGCGAGTCGCGGACGCTGCCTTCGCCGGCCTGCGCCAGCACGGCCAGCGCGCCTTCGTCCGACGCGATGCCTTCCTGTTCGCAGATCCAGCGCATGCGGTCCACCAGTTCGCCGAATTCGACGCTGCGGAAGCTGAACTGCTGGCAGCGAGAGGCGATGGTGGTGGGGATCTTGTGCGACTCCGTGGTGCAGAGCACGAACACCACCCAGTCGGGCGGCTCCTCAAGCGTCTTGAGCAGCGCGTTGAAGGCCTCGTTCGTGATCTGGTGCGCTTCGTCGATGATGAACACCTTGAAGCGGTCGCGCGCCGGGCGGAAGCGCACGTTTTCCCTCAGCTCGCGCATCTCGTTGATGCCGCGGTTGGAGGCGGCGTCGATTTCGATAACGTCGATGGACGCACTGCCGGCGATCTCCGTGCAGGCCGCGCATTGCAGGCACGGCTCAGCGGTAGGCCCCTTCTCGCAGTTCAAACAGCGGGCGAGAATGCGGGCCACCGTCGTCTTTCCCGTACCGCGCTGCCCGCTGAAGATGTAGCCGTGGGCGATGCGCTCCTTGGAGATGGCATTGGCCAGCGTGGCGCGGACGTGTTCCTGCCCGATCAGTTCGGCGAAATGGCGGGGACGGTACTTACGCGCGATTACCTGATACATGCGAAACGAAAGCGGGAGAGCAGTTAGAGCCAAGCGCCGGGGAATCCGCGGCACACAAGCGGGACCACTACCGTTGCTACCTTCCGGTCCTGGCGGGGTTCGCGGCTGCTCATTGCACGGAGCCCGGCACCTGGCAAACACCTAGCCTACCATGCGGCCTCGCGCAGTGTCGCTATGCGGCTCCCACGCCCGCTCGATCGTGTTCTAATGCCATCGTGAAGGCTCGGAACTTCCTCATCCCTTTTCTCGCCGCGGCGGCACTGTGCGCGGCCGACCTGCCGGCCGGACTTCCCGCCCTGCCCTGGCATCTCACGGCCCGCCCCTGGAAGCCGCTGGAGATTCCCGCCACCGCCTATCTCGACGTGATTGAAGGCGTCTGCCGCGTGGCCGTCAAACACCAGGCCGCGGACGGCGCGATCATCGACCCCTACCTCAAGCGCGAGCACCAATACTCGACGCCTTACTTCGCCTTCGCCGTTGGCGTGCTGCTGCAAGGCGGCCGGGGCGGCCCGCTGAAAGAGGCCGGCATCGGCGCCATGGAGCGTTCCACGGCGGCGCTGGCCGGCGGGGCGAAGGCCATCCCCGATCAGCACGGCGAGTTCTTCCTGGCCGCGCTGTCCGAGGCCATTCATCTCTATGCGCCGCACGTCCCCAGCGAGACCCTGCAGCGCTGGCAGCAGCGCCTGGCCACGCCCGTGGATGCCATTTGGGAAGGCCCGAAGTCGCATCGCAACAACTGGCGCACCTACGCCATGAAAGGCCAGTGGCGGCGCGACGACGCAGCCTTTGTGCAGCGCCATTGGGACGACAGCCAGGCCGCGCGTATCCTGCTCGACAAGTGGAACCTCTACCAGGATCATTCGAGCGATCCCGAATCGCTGGCCGTGGAAGCCGTCGGCCGCGGCAACCTGCTCTCGCTGCTCGATGCCATTCCAGAACTCGGCGCGGCCGTGCGGCGGGGCACGCAGACCAGCCTGCTGCTGCAATCGCCCGATGGCCAGGCGCCGGTGAACGGCCGCACCGACGCCCATGTGTTTAACGACGTACTCTATCAACTCGCCTTCCAGGCGCTGGCCGGACGCACACAGGACAAATGGCTCGCCGGGCAGTATCAGCGCGCCGCGCTGCTCTCGTTTCAGAGCTTCCAGCGCTGGCGCCGCAACGAGGGCGAATGGGCTGGTTCGTTCTTCATCACCAAGAACCGCTTCGAGCCCGGCGAGCGCGTCGGCTACCAACCCGCCAGCCAGTGGGGCAACTACAACGGCGCCGTGATGATGCACCTCGCCGAGGCCTGGATGCAGCGGGCCTTTTTGAAAAGCGAACCCAAGCAGCAGCCTACGCCGGCTGAGATCGGCGGCTATGCCCTGGAACTCGACCCAGGCTTTGGCGCGGCCTTTGCCAATGCCGGCGGCATGCAGGTGGCCGTGAATCTGCGCGGCGATACGGCGGGCCGCTATGAGCGCTACTGGTCAGCGATGGGCGTGGTGCGCTTTGCGCGCGCCGGTTGGGATGCGCGGCTTGGCCCGAGCGACGGCGAACGCGATTTCAAGACCGGCCGCGGCGTTTCGTTCGCGCCCACGTGGGAGACGGCGCAGGGTTGGGTCCGCCTGGCCGACGTGCCGCATCGCTATCGCGTCGCCTTCGCGCCCACCGAGGCCAGTCCGGCGCTGGTGCGCTTTGTGCTGCGCTTCATCCCGCTCGACCCCGCCTTCGGTCCGCTCTGCCGCCAGGAGTTCACCGTCACCCCCGACGGCGTGCTCGTCGAACAGCGCTGCGAGGCTCCCGAGGGTATGCGCACCGGCATCACGCTGCCGCTGCTGAAGGACGACGGCCAGCCGCTGCGCGTGAAGGTGGAAGGCCAGGTGGCGACGGTCTCCTATGCCGAAAACGGCGATGAGCAGGCATTTCTCGCGCTCGATGCCGGCTCGTCGATCACGGCCGCCGATGAGCCGCTGCGCTCCTCTTATGGATGGCTCACGCCGGCGCGCACGATGTCGAGCCGCGTCTTCGTCTACCCGCGCTCGCCCGGCGATCCGCCCGCCGCCGAGGTGCTGCAATCGTTCCAGGTGACCGGCTCCGGCTTCACCACCAAGCTCGGCTCGGTGCGCGGCGGCGGCTATACGGGACGCACCTCGGCCGGCGGCTCCTGCGCCGGCGCGCCCATTCCGTTCAATGGCCCCTGCCAGTTCCTCGCGCAGATGGATGGCGCGCGCGTGATGGCGCTCGAAACCGACCGTGCCGTGACCGCCACCATCAACGGCCGCCCGGTGGCCCTGCGCGCGCATGTTCCCTGGGTGCGGGCCGCTTCGCGATAGTCTGGTGGTGGATGCCCCTTCGCACTATCATCTTTGACTTGGGCCGGGTCATCGTGCCCTTTGACTTTGACCGCGCCTATGCGCGCGTCACCGAACGAACCGGACTCAGCCGCGACGAGATCCGCGAGCGCGTGCGCGCCTCAGGCATCGTGCCGCGCCTGGAAAGCGGGCAAATCGAGCCGCGCCCGTTTGTCGAGCAGTTCTGCCGCGCCATCGGCTGCGAACTGAGCTTCGACGAGTTCCGCGAGATCTGGTTCAGCATCTTTTCGCCGGAAACGCTGATTCCCGAGTCGCTCATCGCTTCGCTCAAGGGCCGTTACCGCCTGCTGCTGCTCTCCAACACCAACGCCATTCACTACGAGATGATCGAGCAGCATTACCCGCACGTGCACCACTTCGATCACCATGTGCTCAGCTATAAGGTGGGCGCGATGAAGCCGGATGAGGCCATCTACCGCGAGGCCCTGCGGCATGCCGTGGGCGAGCCGGGCGAGGTCTTCTTCACCGACGATATCCCGGAGTATGTCGAAGGCGCGCGCCGCCTGGGCATCGACGCCGTGCAGTTTCACTCGCACGAACAGATCGTAGGCGAATTGCGCGCGCGCGGCGTCCAGCTGTAGACGGGCAGAGGTGTAGCCGCGGCGCTTAGTCGCCGATTCGTTTGCCCACCATCTCGCGGCCGCCCTGGTGCAGAGTGAGCTGCGTCACCTTGCCGTCCGGGCCGCGCTGGAAGATGATCCGCGCGTCGACCAGCGTCGAGAAAAACTGGTCTTCGGCCGAGGCCTGGATGGCCAACTTACCCTGGCCGGTAGCCTGCGTCATCAACTGTTGGCCCTCGCGCCAGACCTTCAGTACAAACCCCGGCCGCAGCTCATACTGCCCGGCTACGGAATCGAGCTTCCCGGCGGGCAGCTTCACCTCAGTGAGCACGGGGCGCGGCTTCACATCCTTGCCCAAATACAGCGCCACCAGGTCCTTGCTGATGCGGTCAGCCGCCGGAGTGTTCTGGTTAGCCAGCACCGCCACGGTCAGCCCGTCGCCGCCCGCGCGGAGGAGCATCGTGTTGAAGCCGTTGATGCCGCCGCCATGGCCGACCACCTCGTGATTCTCGATCTTGTCCATCACCAGCCCGTAGCCGTATTGATTGAGGTACGGCGTGGTCATTTTCGTGTAGTTCTCTTTGCTGACCACTTTCCCGGACTCCAGCGCCGCGGCCCAAACGGCGAGGTCGTCGACGGTTGAATAGAGGGACCCGGCGGCGTAGGGAAGGCTCATGTCCAGGTAGGCCGCGTGCTTGCCGTCCGGCTGGTAGCCGCTGGCGCGGCGGGCAATGATCGCCTGGTTCCAGTCATAGCCGGTGTCCTTCAGCCCCAGAGGCTCGAAGAGGTTCTTCTTCAGATACTCGTCATACGGCATGCCACTTACTTTTTCGATCACATATCCAAGTAAGATGTAGCCGGAGTTATTGTACTTCATCTTACTGCCGGGCTCAAACTCGAGAGGCTTGTCCTGCGTGAGCTTGACGATCTCGGCGGGCGTGCGGGCGGTCATCGATTCCTTCTGAAAGAACCCCGGCAGTCCGGTGTAGCTCACAATGCCCGAGGTGTGGTTGAGCAGATGGTGGATCGTGATCTTCTCCCACGCCGCCGGAGCTTCGGCGTAGAACTTGTTCACCGGGTCCTGAAGCGACAGCTTGCCCTGTTCGGCCAGTGTCAAAATCGCCGCCGCCGTGAACTGCTTCGTGATCGAGCCCAGCCGGAAGCGGGTGTCCGGCGCGTTCGGGATATTCCACTCCCGGTTGGCCATGCCCCAGCCCTTGCGCAGCAGCGGCTTGCCGTCCTTCACCACCAGCACCGTCCCGCTGAAATGGCCGTCGCGCGCCCAGGAGTCAATATAGGCGCCGGCTTTGGCGGTAAAGTCTTGGGCGCACAACAGGGCGGCGCTCAACCAGAGGGCAAGCAGAATTCTCATGCAGTGATCCTTTCGCATTTCACTATACGCATCCAGCCGCCGGGTTGTTCCCGCCCGTGGGACGGTTGCATGCGGCCCGTGAATGTGATTTCATCTTCGATCATGCGCTTCGCACTTTTAGGGGTTCTTACCACGCTCGCGGTCCTTGCCCAGGACCCGCGCGGTTTCATCAACGGCCAGGTCACCGACACCACCGGCGGCGTTATCCCCAACGCCAAGGTCGCCCTGACCCACACGCGCACTGGCGTCACCGTGCGCTTCGCCACCAACGGTGAAGGGCTCTTTGACGCCAACTACCTGACCACGGGCGAATACACGATGCAGGTGGAGTTCGCCGGCTTCAAGACCTGGTCGCGCTCGAACATCGACCTCCGCATCGGTGAACGTGTGCGCATCGACGTCACGCTGGAACCGGGCGCGGCCTCGGAGAAGATCCAGGTCACGGCCGAATCGCCGGTGCTGGAAACCACGAACGCCACCGTCGGTCAGGTGGTGGACCGCAAGGTGCTCGAGAACATGCCGATCCGTTCCGGCAGCGTGGCCTGGCTCTATTCGCTGGCGCCCGGCACAACGCTCGCTTCGCTCCCTTATGACGGCCCGTGGAACATTGACCAGTCGAGCGCGGTGCGCGTCGGCGGCACCGGGCTGGGCGGAATCGACTACAACGTCGATGGCGTCTCCAACAACGCCTACGGCGGCCGCACCGCCTTCATTCCGCCCGCCGACATGGTGGATGAGGTTCGCGTCGATACGGCCAGCTACGATGCCGCTGTGGGTCACACCACGGGCGGGCAGATCAACATCTCGATGAAATCCGGCGGCAATAATTTCCACGGCACGCTCGGCACGTTTGTCGCCAGCGGTCCCATGATGACGCGCAACTTCTTCACCAATGGCTTCATCTTCAACCCCGCCACCGGACCGATCACCGACGAGAAGATCAAGCGCAACACCCCGTTCACTCGCTGGTTGCGCTACAGCGCAGCCGTGGGCGGTCCGGTCTACATTCCCAAGCTCTATGACGGCCGCAACAAGACCTTCTGGATGTTCGGCTACCAGGCGCACAACCGTCTGCGCACGGTGGCCAGCCAGTCGTCGGTGCCGACCGAAGCCATGCGCCGCGGCGATTTCTCCGCGCTGCTCGGCGCGGGCAATCAGTATCAGCTCTACGACCCGTTTTCCACTCGCGCCGAGGGCAGTCGCTTCCGCCGCGATCCGCTGCCGGGCAACATCATGCCTGCCTCGCGCATCTCCAATGAGGCCTCTATCTACACCAAGTACTTTCCCCTGCCCAATGCTGCCGGCACGGCCGACTTCCTGAACAACTACCAGATCGGGCGTCCCGACAAACAGGATCTCTACCAGCCCATCGTGCGTATCGACCATAACTTCAGCGACCGCTGGCGCAGCTTCTTCCGCTACTCCCAATCCATCTTCAACGGCTCCTTCGATGCCTGGATTCCCGGCAGCGACGCCCGCGGCCGTAAACGACAGCGCCCACACCGCGGCTATGCGCTTGACAACGTCGTGATGCTCAACTCCACCATGACCCTCGACGTGCGCTACGGCTTCACCTGGTTCAGCGAAAAGGAGGCCTTCGTCAACCAGGGCTATGACCTGTCGCAGTTCGGCTTCCCCTCCTCGCTCACCTCGCGGCTTGATCCGCGCGGCGTCACCTTCCCGCTCATCACGGTGAACGGCGGCGTGCTGCCGCTGGGCAACAACGGCGGTTTTGACCAGCGCTACTATTCGCACACCCTGCTCACCGTGCTGAACTACATCCGCGGCAACCATAGCCTCAAGTTCGGCTTCGATGGCCGCCTCGCCTACGACAACAGCATCACCTACGGCAACGTTGCCCCGGCGCTCACTTTCGGTGACGTCTACACGCGCGGTCCGCTGGACAATGCTCCCGGCGCGCCGGGTTTCGGCCAGAGCTTCGCCAGCATGCTCTACGGCATTCCCACCGCCGGGGGCCTCGACATCAACGATTCGCGGGCTGAGTCCAGCCCCTTCTACTCGCTCTTCGTGCAGGACGACTGGCGCCTCTCACGCACCTTCACGCTCAATCTCGGCATGCGCTGGGAATATGAGGGTCCGCTGGTGGAACGCTACAACCGCTCCACGGCTGACTTTGACTTCGTGACCACCAACCCCATCGAGGCGACCGCGCGAACCAACTACGCCCGCGCCCCCATCGCTGAGATTCCGGCCGCCAATTTCCGCACTCCTGGCGGCCTGACCTTCCTCGGCCTCAACGGCGTGTCGCGCCAGTTCCGGCCCGCTTTTCACAAGGCGCTGATGCCGCGCATCGGCTTTGCCTGGCAGTTCCGGCCCAGCGTCGTCATGCGCGCCGGTTATGGTCTCTTCTACGGTTTGCTCGGCGCCGACTTCTCCGACGTCCCGCAACCTGGCTTCAACCAGCGCACCAACGTGGTGGCCTCCAACGACAACGGCCTCACCTACGCGGCTTCCATCACCAACCCGTTTCCGTCGGGCATCGAACTGCCCATCGGCGCGTCGCAGGGGCTCACCACCTTCCTCGGCCGTTCGCCCGGCTTTACCGCCGCCGATGGCCGCCGCCCCTACACGCAGCGCTGGAGCTACTCGATTCAGTTCGAGCCCATGCCGCGCAGTGTCGTCGAAATCGGCTACCAGGGCAACCGCGCCACGCGCGTTCGCGTGAACACCCAGTTGAACCCCATCCCCCGCCAGTACATGAGCACGCTCGGCGTTCGCGACACCACCACCATCAATTCGCTCACCGCCGCCGTTCCCAACCCCTTCCGCGGCATCGCCGGTTTCAGCGGCACGGCCTTCTTTAACAACGCCAACACCACCCGTGCCCAGTTGCTCCGCCGCTCGCCGCAGTTCGGCGACCTCTCCACGGGCTTGCCCGCCGGCTCCACCTGGTATCACGCCTTCACCGCGCGCTTTGAGCGCCGCTTTGCCCAGGGCCTCCTCCTGCAAGCCAATTACACCTGGTCAAAGGCCATGGATGCGGTGGAGTATCTCAACCCTACCGACGACATTCCCAGCCACATCATCTCTGACCTTGACCGCACCCACCGCTTCACCCTGGCCAGCATGTATGAGTTGCCCTTCGGCCGCGGTAAGCGCTTCGGCGGCACGATGCCGCGCTGGCTCGATCTGGCCGCCGGCGGCTGGCAGTTGCAAGCCCTCTATCAAGGCCAGTCCGGCGCACCGCTGGCCTTTGGCAACGTGATCTATAACGGCACCTACACCGACCTGGAAGAGTCCGGCCAGAGCCTCCAACGCTGGTTCAAAACCGAGGGCTTCGAGCGCCGCGCGGCGTTTCAACTCGACCAGAACCTCCGCACCTTCCCGCAGCGGCTCGCCAACATCCGCTCCTACGGCATCAATGTCTGGGACATGAGCATCAACAAGAACTTCCAGATCTTCGAAGGACTGAAGGCTCAGTTGCGCGGCGAAGCCGAAGGCGCCATGAACACGCCCAACTTCAACCCGCCCAATACCGTGCCCACCAACACGCTGTTCGGCCAGGTCACCACCACCCAAACCGGCCAGGAAGAGCGGCGCATCTTTGTCGGTCTCAAACTGATTTTCTAAGCGATGTAACAACGCCATCGTCGATCGCGCCTACTCCATCGCGGGCGATCGCAGTCGCCGTGTATCCGGTGATAGACTGAAGCTGCACTGGGATTGCAGTCCGTTCGTCCGCGTTGATTGAGATGACAAAGAGCCTCGTTTTTTCTCTACTGTGCGGTGTGTGCGTCCTGCCGGCCGCCGCCCCCGTGAAGCCCGCCGCCGCGAAAACAGCGGTCCCGGCGCCCTCCGTCTTTAAGCAATACTGCTTCACCTGCCACGGCAAAGCCGCCACGGCCGGCATCAACCTGGAGAAGCTCACCGCCGAACTCAGCGTCGGCGAGCAGTTCCAGCACTGGCAGAAAGTGGCCCACGCGCTGGAGGATCGCACCATGCCTCCGGCCAAACTGCCGCAGCCGACCGACGCGCAGCGCACGGAAGCGGTCCAGTGGATCCGCGCCCGCCTCGGCGACTACGCCCGCCAGCACGCCGGAGACCCCGGCAAGGTCACCGTGCGGCGCCTTACCTCCGGCGAATACGCCTACGCCGTGCGCGACCTCACCGGCCTCAGCCTCAAGCTCGACCGCAACTTCGCCACTGACTCGGTCGGCGGCGAGGGCTTCACCAACTTCGGCGACGTGCAGTTCATGCAGGATGCCGACCTGGAGCGCTACCTCGAATCGGCGAAGCTTGTCGCCAACCATGCCGTCGTCGGCGCCGGACCGATTCAGTTCTTTGACGACCCCGGCAAGATGGGCAAGGAACTCTCTGCCATTCACCGCATCCACGAGATCTACCGCAACAACGGCTTCCGCGCCGCCTCGGCCGAAGGTGGACGGCCCTATGGCTTGGAACGCTACTCCAAGGCCTTTTACGCCGCCTGGCGCTACCGCCACCGCGCCGCGCTCGGCGAGCCTACGCTCACGCTCGAAGCGGCCGGAGCGCGCGAAGGCCTCAGCGCCCGCTTCACGCAACACATCTGGTCCGTGCTCGACAACTCCGCCGTGACCTATCCGACCAGCGTGGTGGTGGACGTCTGGCGCAAACTGCCCGCGCCCACCGGCAAGCCCGCGCCAGAGACCGAGAAGGCCGTGCGCGCCGCATGCGACACGGCACAGAAAGCCCTGCTCGAATGGACTCGCTGGCTCTTCGCCGCCGGAGCGCTGGCCGCGGGCGGGCAGGGCGATGAACGCGCGCTCGTGCTCACCGACGCCTCACTGCAGGCGATGCCCACCTTCAAGTTCCGCACCTTCTTCCGTGGCCGTCAAAACGCCACCGAGAACGGCAAGGCGCGCATCTATCTCTCCGCGCTCTCGGCCAATCCGCAATCCAAGGACGTCCCCTACCTGCTCTGGAAGAACGCCAAGGTGCGCTTCCTCAAACCCGACCGCAGCGGCGGCCCTTCCACTGACCTCATTCCTTTCCTCGACGAAGCGTCGAAAGCGAAGCTGAAGCTCGGCCAGGGGCCAGCGGGCCTCACCGTGGGCGCGGGTGAGTTCATCACCACCGGCGAAGCGCCCATCTTCTTCGACGTGAACACCCCCGCGGGCACTGCCGGCGTGGCGGTGGAACTCGACGCCAGCATCGTGCCAGGTTCCGCCGGCGACGCCGTGCTGCGCGTCACCGTGGCTGATCGTGAAGATCTCACTAAGGGCCGCCCGCCCGCCTACGCCATCATGGCCAACCCCGAGAGCAAAGGGTATCTGCAATGGAAGGCCAACGTTCTTCAGTTTGCCGCCAACCTGCCGCAGACCTCGCACGGCGAGCCCACGCCGGCTGATCGCGATCCCATCCCCGCGCCCTGGAACAACGACTACAACCAGCCCGAGCGCGACCGCTTCCACACGCAGTTGAAGTATTTCCGCGATGACGCGTTCCTTGTGGAGAAGATGCTCGACGACAAGGCCCGCGCGCAGTTGGAACAAGCCTGGTCCGATCTCTACGCCTCGTTTGACTACCACCAGTCGTTCCTGCGGTTCCTCTCCGAGAAGTATGCGTTTGACTTGAAGGGCCGCAAAATCGGCGACTTCACCAACCCCGAGATCGCCGCGCTGCCCGCCGGCGCGCAGCCCTTCGTGCGCTCGCTTAAGTCTGTCTACGACAGCATGGTGAAATCGCAGCTCACCGCCCAGCCGGGCCACATCAACGATTGCCTGCGCTTGGCCGAACAGGCCTGGCGCCGTCCGCTCACGCCCGCTGAAAAGGACCGCCTGCGCGCTTTCTACACCAACTCGCGCGAGGTCGCCAAGCTCGATCACGAGAAGGCCATCCGCGCCCTGCTGGCGCGCATCCTGGTCGCCCCGGCCTTCCTTTATCGCTTCGAACAAGGTTCGCCCGTGAGCGCCGCCAAACCGCTCGCGCCCGTGGAACTCGCCAGCCGCCTCAGCTTCTTCCTCTGGTCGTCGGCGCCTGACGCTGAACTGCGCCGCGCCGCCGCCGCCGGTGAGTTGAACACGCCGTCGCAACTCGATCGCCAGGTTCGCCGCATGCTCGCCGACCCCAAGGCGCGCCGCTTTGCCACCGAGTTCTTCGGCCAGTGGCTCGGCTTCTACCGCTTCGATGAGTACCGCGGCGTGGACAACGCGCGATTCCCTGAGTTTACCGACGATGTGAAGTCCGCCATGTACGACGAAGCCGTCTCGTTCTTCGAACATGTGGTGCGCCGCGAGCGCCCGGTGAAGGACCTGCTCACCGCCGACTACACCTTCCTCAACCAGACGCTCGCCAAGCACTACGGCATCAAGAAGGAAGTGAAATCGGCCCAGGAGATGGAGCTCATCGAGGGCGCCAATGCCCTCCAGCGCGGCGGTATGCTGCGCCTCGGCGCGGTGCTCACGGCCACCTCCGCGCCGCTGCGCACCAGTCCCGTCAAGCGCGGCGACTGGCTGCTGCGCCGCGTGCTCGGCACGCCCACCCCGCCGCCGCCCGCCAACGCCGGATCGATTCCCGCTGACGACAAGCTGTTCGGTGAGATGACGCTGAAGCAGAAGCTCGAATCGCACAAGCGCAATGCCGCTTGCGCAGCCTGCCACCTGCGCATCGATCCGCTTGGCTTCCCCTTTGAGAAGTACGATCCCGTCGGCCGCTGGCGCACGGCCTATGCAGACGGCAAGCCGATTGAGGACACGACCACGGCCGTGGACAAAACCGAAATCAACGGCATCGACGGACTCATCGCCTATCTCCAGAAGAACGACGAGCAGGTGCGCCGCAACATGGCGCAGAAGATGCTCGGCTACGCCCTCGGCCGCACCATCATTGCTTCCGACCTGCCGCTCATCGACCAGATGGTGAAGGCCGGACCCGAAGCCACCGTGGCCCAACTGGCTGCCGAAATCGTGAAGAGCCCGCAGTTCCGCAACCGCCGCGGCGAGCAGTTCACATCGCCCGCGCCCAAGCAGCGCGCGGCCAGCGTTGCCCGCGCAACCACAACGGCCCCAAGCCGCCCCATTTCCACACGAGGTGACCGATGACCCACCCCAAGCCACGCCGCATGGTTCAGAAGTCGCGCCGCAATTTCCTGCGAGGCGCCGGTGTTGCCCTGGCCCTGCCCTGGATGGAATCGGCGCCGCTGTTCGCCGCCGATGAGAGCGTGGCCAAAGTCGCCGCCAAGGCCGCCAACAAGCCGCCGACGCGCTTCGCCCTCGTCTACTTCTCCAACGGCGTGGAGCCCGAACACTGGTGGGCCAAGGGCGGCAACGGCTCGAACATGCAGCTTGGCCCCGTGCTCGAAGCCCTCAAGCCGCATCGCGAAGACATCACCTTCCTGCGTGGTCTCTACAACGAGCAGGCGGTGAAGTCGACCAGCCCGCACCTGGGCCGCATGCCGAACATGCTCTCCGGCGCATGGGTCAGCCTCGACCCGGCGGACATCCGCGTCGGCACCTCGTTTGACCAGGTGCTGTCGCGCGAAATCGGCGGCGCCACCGCCGTCCCCAGCCTCGCCCTGGGCATCGAGCCCAACGAACTGCGCTTGGAAGACGGCCTCTCCATGATCTATGGCTCGTGCCTCTCCTGGGCCACGCCGACCAAGCCCGCCACCAAGGAGATCTACCCGGCGCGCACCTTCGACCTGCTCGTCGGCGACGGCTCAGGCCGCCAGCTTGACCGCAGCATTCTCGACGCCGTCCTGCAGGAAGCCAACTCGCTGCAAACCCGCATCAGCACGGGCGACCGCCGCAAACTCGACGAATATCTCGAATCCATCCGCGGCATCGAAAAGCGCATCGAGCACGCCAGCAAGCAGGAGCGCCTCGAAGGCTGGCGCCCCACGCTCGCCCAACCCAACATGCCACGCCCCAAGGATGAGCTGCCGCAGGATGTGCCCGCGCACATGAAGCTGATGCTCGACCTCATCGTGCTCGCCTTCCAGATGGACAAAACGCGCGTCGTCACGCTGATGCTGAACAACGACCTGTCGCAAATGAATTTCAAGTTCGTCGAAGGCGTGAAGGGCGCGCTGCACCTCGACCTCACGCACAACGGCAAGGCCCCCGCCGCCGAGGCCATGTACCTCAAGACGAATCAGTTCCACATGGCGCAGTACGCCTACCTGATCGAACGCATGAAGTCGATCGACGAGGGCGGGCAGTCGTTACTCGATAGCTCGATCCTGCTCGGCGGCTCCAACCTCTTCGATGGCGACCAGCACGGCGCCGATCAGATGCCGCTCGTGCTCGCGGGGAAGGGAAATGGCACGCTCAAGCCGGGGCGCATCCTCGACTACTTGGACAAGGGCGACGACAACCGCCGCGCCTGCAGTCTCTATCTGTCGATCATGGACCGCATGGGCGTGAAGCTCGACCGCTTTGGCGACACTGCCCAGCGCCTCGCTGATCTGTAACCGGCGATCGCTAAACGGCCACCTCTTCCGGTTCGGCCACCTGGGTCCGCGCACGCCGCCGCCGCCAGGCCGCGAAGCGACGGAGGCTGAGCGCGACGCCTGTATAGACAAGAAACACGCCGCCCAGTGAAGCGATGCCGGCGATGGTCTGCCCCACGATGCCATATACCTCGCCCGTGTGCGCGAAACGCAACCACGTGCGCGCCTTGCGGCCGGCGTTGTAAGTGTCGTACTCGGAGGCCACCACCGTTTCGCCTGAGTCGCGGCGATAGGTCACCGTGCTGCGCAGATGCGCCTGCCCCGGACCGCCCTCATCCACTGAAAACACCACCGGCGCACGCCCGGAACCCGGCAGCCGCAACGTGATCGACTCCCAACTCGCCCGCGCCGTGCGAGCTTTTTCAAACGCCACGTTCAAGCCATCGAGCGGCAGATCCACCGGCGGCGCGGCGAATCCCGGAGGCCCGCCCGGCCCGCCGCCGCGTTCCTCGCCTTTCCTGCCGCGCTGCTTGCCATCCTTCCGGCCTTCACTCCGGCCTTCGCGCATCCCGTCCTTGCCCATGCCGCCCGGAGGCCCCTTCTTCTCGCCCCCCTTGGCCATCGGCCCCGGCGCTTCGCTTCCAGTGAACGTGTACACGAGGTTACTCGCCCACGGGTACGAGATCACGGCCCCGGAGATGACGATGAAGAATAACGGCACCAGGCACCAAAAACCAATTACGTTATGCCAGTTGAAGTCGCGAGCCTTGCCGCCTAGTCCGCCGCGGAACCACAGAATCGGCGCGAAGTGGCGGCGCGTCCATTCGCGCGGAAACCAGAGATAAAGACCCGATACTACGATAAAGAGGAAGGCGAGATTGCAGGCGCCCGTGATGGCCCGCCCCGTCGTCCGGCCCGCGCCTTCCTGCCCCAGCCAGCGGTGCCAGTCCGTCATCACGTGGAAGAACTCACGTGTACCCTTGGCGCCGGCGCCGAGAATCGCTCCCGTCGCCGCGTCGGCATAGACCACGCTTTCCCGGCCATAACTCATCTGCACCGGCTCGTTGGCCCCATTGCGCCAGGTGATCGCCGAAGGCAGCGCCCCGCGCTGGTCGCGCACGCGCGCGACCAGATCCTCCACTGGAATCGCCGCCGTACCTTGCGGCTGCGCCTCCAGCGCCCGCTTGTCGGCCCAGCGGATCATCTGCTTTTCATAGGTCAGGGCCACGCCCGTCACCGACATGATCAATACGATCAGTCCCGCCACGCACCCCGCGCACAGGTGCATCCAAAAGAGTACTTTTCTCATCCTAGGAATCCGCCCATTGTCGAAGTAGATTGTGATACACGCCCGTCAGGGGCACCGCCGCCGGATGGTCCGCCGCATCCTGAACCACCCGTTGAATGGCCACGTCGAGATCGAACAGCAGCGTCCGCCGGCCATCGTCGCGGACCATGCTTTGAATCCAGAAAAACGAACACAGCCGCGCCCCGCTCGTCACCGGCCGCACGTGATGCAAACTGGTTGCCGGATACAACACCATGTCGCCCGCCGGCAATTTCACTGGCTGCACGCCGTAGGTGTCTTCCACCACCAGCTCGCCGCCCTCATACTCCTCCGGCCCGGCGAAGAACAGCGTTGCCGAAAGATCCGTCCGCATACGCATCCCGCTGACGCTGGAATGCCGTATGGCGTTATCCACATGCGTGCCGAACGACTGGCCGCCCGCGTAACGGTTGAACAGCGGCGGAAACACCTTCAACGGCAGAGCCGCCGTCAAGAACAGCGGATTGGCCTCCAACGCCTGCACAATGACTTCGCCCACCTTGCGCGCCGCCGGATGAGCCTCCGCCAGTTGCGTGTTGTTCTTCGCCCGCGCCGATTGATAGCCGGCCGTGGCCCGTCCGTCGATCCACTCGGCGGCTTCCAGCATCAGGCGGCACTCGGCCACCTGCTGCTGGGTTAGGACATGAGGAATCTGAAGTAGCATAAACCGTCCTAAAAGTGGAAATTCGCCGACACCATCGCCGAACGCGCCGCGCCGGGCGCCAGATGTCCGCCTCCGAGCCGTTCAAAGTAGTAGGCGTTGTTCAGGTTGTAAAGGTTTACGCGCAGGTCCAAATGTTTGTTCAGCGTGTACTGCGCCAGCGCGTCCAGCGTCCAGTAGGCGTCCACGCGCCGTGTGTTCGTGGTGTTGCCAAAGCGGCTGTCGATGAACCGCACACCGCCGCCCACCGTCAACCGCCGAGCGGAGTAGCTCGACCACAGGCTCATCGAGTGCCGCGGCGTGTTGATGAACCGCTTGCCCAGATCGGCCGGTGTGTTCGACTTCGTGATCTCGCTTTCCAGCAGCGTGTAGGCGCCAAACAGGCGCAGCGCTCGCGTGATATTGCCCGTCACGCCCAGTTCGGCCCCGTTCACCACCTGGTTGCCCTGCAACACCTGCGCCGGCTCATCGGGCAGCACGCCCGGCGTGCGGGCGTTGGTCTTCTCCACGCGGAACAGCGCCCCACTCAACAGCAGCCGCGAGCCGAGCAGGTCCCACTTCGTGCCCACCTCGGTCGTGTACGACTTCTCCGGCTCAATGGCCGTGTTCGCCGTCTGGTAGGCCACGCCCTCCAGCGACGGATTCATCGACGTGCCGTAGCTGAAGTAGAGGCTGCCTGCCTCCACGGGCTTGAAGATGGCCGCTGCCCTCACGCTTGCCATCGTGTCCACTCGGTTTAGCGCCGCGCCGGCGGAATTGATGCCGTGCGTGTCGAACCGCTCCCAGCGCAACCCGCCGTTCACTTCGAACTTGCGATGCAGCTTGGCTGTGTCAAAGAGGTAACCCGCTTGCGTGTTGCCGGTGGCGTTGCCCTGGATGTTGGAGAAGGTGAACGTCCCCGTCCACGGCTGATTGGCGTCCGGATTGAGGAACGTGGTCGTGGGAATGTTGGCCGCCGTGCGCGCCACGCGCTGGTTGTTCTCGCGTGTGAACGCCACGCCGCCCACCACCGAGTGGCTCACCGTGCCGGTGTTGAACTGCCCCCGCACATCGGTCTGGTTGTCCCAGATGTCGTCCTGCGTCACCCACGACGGGCTGCTGCGATTGATGACGAGCGTGTCGTTGCTCGCAAACCGTGGCGCCGTCACCACCGAGTCGCGCTTCGTGCGCCCGAAGCGAAACTGGTTGCGCAGCGAAAGCGTATCGCTGAACTCGTGTTCGTAGCGCGCCGTGGCCATGTCCGAGTTCAGGTCCTCGTGGTCGCGCTGCTTGAGGCCATAGAACGTGTTGCGCGGCACCGGCGCCGGCTGGTCGCGATAGTCCGCTAACACATTTTGCGTCGCCGTCACCCACGGAATGCCGTAATCGGGAATGTTGTCCTGGCGCAGCTTCTGATACGACAACGTGAACCGCGTCGGCGTGCCTGAGCCAAACAGCAGCGACGGCGCCATGCCCCAACGCTGGTTCTGCACCACGTCGCGTCCGGCCACGCCGCCTTCGTGCCACAACAGGTTGGCGCGGAAGCCCGTGCGCTCGCCCAGAAATCGCACCGGCGTGTTCACATCCGTGCTGAAGCGCCGCAGGCCCGCCGTTCCAAACGCCACCGATGCGCCCACGGCCTTGTTCAACCCCGGCGACTTGGTCACCATGTTGATCGAGCCGCCCGTCGAACCACGGCCCGTGAACGCCGACTGCGGCCCCTTCACCACCTCCACCTGCTCCAGGTTGAACGGATCGCGCGAGTTCGGCCCGATGTCGCGCACGCCGTCGACGAACAAATCGTTGCGCGCGCTGAAGCCGCGCAGCGTGAGGTTGTCGCCCGCCGGTACTCCACCTTCGCCCGCCGCGATCGTCAACCCCGGTACATTGCGCAGCACCTCGGTCAGCGAGGTCGCGCCCTGCTGCTCCATCACCGCCTTCGGAATCACCATGATCGTCTGCGGCAGGTCCTTCACCGGCGCCGTGTACTTGGGCGAGGCCATCGGCATGCGCTCGGTCACGTCCACGGAGGCCTGCAGCATCGGCATTTCGATGATCCACTGCCCCGCGCTGCCCTGGTGCGCGGTCAGCCCCGTGCCTGCAAGCGCTTTGCGCAGCGCCTCTTCCGGCGAATAGAGCCCCGTGATGCCCGCTGAATCCACTGTCCCGGCCCGCTCATCGCGAAGCTCCACACGCAAGCCAGTTGCCTCTTGCAACTGCCGCAGCACTTCGCCCAGCGGCCCCGCCGCAATGCGAAGGCGCCGCGCCGGCTGCCTGCTCGCGGCGCCGGCTGTGCTTGGCGGCTGCCGGCCCTCCGTTTGCAAACTGTAGCCCGGCGCGGCTACTCCGCCGCCAAGGACGGTACAAGCGGCCATCGAGCCGACGGCCGCCCAATACCGGGGACTTCCCTGGCGGAAGCCAAACCCCTTGCCCGGTTCACTCTTCTGCTTCTTCTTGCGAACTTTGATCCTGATTCTCACGTCGAACTCCTGGCTGTTGGAATTGCCCTAGTGGCAACCACATCTCATCTGAACGGAGCCTGAACGCCCCTTTCAGCCATGCCGCCGGAGTCCCGCCGTTGGCCTGCTGCGAACACTCGATATCCCGTTTGCCCACCGTGCCGCCCTCGGCTTCGGCGGTTTAGTTTAGCAAATCAGTTGCATCTAGTGCTTGAATCGAATCGTAGCATCCACCACCGAATCTGTCCAGACTTTTTTCCGCTCCGGTGGACGGCGCGCCAGTAACGGCAAGCGGCCGGAAATCTACCGTCATCGGGTAGGCGGGCTCAACAGCCTCGCCGGCCGCGCCCAGCCGCCCCTCCCCGCATTTGCAACTTGTTAATTCTGTACAGATTCCTTGTCCTCATCGTCCCCGCGTCGTACTGTGTTCGGTGGTATCACCATGAAACTCCCCAGTCTGCGATTTACCATCCTGTTTGCCACGGCCCTGTCGGCCGCCGCGCAGTCCGCCGAGACGCGCGTCTTCCGCGCCGTGCTCTCCCCGGCCAATGAAGTCCCCGCCATCGCCGATTACAACGCCTCCGGCACGGCCACCATTACCGCCCATATCGTGCGCGACGCCGCCGGCGCCATCACCTCCGGTACAGCCGACTTCCACATCACCTATCGCTTCCCCGGCGAGGCCACCATCATCGGCCTCCACATCCACTCCGGCGCCGCCGGCGTGAACGGCCCGGTCACGCTCAACACCGGCCTTACCGGCGCTAACAACCTAGCCGCCAACGGACCGGGTGTGATTGACCTGCCTGCCCAGGCGCTTCCCACCTCCGCCCCCTCGCTGGCCACGCTCGAAGGCATGTTCAACGATCCAGCCGGTTACTACGTGAACCTCCACACCACGCAGTTCCCCGGCGGCATCATTCGCGGCCAGCTCCAGCGCGCCGAGTGGAACGTCACCCTCGGCCTCATGTCGTCGGCCAACGAAGTGCCCGCCATTGCCGGCCTCAACGCCACCGCCACCGGCGCCGTAACGACGATCATCACCCGCCGCGCCGACGGCAGCATCAACTCCGGCGAGGTTGTTTTCAGCGTCAATTACGCTTTCCCCGCCAAGGTCACCTTCACCGGCCTCCACATCCACACCGGCGCCGCCGGCATCAATGGTCCGGTCACGCTCAACTCCGCCCTTACCCGCATCGACTCCACCGACAGCGGTACGGGCACGCTTACCTACCGCGCTGAGATCGACGTCACCAATGCCGCCTCGGTGGCCGCCCTCGACGGTATGTTTCTCAACCCCGCCGGCCACTACATCAACCTCCACACCACCGACAACCCCGGCGGCGCCGTGCGTGCCCAGATGCGCTCCACTGACTCCACCACGCTGTCGATGACGATGATGCCGGGTAATGAAGTGCCCGCCGTCACCGGACTCGATGCCGCCGCTCCCTCGTTGCTCCACGTGCGCACCATCCGCGATGCCACCGGCGCTCCCGTCGCCGCCTGGATGGCCTTTGATGTGAACTACCGCTTCCCCGCCGCCATTGACTTCATCGGCCTCCACGTGCACACCGGCAAGGCCGGCGAAAACGGGCCCATCCGCCTCAACTCCGGCATCACCGGCGCGGGCCGCGTCAGCTCCACCACCGGCTTCGGCAACATCTTCATCCCCATCGTCTTCTCCGGCGATACCCTGCCTTCGATGGCCGGCATGCTCAGCTCCCCTGACGCCTGGTATCTCAACCTCCACACACCGGCCAACCCCGGCGGCGCGGTGCGCGCGCAGACCGGCGCCGCCATGAAGTCGCCGCGTATGGGCGCCATCATCAGCGCTACCGGCTCAGCCTCGAAAACCACCGCCGCCCCCGGCGCGCTCATGTCCATCTACGGCGCCGACTTCTCGCCCACCACCACCGACCTCAGCGGCTGGGCCGGCAACAAGCTCCCCACGGCCCTCAACGGCGTCAGCGTCAAACTCGGCGCCAACGACGCGCCCCTGCTCTTCGTCTCCCCCTCCCAGATCAACATCCAGGTGCCCGTGGAGACCGCCACCGGCAGCGTCCCCGTCACCATGACCAACTCCGGCGGCACCGGCAGCGGCCTCACCGTGCAGGTGGCCGCGCAGGACCCCAGCGTCTTCACCTATGGCGCCGATCAGGGCATCGTCGTCAAGAACGCTGACTTCTCGCTGGTCGGCTCCACCAATCCCGCTGCTGCCAATGATGTGCTCGTCGTCTTCACCACCGGCCTGGGGCAAACCACACCCGCCCTCACCACCGGAGAACTGACGCCCGCCTCGCCTTTGAAGAACACGGCGGCGGTCACCGTCACCGTCGGCGGCGTGAATGCACCGGTGCTCTACTCGGTGGCTTCGCCCGGATTCGCCGGCCTCTACCAGACAGCCATCCGCGTTCCGTCCGGCCTTACCGCGGGCGCGCAGCCGCTCCTGCTCAATGTGGGCGGAGTGGCCTCGAATGCAGTGAATGTGATGGTGCGCTAAGCGCGCTAGTCGCCGGCGGCTTCCAACGGAACCTGTGTCCGCGTGGAGGCCGCCTCGTGCGTGCGCACGATCTTCGACTTCCGCCAGTAGTCCTCAAACAAGCCCTTCATGGCCTCGGCCATGCCCGGGTGTTCAAACACGACCGCCGTCCAGGCCGGCTTGGTCACCAGCGGATCGAGCAGCGCGATCATCCCCCGCCGGCCGTCAAACAGCGCCAGCTTCATCGGCAGTGAATCGATCTCGCGCACCTCGATGCCGGCGCCCAGATACTCATTCAACCGCTGCCTGTGTTCGGCGTCGATCGTCCCCGCCTGGATCAACAAACGGCAGTTCACCCCGCGCAGCCGCGCCTGCTTCACCAGTTGCTCGTCCAGCGGGTCCACCGCGTAGGGTGGCCGCGAAAACTCGATGTACTCCTGCTGGCTCTCGGCGATCATGCGGCGGTACTGCGACGCCGTCTGGCCGGGCTCATTCACGATGCGCAGAAAGTCCAGCGTGCCGCGACCTTCCTTGCCCTCCGAATAGGCCTGGTGCAAATCGTCCACCAGCCCGTCGGCCACGCGGCTCTGCTCGCCCAGTTCGATCTCCAACTGCTGGTGCCGCCGCGCGATGTAGTTGGGAATGGCCAGCCCCGGCTCCACCGCCGAAAACAATTTCGTGCGTTCCTGTACAACCTGGGAAAAGCCCTTCTCCACCAGGCTGTCCAACACCTCGTAGATCTTCTGCCGTGGCACGTTGGCCCGCGCCGCCAGCTCCAGCGCCTTGAAGCGCGGATGCCCCAGCAGCACCATGTAGGTCCGCGCCTCGTAAGCGTTCAAACCAATCTGCTGCAGCCGCCGCCACAACCGTTGAAAATCCAACTCGTGTAAATCTCTTGGCATGAATTGCTCGCTACTCCATCACAATCGGGTCCACGGGTGCAACTGTCGCGCGGCACGAACTTCGCGAGGGCGGCGTACGGCGCGGCCGCATCGGGCACGGCCACGAACTCGCCTTAGGCTTCCGGTTGGAAACGCGCCACTACCAGCGTCATGTCGTCGAGCTGCTCCAGCCCCGCCGTGAACGCCTGGGCGTCCTCCAAAATGCGCTGGTGGAGCACCGCCGCCTCCAAACCTGCCCCTTGCGCGAGCAGCGTTTTCAGGCGCGACGCTTCAAAGTTATCACCCCGCGGGCTCTCGGCTTCCGACAACCCGTCACTAAACACGACGATTGTATCGCCTTTCTCCAACCGCCGCGTCTCGGCTCCAAAGTCCACGCCGTCGATCATGCCCACCGGCAGCGAGGTCGCCCGCAGCCGCTCCACGCTTCCCTCGCGGCGTAGCAAACGCGGTTCGCAATGGCCGGCATTGGCCCAGTGCATCGTGCCGTCCTGCTCCACCACCATGTAGAAGAGCGTGGCGTACTTTTCCCCGCGCGTGCGGTCGAGCAAATAGCGGTTCAACGCGCCCAGCCGCTCACGGATCTCCTCCGGTGTGCGCGGCGCCTGCAGAAACGCCCCTTGTAGCAGGCTGGCCAGCAGCGCTGAGCTCACGCCCTTGCCGCTCACATCGGCCACCACCATCGCCCAGGCTCCGCCCGCGAGTGGAATCAGATCGTAGAAATCGCCGCCCACCTGGTGCGTGGAAATGCTGGAGCCGGCCACCCGCAACGATGCCGTGGCGGGAAACTCGCCCGGCAGCAGACCCTGCTGAATCTGCCGCGCGATTTCCAACTCCTGCTCCATGCGCTGCCGCAACCGGTCCTGCTCCAGCAGCCGCGCATTTTCCAACACCGTGGAAGCTTCAATGGCCAGCGTCTGCAGCAACTCGCGGTTGCCCATGCTCAGGTCCGCCGCCATCGTCCGCGAATCCAGGTAGAGCAGCCCCACCGTGTCGGCCAGCCGCGCCGCCATGGTGCCTTCCTTCACCTCGGTCCGCATCTTCACCAGTGGCACGCACACCACGCTGCGCAGCTCCAGCGCGGCGATGGATTGCTCGGCCCCCAGCCCCGATGCGGCCTCCGGATCAAACTGCATGCTCAGCAGGTCGCGCCGGTCGCGCAACGCCCGTTCAATCACCCGCCGAGGCACACGCAGCGCCGTCTCCGGCAGCGGATTGCCGTGGCGGTCGCGCGCCACCCGGATCTCCAACTCCGAGCCTTCGGCCACCGGCTTGGTCTCAGCCGGCGAAACGCCATACGATCCGGGGCGTAGCAGCAGAAACCCGCGCTCGCTCCCGGTCAGGCTCAGCGCCGCATCCACCACGCTGTCGAGAATCTCCTGCGTCGACAGCGCGCTTTGCACCGCCCGCGCCACCTCAAGCAGCGACCGCAGCTTGGCCAGGTTCGCACCCATCCCCGGCAGGCTTTCCATCGCTCCGCTTGCTTGTCCCGCCAGGCCGCTCACCTGTCCGGCCAGCCCCGTCAACTGCCCCGAGCCCTGCTGGAACACCACCTGGTAGCCGTCGTCAAAGCCAAACGTGATGCGGTCATGCGGACGCAATCGCCGCCGTCCCTCCACGCGCTCGCCGTTCACAAACGTGCCGTGCAGGCTCTGGCAATCGGCAACGTAGAGATCGGCAGCCTCGCGCTCCAGCCGCGCATGCACGCGCGACACGCGGTTGTCCCGCAGCACAAGGTTGTTTTCGCCCTGCCGCCCAATCGTGAACGGCCCCGCGCTGATCTCCACACGCTTGGTGTGCCCGCTCGGGTTGATCACCGTGAAGTAGGCGGCGCCGGAAGCTCCAGGCTCCGGCGGCTCTGCGCCGGCGGCCGGAGTCACCCTTTTCGCTGCCTCCGCTGAATGTGCTCGCCCGCGTTCGGCTCCGAACCCGGACCCGCCACCGCTTCGGCCATCTCACGCAACCGCTGCGACTGGCAGTTCACGCAATAGCCGCCAATCTCCGTGCGCGCGATCAACACGTGGAAGCCCATGTTCTGCTCCACCTGCCGCCGCAGGCGCATCAGCGGTTCGCCGAAGAACTCCTCCACCTTGCCGCAGCGCAGGCAGATCACGTGCGCGTGCTCCTGCTTCATGCGCGTCTCGTAGTAATGCTGGTCGCCGCCCAGGTGCATCAGGTCGAGCTCGTCCACCAGCCCGCCTTGCTTGAGCATCTTCAACGTGCGGTACACGGTGACGCGGTTCAGCTTCGGGTCCTGCTCGCGCGCCAGTTGAAACAGCGTCTCGGCGTCCAGGTGTTTGCCTGACTTGTCGATCAGGTCGAGCAGGATTTGCCGCTGCCGCGTCAGCCGGATGCCGCGCTCTTTGAGCGAGCCCTGGATACTGTCGCCCTGCGTTTCCCCGCCGCCGTGTGCTGCTGCCGCCGCTCTCTTTGCCGCCATGCGACTACAAATTTACCACCTCTACCGCCCCGGCGCGGCGGATGCTCCCTTTGCTTTCGAGGCTCCTGCCCGCCGCATCCGCGCCAGTTTTGAAGACGGAGCCACCCGCGCCAGCGCCGTGCCCGCGCCTGCTGACTCCACCTGCGCCCCCGCATCCTGGTTCACCGCACCGGCCAGTGCATTCAGCGCCGCCTGGTCCACCGGTTCCGACGCCGCTGCCGCCAAGCCCGGCGCCTCGCCGCCCGCCTTCGAGCCCAGCAGCCGGTGCCGCACCCCCTCCATCCAACCCAGGTTTTTCTTCGGACGGCTCTCCTTGGCCTGCTCCTCCACAATGTCGGCGCTCGACATCCACGCCGCCAGCGCCCGGATGTCCCGCCCCAGGTCCGTCTTCGGCGGAATCCGGTCCCCCGACACCCACGCCTCGCTCACCCGCGGATAGTCGTTGGCCACCGGCAAATACTCCGCCACCCCCAACAACTCGGCCACCTGTTCCGGCCGCACCTTGGCGTTGCTCCCGGCGCGGTTCACGATCACCCGCACCCGCCCGGCCAACCCCAACCGGCTCAACTCGAGCATCCGCTTTCGTGCCAGATACAACACCTGCACCTGCGGCGTGCACACCAGGAAAATCTCCCGCGCCTCCTGCATCGCCGCCACCGCGTGCTCCTCCATCGCCTCCGACACATCCACGCAGATCGTCTCATACTGCCGCCGCGCCGCCGACAGCAGCTCAATCATCCGCGCCGGCTCCATGCGCCCGCCAATCTGCATCTCGCTCGACCGCGTCACATCCAGCCGCCCCCGGCTCCCCACCAGTTGCTTCAGCAGACCCTCGTCCAACTCCACGTCCCGGCGCAACGCCTCGCTCAGCGGAACCGGGTTGTTCAACCGCAGCAGGTACGAGATCAGCCCGTTGCTCAAGTCCAGGTCCACCAACAGTGTCTTCCGCTTGCGGTCCTCGGCCAGCGCCAGCGACGTCTGCACGGCCAGCGTCGTCGAGCCCACGCCCGCCTGCGCCGGCATAAACACGAACAAATCCTCCGAAATCGAAAACGACGCCGCGCTCGCCTCCATCCGCTGTTGCAGCCGCGTCAACGGACCGCTTAGCTCCTCCAGGCCGAATGGTTCCGGCAAATACTCCCGCACCCCGCTTCGCATTAGTGCCAGCAACTCATCCCCGCTCAGGTTGCCGCCCGCCGCCGCCAGTTGGATGTGCGGATTCACTCGCCCCGCCGCCTCACGCACCTGCGCCAAATACGGGAACGAAGATCCGTCCATCACCACCACGTGCGGAATCTGCTGCCGGATCAGACCCTCCAACTGGTCCGCATCCCCCACTGGCTCAAACCGCCGCAAACACGTGAATAGCCCGCTCGCCTCTAATCCCCCCCGCAACTGGGGCCAGTCAAATGCCTGCGAACTCAGTACGATACACCGCATGTCGAGGATCCTAAATCCGTCTATCGGCGGTCACAGGGAATTCCCTTAATCCGATGCCCCCGCTGTGAGGCATATTCCCTCTCGCCCCCCCCGGCCCACGATTCCCCCGGCCCACCGTTCCCCCCGGCCCACGACCGCCGCCGCCCACGATTCCTCTCCGCTGCGCTAGGTTCCCGCCACCGGCCAGCGTAAAATATTCACGATGAAGGTGTTGTTTCGATGGAAGAAAGGCCGCCGCGAGTTCCACAGCGCCCTCCATCTGGCCTGGCTCGTCATCGCCTTCTGGACCGCCGCCAGCGCCGTCGGCCTCTTCGCCCTCAAGGACACCGGCACGCTGCGCATCCTTACCGCCATCAGCCTCACCCTGTGGCCGCTCGGCGTCTTCTGGCGTATGCAGGGTATCCATCGCCGCTATGCCGGCAGCGAAGAGGGCGTCCTCCGGGTCTACTCGCTCCTGCTGCAGGCCCTGGCGCCCTGCTTCCTTCTCTGGTTTATTCTTCTCTACTGGAACCTGTAGAGTCGCCCGCCCCGGACAGCGTCTCCTGCAGTGTGATCGAGTCGATCAACTGGTTGGCCATGCGCGCCTGGTCGTCACCGGCTGATTGCCACAACGCCAGCGCCTGTTTGGCCCGCCGCCGTGCGGGCATGAAGTGTCCCGCCGTCAACAGCGTTCCGGCCAGCAGATAGAGCGACTTGGCGCGGATCTCCTCGGATACGTGGTCGCCCGCGGCCTCCACCGCGTCATGTAACAAGGCTCCCGCCGCCCCCGCATTCCCCTCGGCCACCCACACCTGCGCCAACCCCACCGCGCCCAGCAGGTTCCACTTCCGCTGCTCCGCGTCGCCTTCGGGGAATTCGCTGGCCACCTTCCGCAGGTCGTCAAATGCTTCGCTCGCCAGCGCCAGGTCGTTCAATTCCAACCCCACCGCCCCCAGCGCTTGCAGCGACCGTGCCATCGTTTCCTGCCGGCCCTGTTCACAGGCTCGCGCCGCCGTCACCGCTTCCCGCAGATGCGCCACTGACTCAGCCGTCTTTCCCCGCCGCTGGAGCGCCGCCGCCGTCTCCAGCCGCAAATCCACCGCCAGCTTGCCGCGCGCCTTGGCCAAACGCTCCCGCGCGAACTCCTCCAGCTCGCCCCACCGCTCCAGCCGCGTCAACATCTCAATCAAAAACGACGGCCCCACGCCGGCAATCACCTGTTCCTCTTCCCCCGCTTGCCCTTCGCTCGCGGCCATGGCCGCTTTTGCCTGGCCCGCCGCCTCGTCCCAACGCTGCATCTGGCGATACAGCGACGCCAACTCCCAGTGAATGCCCGCCCGCCCCGCCGGACGCCCACCTTCGATCTTCTCCCGCAACAGTTGCACCAGCGACTGCTCAGCCTTGGCGAAATCTTCCTCCGCCCGCGCCTGCCGCGCCGCCTCCACCCGTGCCCGGTCGGCTCGCTGCGGCGCCTCTGCCCGCCAGTGCCAGGTCAGCAATGCCGCTCCACAGGCTCCACACAGCACCGTCACCCCCACCAGCCCGATCCCGTCATACAACGCCTCCAGAGCCAGCCACCCCAACCACGCCAACGCCACCAGGCCCGCAAACAGGATGCCCAGCGCCTTCCACTGCCCTTGCTCCACGGCGAGCCGCGGCCCCCCACCAGCCCGTTTGTCCGTCTTCGCCATCTGGAGTCAGTAACCCCGCCTATCACCCCATCGGCAAGGAATCCTCCCAAGGTGACTTCAGAAATATCCGCTACACTGACCCCATGGTCGCGTCCGCCCGCAGACCCCCGCCCGATCCCCGCCTTGAGCCCCTCGCGGCCGCATCCCCGCCACCTTCCGCCCACTCCTCCCCCCTCGATCCCCAGCAGTGGCTCGACGCCGCAGCCGCCCTTTGGCGCGCCTCCCACCGCTCACTTCCCGACACGCTCCCCTGCCGCATCATCGGTGACCCGGCCGCTCCGAAACCCCAATCCGTCTCGACTACGGACCATCCCTCGCCGGGAGCCTCTCCTACGCTTCTCCGCCAGCTATCG
>JAFLBB010000007.1:78333-95800 GCA_017304135.1 Acidobacteriota bacterium | reverse complement strand
CGGCGAGGCGCTCCTGCAAGTCTTCAGTATCGGTCAGCTGGGCTTCTTCGCTCATGGTGCGGTGCGGCAAAAGGTCTGCCATTTTAGCACCGCGAGAATGACCGGGTTCCTACAAAATGACTGCGGAAATCCCCTAATCCGGCAATATTTCACGGCACATCGGCACTCGCCATGCGACCGAGAATGATCGCCGTCTTGCGCCCCAGACCGGGCGCCGCCCGATTGCGATCGTAGTAGCGGGGATTGGGCACCATGCCAGCCAGCCGGGCCGCCTGCTCCGGTCCCAACTGGGTTGCACCGACGTTGTAGTAATGACGCGCCGCCGCTTCGGCACCGAACACGCCGTTACCCCATTCGATCACGTTCAGGTAGAGCTCGAGGACGCGCTGTTTGCCGAGGATCCAGTCAGCGGCGGGGGCGAGGCCGAATTCGGCGACCTTGCGCAGGGGGTTGCCGTGGGTGGTGAAGAAGAGGTTCTTCACGAGCTGCTGGGTGATGGTGGAGCCGCCGCGAAGGCGCTCGCCGTCTTCGACGACGTCCTCATAGATCTTGCCTAGTTCGTCGAAGTCGATGCCGTGATGCTGGTAGAAGCGGCCGTCTTCGGCGGCGATGACGGCGTGCTGGAGGTGGGGGGAGATTTTGCGCAGGGGAACGGTGGCGTGGCGCTTCTCGTATTTGCCCTTGGCGAACCAGGATTCGACGCGGCGCTGGGCCTGGACCATGGTGACGGGCGGCGTGATCCACTTCATGAGCACGAGCGAGGAGAGGCAGGCGGCGGTCGAGGCGAGGAAGAGGAAGAGCGTCCATTGGAGGGCACGGCGCCAGAGCGGGCCGCGGTTGAGGCGGGTGTGGACGCGGCCCCAGGTGCGGCGGGCCTTGCCGGCGGCGGCGCGCGCTTTACCGCTGCGTGAGGGCACAGCCCAACCCCCAAGCTTGCAGAGCGGTCACGGCAATCCTGGCGAGGGGCGACTTGGCGGCCTCCTTGACAGGCAGCCGCTTGAGGCCCGGCTCCGCCGCCGCGGCACACGTCCGACGAGTCGGGCACACAGGGCTGTTCCCTTTCAGTTCTTCTTGCTCTCTTCCAACTGCAGGTTGATGACGGCGTTCTGGCGCGAGTCGTAGACGCTGAGGGTTTTCTTGTCGCTGGCCGCACCTTTGAATTCGGCCTTCAACTCATAGTCAACGTTTTTGCCGAGTCCGTGGAAGAAGTAGTTGCCATCGGCCTTGGTGATGTAGCTGCGGACGCGCAGGGTGCGTGTGTCCTTGACCTGCACGACGGCGCCTTCGACGGCCTGCTCGTTGGGACCGCGCACGGTGCCGGAGACGCTCCGGGTGGCCTCCTCCTTCTCCTTCTTGTCCCCCTTGAAGAACGGCGGCGGCTTCTGGCCGGGCGCCGGGGACTGCTGCGCCAACGCCAGGAGAGCCGCGCTCACCAAGAGTGCCCACAATCGAAGCTTCATTTCTTCTCCGTGCTCATCAGAATGGAAATTTCCTTGCGTTCATCGATGCCCAGTTCGACCTGCTTTTCGACAGGCGCGTGGCCTTCTGCCTTGACGCGGACAACGTATTTTCCCAACGCCGCCGGGACGCGGAAGGCGAACTCACCGCGGGCGTCCGAGCGCCCCTTCCACTCCTTCTTCTTCTTGCCGTCCGCTTCCCACACTACTAGTAGTTCGACGCCGGCGAAGGAGAAGCCCGTTTCGCGAAAGACGGTGCCGGCGATGACGCCGAACGGCTGGGCGTCCTTTTCCTTCTTCTTACCGGCGGCGAGGGCGGCGCAAAGGGCGAGGAGGGCTGGCGGCATCAGCGCGGACCTGCGCGTGAGAAGATTACCACTCTTCCTCATCCTCCTCCTCTTCCTCGTCCTCGTCTTCGTCCTCGTCCTCGAAGTCCTCGTCTTCTTCCTCGTAGTCGTCCTCGTCGTCCGAGGCCAACTCAAGCGGGTCCAATGACACCACGCTCAAGCTCTTCCCGCACTCGTCGCAGGAAATCGAGTCCCCTTCGTCGAGTTCGTCGGTATCGACATCGATTTCCGCGTCACACAAGGGACAATTGACCATACCGTTACCTCACGGCCTCCTTTTTCAGGCGCGCCCGGCTGGACTCGCGCTCCACCTCGCACCCCAGCCCATACCCGGACACACGCATACTCCTTTATACAAGACTTCCTTTATACAAAACATCTCACCGGAGGCGATAGCCCGCCCTTACTTTTTCGCCTGGCGCCGCCGGGTGGTGGGCGGCGTCAACCCCTTGAGCCGCATGCAGGCGAAGAGTTGCGCGAGGTGAGTGAGTTCATGTTCCTTGACGAATTGGAGGAATTCAAGCCGGGTCATGTCCTCGCCGGTCCACTTCTTGACCATACCGGCCCACCATTCGGGGCTCTGGCCGCGCAGTTCCTCGATGCGGGCCGCGGTAAGGCTTTGCAGTTCGGAGGCCAGTGCGGGCAGCGGCGTGTCTGGGGAAATCCCAGGCGACCAGCGCGGCATCTCCTGGCGGAAACCCTCGCGCGCGTAGTCGGTTTCGCCGCTGAGAAGAATTCCGGTGAGGATGTGACCGGCCTCGGCGATGTGGCGGGCGATTTCGGCGAAGTTCTGCACCTCGGGGGCGAGGCGGAAGCCGCCTTCGGTTTGGGGCCACTCCTGGACGGCCTCAACGGCATAGAGGCGCGTCTGGCGCCAGGACTCAAGAACGAATTCGGGCCGGACCATGCGTACCTATTTCTCCCCCACGGGCTTCATGCCGAGGGCGGCGTTGAGCGAGCCCTGACGGTAGCCTTCCAGATCGAGCGTGACGAAGTGGAAGCCGAGGGGCTTGAAGATGGCCGTGAGCTTGCCGGCCATTTGCATGTCGAGGGCGCGGGGCATTTCGGCGGGGTCGATTTCCAGGCGCACGAGCTGGTCGTGGAAGCGGACGCGGAACTGGCGGAAGCCGAGCGCGCGCATGGCCTCTTCGCCGGCCTCGATGGTCTTGATGGTGCCGACGGTAACTGGGGTGCCGTAAGGGACTCGGGAGCTGAGGCAGGCGGCGGCGGGGCGGTCCCAGAAGGGCAGGCCGGCGCGTCGGGCCAGTTCGCGGATTTCGGCTTTGCGCAGGCCGGCTTCAACGAGGGGAGCCTTCACCTGGTGGATTTTGGCGGCCTGCTGGCCGGGGCGGTAGTCGCCGAGGTCGTCCTGGTTGACGCCGTAGATGATGTGGGTGAGGCCGCGTTCGGCGGCGACTTCTTCGAGGCGGGTGAAGAGCTCGTCCTTGCAGTGGAAGCAGCGGTTGGCGTCGTTCTTGACGTAGTCGGGGTTGTCGAACTCGCGGGTTTCGATGATTTCGTGGCGGAAGCCGCAGAGTTGGGCGTACTCGGCGGCGTCACGCTTGTGAGATTCAGGGATTGAGGCCGAGTCGGCGGTGATGGCGACGGCTTTGTCGCCGAGTGCACGGGCGGCGGCCCAGGCGAGATACGCCGAGTCGGTGCCGCCGGAGTAGGCGACGATGACTTCGCCGAGCGAGCGGAGGATGTCGAAGAGCTTCGCTTCCTTGGCATCGAGGGCGGCGGCTTCGAGGGGCGGAGACGGAACGCCCAGTGTGACCAGTGTCGCCATACCCCGGATGATAGCATCCGGCGAGAGGGCGAAACGGGACGGCGCTGGGGCCGTGCGCGACAGGCGCCGGGGAGGAGCGGTTGCGCTACGGCGCTGCCGGGGCTGGCGCATTGGTGCCGGCGATGGCATAGAGCATCTCGCCCACGCGCCAGTACATGCGGCCGGGCTCGATGGCGGGGGTGGCGTAGATGGGGGTGTCGAAATCGTTGAGGGTGAGGATCTCCCACTGTCCCTGGGCGCGTAGGACGACGACTTTACCGTGTTCGCTGGCGATGTAGACCTTGCCGTCGACGCCGATGGGGGAGGAGTAGAAATCCTCGAGGGCTCCGGTGAGACGGCCGATTTTGAGGACGGCTCCGGTTTTGGCGTCGAGCGTGGTGGCGATGCCGCCGCTGCGGATGAGGTAGACGACGCCGTTGTAGATGAGCGGCGCGGGGACGTCGGGGAGCGACTTCTCATAGCGCCAGAGGACGTGCGATTCGGTGACGTCGCCCGCGCCGCCGAGGCGGACGGCCATGATGCTGTTGCGCGAGGCGCGGCGGGAGCGGAAGAACTTCCACTCGCGCTCATTGAGGAAGCCGTCGCGATCGAGGTCGACGGCGCGCCAGGTGCCGGTGGGCTGCCAGGGTTGAGGGAGTTCGGCTTGGGCGAGCTTGCCGTCGCGGTTGGCGTCGGCGGCAGCGGTGACTTCGGCGAAGGCGGGGAGCTCGACTTGCTGGCCGGTATCGTTGCCGGGGGTCCAGCCGTTGAAGTAGACGACGCCGTTGGCGATGACGGGCATGGATTTGGGCTGGCAGGTGAGGCCGCGGACCCACCAGACAGATTTGCCCGTGGCGACCGAATAGGCCGTGAGTTGATAGGAGCCTGCGGCGATCACCTGCGGGCCGCCCGGGGCGTCGCGCCAGACCACCGGTGTCGAGTAGCCGTTGCTGACGTCGCGGGGTTGCTGCCAGGCGGGCTTGCCCGTGGCGGCGTCGACGGCGAGGAGGAAGCCGTCGGTGTCCTGGTCGCAGACGAGGAGGATGCGTCCGGCGGCGTAGACGGGGGAAGCGGCCACGCCATGGAGGTTGTTGAAAGGGCCGAGGGGGAGGCGCCATTTTTCGCGGCCGGCGGCGGTGTAGGCGATGAGGCCGAATTCGCTGAAGAAGGCGTAGACGTCGCGGCCGTCGGTGACCAGGGTGGGGGCGGCGCTGTGGTTGAGGGTGTGCATGCCTTCACGGCGCGGGGCGGTGAGGGCGCGGCGCCAGAGGAGCTTGCCTGAGGCGCGGTCGAGGCAGAGGACGAGGAGTTGATCGCCTTCGGACGCGGTGAGGAAGATGTGGTTGCCGGTGAGGACAGGGGAGGACTTGCCCATGGGGACGGGGGTTTTCCAGAGGACGTTCCGGTTCGGGCCGAGTTCGATGGGGAAGCGGCCGCAGTTGGGGCAGAGGCCGGACCCATCGGGGCCGCGCAGTTGAGGCCAGTCGGCGCCCAAGGCGGCGAGGGCGGTGAGCAGCATTCCCAGTAGCCAACGCATATGTCAGCTACTTATCGTAAGCCCGATGCGGTCAGGAGATGCAGACCAGGCCGCGGCCTTCGTTTTTGGCCTGGCGGAGGTTGGCTTCGGCGCGGCGCATGAGCGTATCCACGGAATCACCGGAAGAGGGGTGGCAACCGCCGACGCTGAGGGTGATGCTGAACTCACCAGCCTCATCACGGACGCGGCTCCAGGCGACGAGTTCGCTGAGACGGTGGGCCAGACAGGCCAGGGCGCTTGGCTCCAGTCCTTCGATGATGACGGCGAAGGCGCTATCGCCCCAGCGGGCGAGCAGGTCGAAGCGGCGGAGGGCGGCGGCGAGGGAGGCCGAAGCGACGCGAAGGGCGGTGTCACCGGCTGCCTGGCCGCGGATCCAGTTCACGTCGGCGAGACCGTCGAGGTCGGCGAGGAGCACGGCGAAGCCTCGGCCTTCCCGCTGCTGGCGAGCCAGCGCTTCCGTGAGGCCGCCTTCGGCGAAACGGCGGTTGCCGAAGCCGGTGAGGCGGTCGACGAGAGCGGGTTCACCGAGGTGTGAAAGCCGGTCGACGCAGGCAAGGCCATCACAGGCGGCGCGGAACAAGCGGACCTCACCGACGACGCGCGCGCGGGCATCGAGCATGGGTGACCTGCGCATGCGGACGGCCACAGCGTGGCCTTCCTTGTGGCGCAAGAACAGGTTTGACCGCCGCAGTGTGCGCCCCTGAGCGGTAGCGCGCGCCGGGCACCCCAGCGCGCAGCGATCGCAGCCATGACGATGCCACTCGTGCAGCATTTGGGCGCCGAAATCGCGACCGACCATCTCACCGCCGGCATACCCGCTGATCTCCTCGGCGGCGCGGTTCCAGAAGAGCACCCGGTCACCGCGTCCGACAAAGCAGACGCCTTCGTCGATTTCGTCGAGGATCTGGCGGAACAACTCCGGTTCGCGGAACATCTCGGCGGCGCGGGCCCACATCGCCGCCAGGCGCGCGGCGCGCTCGCTGTCGGCCTCGGCAAAGCGCGTGCGGGGCGGCTCTTGGATCTCCACCAGATCATGCAAGCGTGCCATGGCCGAAATTCTCCTTCCCTTCCACATCGGCAATGGCGGGCTGCTTGTGAGGGATTTTCTGATCGGGGGAGCAGGCGGAAGGGCCGGCGGAGCGGCCTACGGCGGGAGGCGCTCAGGCCTGCGGTACTGAGTCCCCGGCGATGGTTCGATATACTGCCCGCATTATGAACACTCGGCGTGACTGGCTTCGCACCGCGGCCGCACTCGCAACGCCTGCGTTGGCATCGAAACCCGCCGCACGCGTGCTGGGCGCCAATGACCGCATTCGCGTTGGCTGCATCGGCGTGGGCGGCAACGGCTACGGCACGATGTCGAACCTGCTGAAGTGGGGGGCCGGGGCGGGGAATTATGAGATCGGCGCGGTGAGTGATCTCTATACGCGGCGCAAGGAGCGGGCGCGCGGGGCAGCGAAGTTGGGCGAGAAAGACGTTCATCACGACTACCGCGACCTGCTGGCACGGGCTGATATTGACGCGGTGTTCGTGAGCGTTCCGGACCACTGGCATGCGCCGATTGCGCTGGATGCGATGGCCGCGGGAAAGGATGTCTACCTGCAGAAGCCGATGACCCTCACGGTGGACGAGGCGCGGCAGGTGGCTGGGGCGGCGAAGAAACTGGGCCGCGTGTTGCAGGTGGGCAGCCAGCATCTTTCGGACCGGCGCTACGCGGTGGCGCGCGACATCATCGCGGCCGGTGAGATCGGGACGCTGCTGTGGGCGCAGGGGACCTACAGCCGCAACTCGGTGTTCGGCGAATGGAATTACCGCATCGACGAGGAAGGGACGGAGGCGAATATCGACTGGAAGCGCTGGCTGGGGCCGGCGCCGAAGCGGGCCTTTTCGCAGGACCGTTACTTCCGCTGGCGCAAGTATTGGGACTATTCGGGCGGCATTGCCACCGACCTGCTGTACCACCGGCTGGGTCCGCTGCTGTATGCGATGGGTCCGCAGTTTCCCACGCGCATCAGCGCTCACGGGGGCATTTACGTGCAGAAGGACCGCGAGGTGCCGGACACGTATGCGACGACGATCGAGTATCCGGAGTTTTACATCACGATGTCGTCGTCGATGGCGAATGAGTCGGCCGATGATTTCTTTGCGGCGACGATTTACGGCAACAAAGGGACGATCCGGTTCACGAACGAAGGCGTGGAGGTTCACCCGGAGGGCGTGTATGCCGGCAAGGGGGCGGCCAAGCGCGTAGAGAAGGTGTTGGAGACGCGCAACCTGGTGGATCTGCACGCGGAGAATTTCTTTGCCTGCATGCGGTCGCGGAAGCAGCCGGTGTTGCATGCCGAGTTTGGCTACCAGGTGATGACGGCGATCGGGTTGGGTGTGGAGTCGTACCGCGAAGGGGCGACGAAGCTGTTTGATCCGGCGATGCAGCGCGTGGTGAAGCGAGCCGGGGCGCGTGCGGGCTATGAAGGCGACGGGAAGAACCGCGAGGGCGGCAACAACCGGGTACGGTGATTTTTCTGCACGCGGGCGGGGAGGGCGGCGTCAAGTACGGCATGAAGCGTCTGATTGCCATCACCGCTCTGCTGCTCTGCGTTGCCGCCTGGGGCCAGCAGGACAATTTCAGTTACCCCCGTCGGCTGCGCGTGCCGAAGGAATACGGTAAGTTCGTTGCTGTCTACAACGACCAGTTACTGTTTGAGTCCGAGGATGGAACACTGCGCAGCGTGTTCCCGAACGGCGGGAAGGTGATTTTCGAAATCCGGCGGTAAGGGGAGTTACTGGCTTGGGGTGAGGTAAGACTTGCGCAGCAGGTCGAGGGCTGACTGCGTGGCCATGAAGCGGATGCGCTCGCGGTCACCGAAGAGCCTGAGGGTGCGCGCTTCGGTTTTCTGCGCCGAAGAGATGCCGACGACGACGTGGCCGGGTTCGAAGCCCTGATCGTGGCCGGGTCCGGCGACGCCGACGATGGCGATGGCATAGTGGGCGCCGGTGCGGAGGCGTGTGGCTTCGGCGAGGTAGGTGGCCGTGTTTTCGGAGTAGATGAGGGGGCCGGCGATGTCTTCGAGGCGGATGCCGAGGAGGGCGTGTTTGAGGTCGCGCGAGTAGACAACGAAACCGCCGTCGAAGTAATCGGAGCTGCCGGGCACGGAGGTGAGGCGTTGGGCGAGGAGGCCTCCGGTGCAGCTTTCGGCGACGGCGAGTGTGGCGCCGCGGGCATTGAGCAGCGCGCCGATGGCGGCCTCGAGCGGGGAGCCATCGCGGGAGTAAATGCGGTCGCCGAGGAGGGCTTCGATCTTGGGGCCGATTTCGGCGAGCAATGCCTCGGCCTCGGCGGCGGTTGCGCAGCGGGCGCGGAAGTGGAGTTCGACATCGCCGGGTTTGGCGAGGATGGTCGTCACGGGGTTGGCGTACTGCGTGTAGAGGGGGGCGACGAGGGAATCGACGTCGGACTCACCCATGCCGGCGATGCGGTAGGTGAGCACACGGATCTGCATGGGCGGCACGAGGGCTTGCAGGCGGGGGAGGATTTGCGCCGAGTACATGGGCTTCATCTCTTTCGGCGGGCCGGGAAGGAGGGCGACGTGGCGGTCAGGCGCGACGGCGAGCCACTGGCCGGGGGCGCTGCCGTTGGGGTTGGGCAGGGCTTCGGCGCCTTCGATGAGATAGGCCTGGCGCTTGTTGTTGTCGGCCATTTTGCGGCCGAGGCGGGCGAAGCGTTCGAGGATGTCCTGGAGCAGGACGTCGGAGAAGACGAGCGTGCGGTTGGCGGCGGCGGCGACGCATTCGCGCGTGAGGTCGTCTTCGGTGGGCCCGAGTCCGCCGGTGAGAATGACCAGTTCGCTACGGCGGGTGGCGTCGGCGATGGTTTCGGTGAGGCGGGCGCGGTCGTCGCCGACGATGGTTTTGGCGACGACTTCAATGCCCAGGTTGTTCAGTTCAGCGGTCAGCCAGAGCGAGTTGGTATCGGTGCGCTGGGGGGTGAGCATCTCGCTGCCCACGGCGATGATTTCTGCGTTCACGTTCTACGAGTATCGCGTATGGCTGGGGGTGGATGGGGAATGCGGGCGGGCGGCGATCAGGGCAGGTGGCGGCCATGCACGCCGGCGTAGACGCGGTAGAGCGCACTGGTGGTGGCGACGATCATCTGGCCGCCGGGGGCAAAGCACTGGCCGACGATGGAGGGCCCGGAGAGGAAGAGGTCAGCCTCGCCGCTTTGGGTGATGCGGACGACGCCGCGTCGGCCGCCGAGGGAGGCAGCGACGTAGAGATTGTTGGCCTCGTCGATGGCGATGCCTTGGGGGCGGCCGAGGCCGCGGAAGAATGTGGTCACCTGGCCGTCGGTGGAGATGCGGTAGACGCAGTCAAAGCTGGAGGTGGTGGGCCCGGTGACGTAGAGGTTCTGGTCGTCATCGAATGCGAGGTGGTAGGCGGCGATGGAGGGTTCGATGGTGGCGAAGACGTAGATCTGGCGGTTGCGGGCGATTTTGAAGATGGTGCCGGAGCGGTCGCCGACGTAGAGGTTCTCGTCGCGGTCGAAGGCGAGTCCGGTGGCCACGCCCATGCCTTCGACGTAGACGGCCATTTCGCCCTTGGAGGTGGCCTGGTAGATGATGCCGTCGTGGCGCGAGGAGACGTAGATGAGGCCGTCGGCGTCGACGGCGACGCCGGTGGCGTTCATGAGGTCAGAGAGAAACGGCCGCATGTTGTTGTCGGGGTCGATGCGGTAAACCGAGACCGGCGTTTTCTGGCCGCGAGAGCCGGAAAGGGTGGTGTAGATGTTGCCGAACTCATCGGCGGCGGGGTTGGCCACCGGGTGGAGCGAGTCAGCGATCTGGATGCCCACATGACACTCGTAGGGCAGGCTGCGATGCGACTGGTTGGCGATGGTCAATGCGCCGCTGGCCGCGCCTTCGGGGACGCGGGCAATGACGAATTCATCGGAGCCGATGATGACGGGGGCTGCCGAGTCGCCAAACTGCACGCGGGGGCGCTCGGCTCCGGCCAGGGCCGCGCCGCGGATGTGGAAGTCACCGCCGGGGATTGCGTTGGCGGGATGAACGTTGTGAATTTCGGGGGTGGAACCGTTGTCCATAAATGGAGTGCTACTCTTCGATTGAACCATTTTGGAGTTGCCGAGGCAAAGCGGAGGGAACGGCGATGATGCGGGCAGCGGTGGTTTTGGCGGTGGGCGGGGTGTTGGGAATGGTGTTGGGGGGATGGATTGCGGTGGGTTGCTCGATCCCGCCCAATCAGGGGATTTGGACGAAACACTTGGATTCGGACACGCCGCTGTTTCGGGTTGTGGTGGGGGGCAAAGCGGGGTATATCGATCGTGAGGGGCGGGTGGTGATTGGGCCTCGCTTCAGGCCCGCAGCGCTCCCGGATGAGGCGGCGGGTGAGCCAGCGAATGGACCTTCCTTCGCCCCGGATGATCTTGTGCCTTACGAGACCCAGCCTCACGTGCCTGGTAATCCGGGACGGCATGGGTATCGAACCGCAGCGGGGTCGTTTCGCATCCTGGCCGGGTATGCGCGCGCGGGATTTTTCTCAGAGGGGCTCGCTCCGGTTGCAACGGACGGCGATTGTTACCTGCCGGGGACCGATGGCACGCGGTGGCCCGCGCCCTCAACAGAGGGGGCGACCACTTCGTGCGCGGGGCTGTTGACCATGCGGCCTATTGCCGCCTGCAGGCACGGGTTTATCGACAAGTCGGGCAAGTTGGCCATTCCGCTGAATATGAACTGGCGCGCGCGTTTCGTGACGGCAGGACCGCGGTGCGCAGGTTGAACAGGTGGGGCTTTGTCGACCGCGACGGCACAGTGGCGGTGCGGTTTCTGTATGACGACGTGCGCGACTTTCGCGAGTCGCTGGCCGCGGTGCGGCGGGAAGGGCGTTGGGAGTTTGTGAACCGAGTGGGCGAGACCGTGATCGGTGGTCCGTATGAAGACGCGCTGCCGTTCGGGAGCGGGCTTGCGCCAGTAAAGGTGCGGGGTGCGTGGTCGTACATCAATGCGCGCGGCGGCACGGCGATTGCGGGGCCGTTTCTGCAAGCCACGGCGTTTGTGCAGGGCCTCGCGCATGTGCAACTGGCGAAGACCAGGTGGGCGTGGATCGATGCGCACGGCCGGCAGGTGTTTGCGTACGAGTGGGACGCGGCGGCGCGCTGAGGGGCGCTACTTCACCTTGGCGAGCTTGGTGAAGAGGTCGTGGAACACCGGGTCGCGCAGGGCGTTGGTGGCGACGCGGATGGTGTGGCGGCCGGGCTGCTTTTGCCAGCGGAAATCGTCGGTGAGCAGGGGGCTTGGCACGAGCGCCGAGGGAATCCAGGAGGGATCGAGGACCCAGGCGACGGTGGAGATGTCCCAGATCACCTTGGACCACGGGTAGGGCTGCGGTTTGCCCTTGGTGTGCGTGCGGTAGTAGTCGACGAACTGCTCGTAGAGGTAGTCGCAGAGGCGCGATTTGCCCTTGAGCCAGAACTCGGCTTCGGGGAGCGTGGTGCGCAGGTGTTCGGAGACATTCTTGGTGGGAATCTGCATGAGCGGCACGCCGCTGTTGAACAGGACGCGCGAGGCGTGGATGTCTTGAAAGAGGTTGAACTCGCGGGCCGAGGGCCATTCGTGCGTGGCTCCGCCGAGCCACACGACGACGATTTTGTCCTTGATCTTCGGTTCGGCGAGGATGGCGGAGGCGACGTTGGCGGGGCAGCCGAGGGTGAGCACGTAGAGCGGTCCGGGGCCGGGCTGGAGGGCCTTGGCGATGAGGTCGCGCATGGCCTCGCTTTCCACGGGCTTGGCGGCTGAGGGGAGGAAGCTCTCCGAGCCGCGGAAGACCATGCCCTTCGTGTCGCGGCCGAGGAACTTGAGCAGGCGCAGGATCTCCTGGTAGCTCTTCTCCATGCCGTCGGCGGCGCTGGTGGAACGGGCGTTCAGATAGGGCGCGGCGTAGATGGCCTCGACGGCGATGCGGTCAGGCGAGAGGAGGCCGTAGAGGACGGCGTACTGGTCGTCGATTTCGTTGTAGGTATCGGTGTCGATGACGGCGCGCACCTTACCTTTGGGCGGTTCGAGGAGGCGGCGGAGGGTGGTGTCATCGGGTGCGCCTTGCGCGGGGAGCAGCGCGGGAAGTGCGGCGGCGGCAAGCGCCTGGCGGCGTGTGGAGAGCACGTTGGACATGGAATCCTCCTTATAGGAACCCGAAGTGAAAGAGCGCCCAGAGGCAGAGCGCGCCATAGACGCCGGCCCCGAGGTCGTCGATGACGATGCCCGCGCCGCCGGGGATGGCCTCCAGTTGGCGCACGGGGAAGGGCTTGACGATATCGAAGAAGCGGAACAGGACAAAGGCGGCCAGCCAGGGGCGCCAGTCGTGGAGATGGGCGGCGCCGGCAAGGGTGAGCCACTGGCCGAGCACTTCGTCGATGACGACTGCGCCGGGGTCTTTCTTGCCGGACGCTTCGGCGTATTTGCCGGCGGCCCAGATGCCGATGGGGGTGCAGCCGAGGGCGAAGGCGCCCCAGCCGAGGGGTCCCCAATGGAGGTAGCGTTCGATGAAGACGGCGAGGGCGAGCGCACCCAGCGCTCCCACGGTGCCTGGGGCGACGGGGGCGAGGCCGCAGCCGAACCAGGTGGCAATCCAACTCGCAATGCGTGACAAAGGACTAGTCTACCGAAGGGCTTTGTCGATGGCGGCTTGTGCGACGGGGGCCATCAGTTCATAGCCCTTGGCGTTGGGGTGGAGGCCGTCGCCGGAGTAGCCTTCCTTGAGAAAGCCTTTGTCGTCGGCGGTGGCGGCGTAGTAGTCGGCGATGGTGGCTCCGGTGCGGGCGGCGTAGTCCTTGATCCACTGGTTGAGGGCGAGGATGTCGGCGGGCGGGCGGCGCGGGGATTGCGCGCGCTGGGTGTAGTCGCTGATGGGCATCACGGTGCAGAGGATCACCTTCACATTGTGGGCGCGGGCGAGTTCGGACATGGCCTGGATGTTGGCGGTGATCATGTCGAGCGTCTGGGGGCCGGCGTTGCGGGCGATGTCGTTGGTTCCGGCGAGGAGGATGAAGGCGGCGGGGGAGTGGGCGAGCACGTCGGGCATCATGCGGACGAGCATCTGGGCGGTGGTTTGGCCGCTGATGCCGCGGTTGACGTAGGGCTTGCCGGGGAAGGAGTTTTCGAGCTTCCAGCCGTCGGTGATGGAGTCGCCGAGGAAGACGACGCGACCGGGAGCCGGCGGTGTGGCCTTCAGGCGCTGGTTGTCGGCGTGGTAGCGGCCGAGCTGGTTCCAGTCCTGCAGTTGGTCGGCCAGCGCCTGGGCCGTGCCGGCGAGGCAGCAACCGGCTTTGGGGGGAGCGAATTCGGTGACGACTTGAGCGAAGGTGGACGCCGCGAGCGCGGCCAGAAGGAGCAAGGTGCGGTGCAACATATCCACACGATTATGCCCGATTCGCGGTGGTGGCGCGGTTGCTGGAGAGCGGCAGGGCTACTCGAGAATGGCGGCGAGGGGTTTGTGGCCGGCATCGGGGAGCGCAACGCCGAGCAAGTGCGCGATCGTTGGGGCGACGTCAAGGTTCGAGATGTCGCCCAGCTTCGCGCCTCGTTTGATGCCGCGGCCGGAGGCGATGAAGATGGCCTGCATTTGCGTGTCGTCGTTGAGGTAACCGTGCGCACCGGGCGAAGCGCCGGCGGGTTCGCGCTGAATGGCTCCGTCGCGCGTGGCGGCGCTGAAGCTGTAGCTGCCGGTGGTGGCAAGCACGAGGTCGGCCATGCGTGGTTCCTGGGCAGGGTCGGGGTAGCCCCAGGCGGCGAATTCGGCGGGTTCGATGACTTTGGTGACGCCCTCGAGCGTGGAGAAGAGCTGTTTCAGCGTGGCGATGGTTTGCGCTTTGCCCTCGGGCTGGGTGACGTAGACCATGGCCGTGCCGCCTTCGGGGATCACATAGGCCACCTTGTCGAGGCCCTTTTCGGCGAGCAGGGCGTTGGGGGCGATGCGGCGGTCGAAGGTGCGAAAGCCGTGGTCGGAGACGATCAGGAATGTGGTGCGCTCATAGATACCTGCCTTCTTCGTGGCCTCAATGAGCCGTCCGACTTTGGCGTCGGCGTGCGACAGCGCGGTGTAGGCGGCCAGCGTGTGGGAGCCGTAGCGATGCTGGAGGCTGTCGGTGGTGAGTAAGTGGAAGAGTAAGAGGTTGGGCTTGTGTTTGGTGATGATGTGCTCGCCGGCGAGAGTCCAGATCTCGTCGCGGAGCATGATGGGGAGGTTGCGGAAGCCCTTTATCTGCTCTTCTGTAACTAAGCCGGAGGCGATCATCTCGCGTTCCACTGGGCGTTGGGGATAGCCATACTCGGCGAAGGCCCAGGTGATGGTGGGGGCGTCCTGGATGGCGACCCAATCGACCTCGGCGGTGGTGAGGCCCGCTTTGTGAGCGGCGTCATAGACCGTTGTGCCGTGCACCAGTTTCGTCTTGGGTACAAAGGGCTCCACTTTGACGGGCAGCCCGGCGGCGCCACGCACGGGCGCGCCGTTGTAGAGCACGCCGTGCTTTGCGGGAAGCACGCCGGTGACTATTGACGTGTGGTTGGGCCAGGTGACGGTGGGGTTCACCGGCTTCATGGATTGGGCGGCGACACCGTTCTTCATGAGCGCGCGGAGGTTGGGTACGGCCACCCATTCATCGTTCAACGCATAGGCGGGAAAGCCGTCGATGCTGATGACGATGACGTGGCGGTCCTTGGGCGGAGCCTGGGCATCGCATACGGCGGCGAGTGCGGCCAGCGCGAACAACGCTTGCTTGAGCATGGTTAGTCCTCCAGGTCGGAATCAGGTGGGGGGAGTGGCGCGCCTTCTTCGCCCGTGGTGGGGATGATGGGCGACGAGAACCGGTACTGTTCCGTGGCCCAGTTGCCTAAGTCGATTTGACGGCAGCGGTCCGAACAGAAGGGGAAATCAGGCGATCCGAAGGCGACCTGGGCCTTACAGGTGGGGCACTTGACGGTGTTCATTGTCCTCGGGAGATGTGGATGGTGGTGCGGTCGGCCAGAATCGGGAAGAGGGATTTCGGTGGCGCGACCGTGGGTTCGGCCTCGTCGATGATCTCGCCCACGAGGTCGTAATCATGCGCTTCGGTGATGCGGAAGCGGCGAAACTGGCCGGGCGCGAGCGGCGAACCGTTGTCGTCGTTGATGTAGCAGACGCCGTCGATTTCCGGGGCTTGCGTGGCCAGGCGGCCCTCCCAGAGCAGGTCGGTTTCCTGAGAGACACCTTCGACGAGAAGGGTGTGCTCGGAGCCGACGAGGCGGCGGTTCATCTTGCGGGAGATTTTCTTCTGCAGCGACATCAGGCGGCGTTTGCGGTTCGACATGTCGCGCTTGCCGACTTTGGCGTCTAACTCGAACGACTTGCTGGTGTCCTCGTCGGAGTAAGTGAAGACGCCGACGCGGTCAAATTGAGCGGCTTCGACAAACTGGCAGAGTTCGTCGAAATCGGCCTGGGTTTCGCCGGGGAAGCCTACGATGAAGCTGGTACGGATGGCGACGCCGGGAATGGTGCGGCGGATGCGTTCGAGGATCTTGAGGAAGAGGTCGCCGTTGGAGCCGCGCTTCATGCGCTTGAGCACGTTGGCGCTGGCGTGCTGCAGCGGCATGTCGATGTATTTGGGCAGGGCGTCGTGCTGGGCGATGGTGTCGAGCAGGCGCTGGTTGATGCGGTTCGGATAGGCGTAGAGGAAGCGAACCCAGTAGGGCTGAGGCGCTTCCAGTTGGGCCAGGCGTTCGAGCAGGAGAGCGAGACCGTCTTTGAGCCCGAGGTCTTCGCCATAGCTGGTGGTGTCCTGGCCGATGAGGTTCAACTCGCGCACGCCCTGTTGGAGCAGGCGATTGGCCTCGACCACGACCGATTCAAAGCGGCGGCTGCGGAAGGCGCCGCGGTAGTGGGGGATGACGCAGAAGGTGCAGGGATGGTCGCAGCCTTCGGCGATCTTGATGTAGGCCGAATGGCGGGGCGTGGTGAGCACGCGCGGGGTGGCCTCGTGATACAGGTACGGCTCGATGACCGGCGGCAGGGTGGCGGCGGAGCCTTCGCAGGCGGCGACGATGCGCTCCACCTCGTTGGTGCCGACAATGGCGTCGACTTCGGGCAGGTCCTTCTGGATGTCGCCGCGGTAGCGTTCCACCAGGCAGCCGGCGACGACGAGCCGCTGGGCGCGGCCGGTCTTCTTGAACTCGGCCATTTCAAGGATCGTGTTGACCGATTCCTCCTTGGCCGGGTCAATGAAGCTGCAGGTGTTGACGACGATGACGTCGGCTTCGTCCGGGCGCGGCGTGAGTTCGTGACCGCGCGAGACGAGTTGCCCCATCATCACTTCCGTGTCGACGAGGTTTTTCGGACAACCGAGACTGACGAATCCGATCTTCACAGGGGGGGAAACTCCAGGGTATCATGCGCTCCTGCGCCGGCCCGACGGAGCTTGCATGTTAAACTCAAATTTCCCGCTATGAGCACCACCACTGAAGCTTTCCTTACCGAGTTGGAGTCTGTCCGCAAGAAGCTGCAACTGAAGCCGATCCATTCCGACCACGAGGGCCTCTCCGTGGTCCAACTGCCGGAAGGCGTGTATGGATACAGCGTCTCCGGCGCCACGCTGGAGGCTCCTGTGTTCACTGAACGCATTTTCCAGAGCTTCGAGTATCACAAGCTGGTCGGCGGCGCGATCCACATTCTCGGCTTTGCCACCGCCGCCGAGGCGGCCGCGCTGAACGCCGAGAAGGAGCCGGTGGATTTCAAGCTCTACCCGGAGCCGCTTGGTGAGAGCAACACGCTCTGCGTGGTCGATCTGGCGCGCGTGGTTCGCCAGCGGGCGCCCTCGCGCACGGACGGCAACTTCATGTCGCTGCAGACCAACCCGTCCATTCGCGGCTAGTCGCGGCTGCCCTCACTTTTTCTTCGGCACGAAGGCCACGGCGCGCGAGATGGAGCCGCTTTGGCCGCGCACCTTCACACCGAGCGCTACGTAGAAGGATCCGCGCGGTGGCAGGGCGCCCATATTGATGAGCATCTCTTCCCAACTCATGCCGTGCTTCAGACCGGCCACGTGGACGGCCTGTCCGCCTTCGCAGGGGCCCATGCTGGCGCCGTCGGTGCCGAGGTGCCAGACACCCTTGCCGTGCAGATACTCCATCACGTCGGGGGCTGGGGCCGGCCAACCCGGCGCGGTTTTCGCGACCACCGGGGCGTAGGTCATGCGCATGCCTTCGGGCATCGGTTTGTAGTAGGCGTCGCTGTAGCCGCTGCGGAACAGAACGACTTCGCCGGCCTTGATCTCGCCGTTTCGCGACTCCCACTGCTTCACGCGTTCGAGCGTGATGAC
>JAFLBB010000007.1:0-78323 GCA_017304135.1 Acidobacteriota bacterium | reverse complement strand
ACGTCGGGGTAACCGAGGGCAAACTGCGTCACGAGCCGGGAGATCTGCGCCGACTCCGCCGAATCGGCCTTGAGGAACTTCCGGCGGGCCGGCAGGTTGAAGAACAGGTCGGCGACGTCGATGACCACGGCCGGACCCATCATGCGATCGAGCGGGTATTTCTCGCCGGTCATGGCGCCCATCTGGCTGGCGCCGGGCAAGCCGGAACCGGGGGGCGGCACGAAGTGGGCGGGGAAGTCAGACTGTGTGCCGGTGTGTTCGTCGATGACGTAGCGCTGGCCGAAGTAGGGGCCTTCGCTGACGAAGTAGTCGTTGCCGTAGTGATCCTTTTCCTGCTGGAACCAGTTGTAGGTCCAGCGCTGGAAGGGCGGGCTGGTGCCCCAGTGGGCAGGCATGTTTTCGGCCACGGTGACGCTCAGGTCGACGACGTCGTAGTCAGCAAACAGCGCGGCCGGAGCCATTGTCGTGGCGGCGGGCGGCTGAGCCGCATTCTTCGTCTCGGGGGCGGGCGCGCAACCAGCCATCAGCAACGCCATCGCAAAGGCCGCGCACGCGCCTTGGGGCAGCGGCTGCTTCCACTCATGCGTAAGGAACATGGGGCGCATCATATCGAGCTAGAATTTGAATGACAACATGCGCTGGGCCGTTTTTCTTTTCGCATCGCTTTTCGTCTCGGCCCAATCGCAGCCGGAACAGTCCACCCAGCCGCCTGCTCCCCCCGCCGTCCCACCGCCCGCGGCGCCTGCCGATCCAGGCGTCTTCCGCATTCCGCCGCGCATGACCATTGACGAGGCGAAGGCCCCCCCGGCAAAGGCGGAGCCGGAGGCCAAACCGCGCCAAGTGCTTACCTACAGTGGCAAGCCGATCGCCATTCCCTACGCCTGCACGGAGGAGGACATCGCGACATTCGGCATGACCTGTACGGAGGACGATCCGTGTCCGATCTATGCCGAGATCACGGGCGTCCAGCCGGTGGGTGTGCAGCTCTTTCTGACAGGGAACATCCACAACGGCGCGACGACGATGTACTCGCTGTTTCTGGCCAGCGAGGACACGGGCAAGACCTGGTATGAGGCGCATGAACGGATCCCGAAGGCGGGGCTGGACCAGGTGCAATTCGTTGACTTTGAGAGCGGGTGGATCAGCGGACAGATTCTCGAATCGCTGCCGCGCGACCCGTTCTTCCTGCTCACCACCGATGGCGGGAGGACGTGGCGCCGGAGGCCGGTGTTTCAGGAGTCGCGCATCGCCACCATTGACCAGTTCCACTTTGAATCGAAGACTTCGGGGAGCCTGCTGATCGATCGCGGCGCCGCCACGGAAACAGGCGCGCGGTACGAGCGCTACGACTCTCTGACGAGTGGGGAATCGTGGCAGGTGCGGGAGGTGAGCGGGCGGCCGCTCAAACTGGCCGTGCCGCGGCGGGCGACCTCGAATGCCGATTGGCGGTTGCGGGCGGATGGGAAGTTGGGCATCCACATCATGGAGCGCCGCACGGGTGCGCGCTGGGAGCGCGTTTCAGCGTTCCACGTAAAAGTGGGCGAGTGCCGGCCGAAAGCGGAGTTGCGAGAGCCGCCGCCGGAGGCGGTGGTGGCTGAACCGGCGGCGCCGGTTACACGGGGCGTGAGCCCGCGCACGGCGCCGGCGAAGCCACGCCGGGCGCCGACGCTCAAGAAGAACGAGTAGTGGCCGGGGCGCTACTTTTTTTCAGCGGAGAGGGAATAGCCGGGGAGCACGTTGAAGAAATCCAGGATCGACTTCTTCTTGGTATCGGTTTTGGCCGGCTTTTTGCGCTGCGTGACGCGGTAGGCCAACTCGGTGAACTGCCTGCCGAACTCAGACTCCGGGGTGACGGCCTGGCCCTGGGTGAGTGCCTGGTGCACGCCACGGTAGTCGTTGGGGAACTCCTGGTAGACGGGCACGCCGAGGAGCTGCTGAATCTGCTGGGTCGTGATGAGCGGCCGTTTCTGTGAGCGGTTGAGAAGCACGCAGATGCGGTCGCCCAGTTCAAGGCTTTGCAGCAGTTGGATTTTCTTGCGTGCCAGGTGCAGGGCCGGGATCTCCGGTGTGCAGATGAGGAAGACCTGTTTGGCCTCCTGCATCACCTCAAGAGAGAACTTCTCCATGTTGCCGGAGAGATCGACACAGATGGTCTTGTAGAAGCGCCGCGCGAAGCTCAGAATGTGGCGGATTTGCATCGGTTCGATGCGCGATTGCGGGTCGAGCCGTCCGGCGGCGAGCAGGTCGATGCCGCCGACTTTGGTCACCAGTTGGGGCCACAGATGCTCGTCGAGATGGGTGGAGTGTTCGGCGGCTTCGTAGATGGTTTGCGGCGCGTCGACCTTGAGCATGAAGCCGAGCATGCCCGAGTTGAGGTCCATATCGCTCAGCAGCACCTTCATGTCAGGCAGCCGGGCCAGGGCCATGGCTGTGTTGAGCGCAATGGTCGAGGTGCCGCTGCCGGCCTTGGCCGGCAGAAAGGCCAACAAGGTATCGCCCTCGTTCACCTGCGCCGGGTTTCGTTCGAGCAGCGCCTCCAGCCGTTGCACCATGGAGGTGAAGTTGTTCAAGTCAAACGGATAGGCCTGGAATTCGCGCACGCCGGCATGCATGAGATCGAGCAAGACGGCCGGATCGGCGACACGGTCGATGGCCACCACCTGGGAGCCGGGAAGGTGTTGGTGGATGCCGCGGATGGTCTCCAACGCCTGGGCCAGGTTCTCGGTGCTGAGAAACACCACCTGCGGGGCGTTGGCGCGCAGAAAGCGCTCCAATTCATACTCCGGCAGGTGTTTCTCGGCCGTCCGCACGAGGCCGATGCGGCCCGCCCTCTGAATCAGTTCCTCGAGGCGCTGATTGAGCTCCACGTCGGTTGAGATGATGACTGACCGTAGCACGGTGATATTGCTCCAACTCCAAAGTAGTTGCTTCCGCTTAAACAAACAATGCAGTAAGGGGGCTCTCTGGAGCCCGGAAATCGCCTTAGGATTTTCCGGTTTGCGGACCATGCGCTCGGGTGTATCCCCTAGCCGGTCCGGGGTGCGCCGGGCGTGCTTCGGTGGGTTGCAGTATCCCGGTCCGAGGCGCCTGCGGTATTCTGATCCCGTATGGCAAAGCCGTCTCAACCGTTGCTGGAAGTCCTGTGTCCGTGTTGCGAAGCCACGCTGCGCATTGATATCGACACGGGCGCGGTGATCACACACGAAGCGAAAGTGAAGCCGGGGCCGGTGGAGGATCTGCATTCCGCCGTGGCGCGCCTGAAACGCGAGGAGTCAGAGCGCGACGCCAAGTTCGCCAAGGCCGTGGCCGCTGAAAAGGCCAACAAGGACATTCTGAACAAGAAGTTCGACGAGCTGTTCAAAAAAGCGAAGGAGGACCCCGATAAGGGCCCTCCCAAGCGTGCGTTCGATTTTGACTAGCCGCTGTGCGGGGACGGCCGGGCAGGGGCCGCCGGGCGCTTGGCCGGCCTGATGCCGGCCGGTGAGCGCGTGGCTGGTCAGGCTTTTTGCGAAGCGGCCAAGGCCTGCTCCAGGTCCCAAAGAAGATCGTCGATATCCTCAAGACCGATGGACAGGCGGATCATGTCGGGCTCGACGCCGGCGGCGGCCTGCTGTTCGGCGCTGAGTTGCTGGTGGGTGGTCGATGCGGGGTGAATGACGAGGCTGCGCGCATCGCCGACGTTGGCCAGGTGCGAGAAGATCTTGAGGCTGTCGACGAACTTCTTGCCGGCGTCATAGCCGCCCTGGATGCCGAAGCTGAACACGGCGCTTGGGCCCTTCGGCAGGTACTTTTGGGCGAGAGCATGATAGGGGCTCGACTTCAAGCCTGGGTACTTCACCCACTTCACCAAGCTGTTGGCTTCGAGGAATTCGGCCACCTTCTGCGCGTTGGCCACATGGCGGTCCATGCGCATGCCGAGCGTTTCGATGCCCTGGATGAACTGGAAGGAGTTGAACGGGCTGATGCAGGGCCCGAGGTCGCGCAGGCCCTCCACGCGGGCGCGGAGGATGAAGGCGATGGCGTTGAGCGGGCTGGGCAGGTCGCTAAAGACAAGGCCGTGATAAGCGGGCGAGGGCTTGTTCAGCAGCCCGTGCTGGGACTTGCCGTAGTCGAACTTGCCGCCATCGACGATGACGCCGCCGATGGAGGTGCCGTGGCCGCCCATGAACTTGGTGAGCGAGTGGACGACGATGTTGGCGCCGTGGTCGATGGGGCGGCAGAGATAGGGCGTGGCGAAGGTGTTGTCGATGATGAGTGGTACGTTCGCTTCGGCGGCGATTTTCGCGACGGCCTCGATGTCGAGCACGTTGCCGCGGGGGTTGGAGATCGTCTCACCATAGATGGCGCGCGTTTTTGGGGTGACCGCCTTGCGGAAGCTGGACGGATCGTCGGGATCGACGAAGGTCACGTCGTAGCCCATGCGGCGGAAGCTGACGTCGAACTGCGTGTAGGTGCCGCCGTAGAGCGTGCTGGCGGCCACGATGTGATCGCCCGGTTCGAGCAAGCTGTTCACGGCAATGAACTGGGCGGCCTGCCCGGAGGACAGAGCCAGCGCCGCGGCGCCGTTTTCAAGCGAGGCCACGCGGTCTTCCAGCACGGCCGTCGTGGGGTTCATGATGCGCGTGTAGATGTTGCCGAACTCCTGCAACGAAAACAGGCGCGCGGCGTGATCGCTATCGTTGAACGCAAACGAGGTGGTCTGATAAATCGGCACCGCGCGGGCGTGCGTGGTCGCGTCCGGATCGTATCCGGCATGCAGCGCCCTTGTGTTGAATCCCAGTTGTCTATCCTTCGGATCTACTGCCATAACCTCTCTCCTATCTCAACCAATCGTCGATGTGCTCCCGCACGAACGAGTCGTCGTTCAGGTGCGGGTAGCTTGCATACACCCGGTCGATCTCGCCCATTTGGCCGGGCGACAAATCCTCATTGGCGTCCAGGCACCAGCGCCCGCGCATCAAACCCTGCCGCCGCAGCACCTCGTGGATGCCGGCGATGCAGCCATGAAAGCGGTTGGCCGCATCGAAGAACGCCGCATTCGAGTCGGTTACTTCCACGCCGAGGCGCAACAGGGCAGGGAAGTCGCCCGCTTCGGCGCGATGCACGCGTTCCAGCAATTCTACGGCACGCCGCGTCCAGCAGGCCCAGTGGCCGAGCAGGCCGCCCCGGATGCGCAGCGTGCGGCCGCCGATGGGAAACCCGGTCATCAAGTCGGGCACGATGTTGTCGTCGTTGCCCGTGTAAAGCGTGATCGCCTCGGCGCGTCCGCTTTCGGCCACGGCGCGCACCACGTCGAGCGTCTGATACCGGTTGAACGGGGCCATCTTGATGGCGACGACATTTTCGATCTCGGCAAAGCGGCGCCAGAACGAGTAGGGCAGCTCGCGCCCGCCCACGGCCGGCTGGAGGTAAAAGCCAAACACCGGCATCACCCGCGCTACGGCGCGCGCATGGTCCACCATCTCGTATAGCGTCGCTGACTTGAGCGCCGCCAGGCTGAGCAGCGCACAGTCGTAACCCAGATCACGCGCGAGTTCGGCTTCCCGCACCGCCTGCGTCGTGGGGCCGACCACCCCGGCCACCATCACCAACTCGTCGCGCCGGCCCGAACGCCGCGCCTCTTCCATCGCCAGTGACAGCACCGGACGGAACAGCCCGACCTTCTCGTCGCGAATGGCGAACTGCGTGGTGTGGACTCCCACCGCGAGTCCGCCTGCGCCCGCCGATATGTAGTAGCGCGTCAACGCCCGCTGATGTGGCTCATCGAGCTTGCGTTCCGCCGTGAGCGCCAGCGGATGGGCGGGGATGGCCACGCCGCGGGCCACGATGTCATGCCAGGCCATCAGAACTTCCCATCCCGCACTTCAAAGTGTGTCGGTTTGCCCAGGGCGCGGCCGCCCGCGCCGATCCACCGCGCTGTCGCCTCGATCAACTCGGCCACGCTGACCGTGGGATAGCCGAACATCTGGAAGCAGCGCGCGGCATTGTTGAGCAGGGCGCGCGGCGACTCTTCGCCAGTGAACTCGGGCGTGACGCCGAAGTGGCGGCCGAACTCGCGCGCGACCCAACGGACGCTGAGCGTTTCCGGTCCGGTGAGGTTCAACACAAGCGGCGGCGAGGAGGCGTGCAGCAGAGAGCGCAGGCACACCGAGTTGGCGTCGCCCTGCCAGATGACGTTGGCATTGCCCATGGAAACGTCCACGGGCTCGCGTGCGAACACCCTGCTGCCGATGTCGAATAGCACGCCGTAGCGCATCTCCACGGCATAGTTGAGGCGCAGCAGCGTTACCGGCGTGCCATTCACCTGGGAGAAATGGGTGAACATGCGCTCGCGGCCCAGGGCGGAGATGGCGTACTCGCCGACGGGCTCGGTAGGCGATTCCTCAGTGGCGCCACCGGAGGTGACGGGGACGAACGGATAGACATTGCCGCTGGAGAACGACACGATGCGCGAGGAGCGGAACCGTTCGGCCACACGGCCGGGCAGGTAGGTGTTCATGGCCCAGGTGTAGCCTTCGTCGCCTGTCGAGCCGAACTTGCGGGCCGCCATGTAGATGACGTTGGGCGAATCGGGAAGGCCGGCGAGATCGCCCTCGTCGAGCAGGTTGGCCGCGATCGTCTTTACGCCCGCCTGTTCGAGCAGCGTCTGTGCCCGCTCGTCGCTGAAGCGCGACACTCCAATGACCTGATGCGCCACGCCCGCTGCCCGCGCCGCCTTCACGGCACGCAAGGCCAGCGACGGACCCATCTTGCCGCCGACGCCCAGTAGCAGCAGATCGCCGCCCCACTGCCGCGCCGCGTCAATGTCGGCCTCGTTGGGCGCGCTGAGCGCCGCCTCCAACTCCACTTCGTTGCGAATGATCACCGTTTGTATCCGATCTTGCGCAGGAACCCGCGGCGCGCCTCGGCGTCGGCCGCCGTCTCCACGCCTTTGGGCGATTCGCCGTCGATCACGCCGAGAATGCCGCGCCCTTGCGCCGTCTCGGCCACAATCACTTCCACCGGATTGGCCGTGGCGCAATAGATGCCCACCACTTCCGGTACGTCTTTGATGCGGCCCAGGATGTTGAGCGGGAAGCCGTCGCGCAGGACGACATAGAAAGTGTGACCCGCGCCGACGGCCTGAGCCATTTCGGTAGCCGCTGATGTAAGCGCTTCATCGTTGCCGTCGACGCGAATCAGGCACGGCCCCGAGGCTTCGCTGAACGCTACGCCGAACTTCATCTGCGGCACCGTATTCACGATGGCCTCGTAGATGTCTTCCACCGTCTTGATGAAGTGCGACTGCCCGACAATGATGTTGGCGCCATCGGGGATGGCCAGCCTCACGCTCTTCAGTTCCATAACTCGATCAGCTTAACAAACGCAGGCGGGGAGGCCCGCCGGTGCACCCCCTCGCTATCATGGAGAGTCGTGGCCCGTTCCTCCTCAGCCCCGCTCACCGGACGCCTCTCGGTTCACCGCGACGGCTTTGGTTTCGTTATACCCGATCAACCGAAGGAGGCGGCGAAGTACGGCGTCGAGGGCGATATCTTCCTGCCTCCGGCCCAGGCTGCGCGGGCCATGCATGGCGACCGCGTCGCGGTCCGCATTTTACGGCGCGGGCGCTTTGGGCGGATGGAAGCCGAGATTCTCAAGATCATCGAGCGCGCGCACACGTCGCTGGTAGGGCGCGTGCGGCTGCGGCGGCGCAAAATTTACATCGAGCCATACGACGACCGCATTCAGCATTGGATCGAGGTGCCGCCCACGCTCGCGCTGCCCAAAGGCGGTGTGAATGTGAATCGTGTGGCCGCCCCGGCGCTTGAGGTGCGCACGGTGGAGGATCTGGAAGGGCTGGTGGTGAACGCCGACCTCATCGAGTTCCCCTCGAACACGTCGGACGGCTCGGCGCGCATCACGGAGATTTTGGGCGAGGCCGACGATTTCGGCATCGACGTGGAAATCACGATCCGCAAGTTTCATATTCCGCATCGTTTCCCGCCCGAGGTACTGGACCAGGCCCTGGCCATCGCGGCCGAAATTCCAGATGCCGAACTGGCGCGGCGGCGAGACTTCCGCGCACTCGACATCGTCACCATCGACGGGGAAACGGCGCGCGACTTCGACGATGCGGTTTGGGTGGAGCGGCTTCCCAACGGGCATTACGCGCTCCAGGTGCACATTGCCGACGTCTCGCATTACGTCCGCCCCGGCACACCCATTGACAACGAAGCCGCTATGCGGGGCACCTCGGTGTACTTCCCCGATCGCGCCGTGCCGATGCTCCCGCTGGAGCTCTCGACGAACATCTGTTCGCTGCGGCCGCATGAAGACCGGCTTGTGCTCTCCGTGCTGCTGGAGATCGACCGCCACGGCGATATCCTCTCGCAGGAGTTCTGCCGGGGCGTCATCCGCAGCGCGGAGCGCATGACTTACACCAACGTCCACCTCGTGCTGGAAGGCGACGCCGCCTTGCCTGAGGTGGCGGCGTTGCGCGAGCGCTATGCTGCGCTCTTGCCTCGGTTCGAGCAGATGCGCGACCTCGCCCTCATCCTGAACAAGAAGCGCACGCGGCGCGGTTCAATCGACTTCGACCTTCCGGAAGCGGTCATCGAGTTCGACGAGATGGGCGAGATGACCGGCGTCTCGCGTGGGCCCCGCAACATTGCGAACCGGTTGATCGAGGAGTTCATGCTGGCCGCCAATGAGGCCGTGGCTTCGCATCTGGAGCACGCCGAGCTGCCTTCGATCTATCGCATCCACGAGAAGCCCGATCCGAAGCGCGTGATGGAGTTCGAAGATATCGCCGTGCGGTTCGGCTTATCGCTCGGCGTCGGCGCCCTTAAGGTGAAGCGCTTCCCGGTGACCACGCGCCACACTGACGGGCGCAAGACGCAACGCGACATCACCATCCCCGATTCCGAACTCGCCATCACGCCGAAGCACTATCAGAAGCTGATCGCGCATCTGGAAGGACGTCCGGAGGAGCGCATCCTGCACTACCTGATGCTGCGTTCGCTCAAACAGGCGCGCTATTCGGCCGACAACGTGGGGCACTTCGCCCTCGCCGCCGATACCTACACACATTTCACCTCGCCCATCCGCCGCTACCCCGACCTGCTCGTCCATCGCGTGCTGGGTGCGCTGTTTGACCAGGCCGGGCCGCCCTATACGCACAACCAACTGGCGCGGCTGGCCGACTCCTCGTCGGAAACCGAACGCCGCGCCGCCGACGCCGAACGGGAACTGGTGGAGTGGAAGAAGCTGCGCTTCATGGCCAGTCACGTTGGCGAGGAGTTTCCCGGCCTCATCATCAGCACGACGAAATATGGCTTTTTCGTGGAGTTGGATGAGTGGTTCGTGGAAGGGCTTGTTCCGATCGATACGCTCCCTGGCGACCGCTTCTTCTTCCACGAAACGACGCGCACCATCATTGGGCAGCGCACCAAGCGCGAGTTCCGCATTGGCGAGCGCCTGGCGGTGAGGCTGGAGCGCATCGACACGGTTGCCCGCAAGCTGCAGTTCGGCATTCTCGCTCCGGCGCCTCCGCATGGTAAGAAGAAAAGGAAAGGCCCCTCATGGCAAGTGTGATCCTCGACGAGATTGAAGCCCGTGTCCTCGGCAGCATGATGGAGAAGGACCTCACCACCCCCGACTATTATCCGCTTTCGCTGAACGCTCTTGTTAACGCCTGCAACCAGAAGTCGAACCGCGACCCGATGACGAATTACGACGAGGAGACGGTGCTCGACGCCATTGAGCGGTTGCGGCACAAGCACCTGGCAAGCGTGCTCAGCGGGGGAGAGCACCGCGTGCCGAAGTACGGCCACCGCGTGTTTGAGACGCTCAACCTCGGCCGCCGCGAGATTGCCGTGCTCACGCCGATGCTGCTGCGCGGGCCGAATACACTGAACGAACTGAAGGTCCGCACGGAGCGCATGTACAGCTTCGATGACCATGACGCCGTGCTGAACGCGGTACACAAGCTCGCTGAGCATGAAGGCGGGGCGATGGCGGTGGAACTGCCGCGGCAACCCGGCATGCGCGAGACCCGCTATACGCACCTGCTGTTTGGCGAGGCCGCGCTGCCTCCCGCGCACGCGCACGAACATGCCGATGGGCCCGCTGCCACGCCTCGGGAGGACCGGTTGGCTCACCTCGAATCGGAGGTGGAGGCTCTGAAGTCGGAGATGGCCGGTCTGCGGTCGGAGTTTGCCGAGTTCCGCAAGCAGTTTGAATAGCGGCTTAGCGGAACAACTGCGGCGTGAGTTCGGCCAGGTAGCTCCGCCATACGCGCCAGGTGTGCGCCCCTTCGGTTTTGCGAAGGGTGTGGCGGATGCCGTTTTTCTCCAGGAGTTCGGCCAGTTGCTCGGCTCCGGCCATGGCGCGGTCGTCCTTGCCGCAGGCGATCCAGAGGAGCTTCAACTTCTTATTGGTCCCTTCCTTGTCGGCAAGCACGGCTGACATGCGCTGCTCGAATGCCTGCCGGTCCGCCGCGCCGCCTCCGCCGCCCACGCCCGCGCTGAACACGGCCACCCAGTTGAAGAGTTCGAGATTGTGAAGGCCGATGTTGATGGACTGCCCGCCGCCCATGGAGAGTCCGGCGATGGCCCGGTTGCGCGCACCGGGCGCGACGCGGTAGCGCTTGTCGATCAGCGAAATGATGTTCTTTGTCACATCCTCTTCCATGAGCTGCGTGTTGCGGCCGCGGCTGCCCGTGGAGAGGTCATTGGGGGGCACAGTGTGGCCGTAGGGCATCACCACGAGCATCGGCTTCACCTTGCCTTCGGCGATCAGGTTGTCGAGGATGAAATTGGCCCTGCCGAATGCCGACCACTCGCCCTCGGTGTCGCCGTTGCCGTGCAGTAGATAGAGAGCGGGGTAGCGCTCCTTGCCGTTCTCATAGCCTGGCGGCGTGTAGACCATGACGCGCCGCGTCGCACCGATCCGAGGCGATTGATACCAGTGCGCCTGCACGCTTCCATGCGGCACGTCGCGAACCTCGTGCAGCCTGCCGCCGGGAATTTCGACGACGCTCACGCCCGCGCCGCGCGAACTGGACTTGATGCGGTTGTTCACGGCGTCGAGCACGGTCATGCCGTCGACGGAAAACGTGTAGGAGTAGATGTCTGCGGGCACCGGACCCACGGTCGTGCTCCACACGCCGGCTTCGTCCTTGGTTAACTTCTCGGCCTGCGTCATCCACTCGCCGCGCACGGTCACTTCAGCGGCCTTGGGGGCGCGCAGCCGGAACGTGACACGGCCATCGGCATGCACCTCCGGTGAAACGATAGCCGGCACGGGCGCGGGCGCCTGTGCCCACACCGTTGCCGTGAACACAACCGCGGCGATGAGAAAACGCATATCGATCCTCCTGGAATCCTGCTCCACTCTAGCCGAATTCGGTGCGCGGCGATACGCGCTGCCCCGTGTATCATGGACCGCATGCGTATTGCCGGCTGGGCTCCGTTTGGCCTCGGTCATCAGAAACCGCAACACCAGTTGGAGACGCTCCGGCTCATCTGGGAGAATCGCGATCACCTCGGCTACGCCTGGCGCGTGCTGCGCCACGGCGTTTGCGATGGCTGCTCGCTGACGCCGCGCGGGCTCAAGGACGACACCGTTCCCGGACTGCATCTCTGTCTGACGCGCCTTCGCCTGCTCCGCATGAACACAATGCCGGCCGCGCCTGAAGGCGCCTTCTCAGACGTGGCCCGGTTGCGCACGCTCGACAATAAGGCTTTGCGCCAATTGGGGCGTCTGGCCCATCCGCTGATTCGCCGCCCCGGCGAACGCGGCTTCTCGCGGCTCTCCTGGGATGATGCGCTCGATCTCATCACCGCCCGCCTGCGGCGCACTGCGCCAGAGCGGGCCGCCTTCTTCCTCACCTCGCGCGGGCTCACCAACGAAACTTACTATGTCGCCCAGAAGCTGGCGCGACTCTATGGGACGAACCATATCGACAACGCCGCGCGGCTCTGCCACGCCGCGTCCTCGGTGGCGCTGAAGTCCACACTCGGCGTAGCGGCGTCCACGGTGAGCTACTCCGATTGGTTGAAGACGAACCTCCTTGTGCTTGCCGGCACGAATCTCGCCAATAACCAACCGGTCTCGATGAAGTACCTCTACCACGCCAAGCGCAATGGCGCGCGGATTGCCGTGGTGAACCCATACCGCGAGCCCGGCCTGGAGCGCTATTGGATCCCCTCGATCACGAAGTCGGCGATCTTCGGCACGCGCTTTCTGGATGACTTCTTTCCCGTGCGGCCTGGCGGCGACGTGGCGTTCTTCAACGGCGTGATGAAGGTGCTCGACGAACGAAATGCCATCGATCGCGCCTTCATCGAGTCGCGCACAAACGGCTGGCCGGAGCTAAAAGCCGAACTCGACCGCGAGCGCTTTCCCGACCTCGAAGCGCTGGCCGGGTTGCCGCGCTCAGAGATGGAACGCTTCGCCTTGCTCTACGCCGCCTCGCAGCGCGCCATCTTCATCTGGTCAATGGGACTGACGCAGCACCCCAACGGTGTGGACAACGTGCGCGCGCTCATCAACCTCGCGTTGTCTCGCGGCATGCTCGGCCGCGAAGGCTGCGGGCTGGTGCCCATACGCGGCCATTCCGGGGTGCAGGGCGGAGCCGAGGTGGGCGCAGTGCCCGATTTCGTTCACGACGGCAACGCCGGGTACTACTCTCAACTCTGGGGCGCGCCGCTGCCCACCTGGCGCGGCCACTCCTGCGGCCACATGCTGGAAGCCGCTTACAACGGCGAACTCGACGCGCTCTACATCATCGGCGGGAACTTTATCGAGACGATGCCCGAGCCGGAGCGCATGGACCATTCGCTGCGCCGCCTTCCGCTGCGTGTGCACCAGGACATCGTCTTCAACACCTCGATGCTGTCGGACCCCGGCGAAGAGGCTGTGGTTCTGTTGCCCGCGCGCACGCGCTATGAGCAGGAGGGCGGCGGCACGCAAACCGGCACTGAGCGCCGCATCCGCTACACGCCCTTTATTGGCCGCCGCAAGGAAGGCGACACGGTGGGCGAAGCGCGCTCGGAGTGGGTCATTCTCCGTGACCTCGGGCTGCGCTTGCTCGATGGCCCGGCGCGCGAGTCGATCAACTTTCAAACTGGGGACGCCATCCGCGCCGACATGGACCGCAGCATTCCTCTCTACCGCGGCATCGTGCAACTGAAGGCTGAAGGCGACGCCATCCAGTACGGTGGCGTGCGGCTGCTGGAGAACGCCATCTGCCCGGCATTCGAGGATCGAAAAGCCCGCTTTTCCGTGACTGCTCCGCCGCAACTGCGGGCGAAGCTGTTGCTGGTGACGCGTCGCGGCGCGCAGTTTAACTCCATCCTCTGGAACGACCATGACCCGCTCACGGGGCTCGACCGCGACGAGGTGATCGTGGCGCCGGGTGATGCCGCCACATTCGGTTTGCGCGCCGGCGATCGCGTCCTGCTGCGCTCCCCGCATGGCGAATACCGCGCGAGGCTGCGCACTGGTCCGCTGGCCGAGGGCTGTGTCCAGGCGCACTGGCCCGAGGTGAACCACCTGATTGCCCGCCATTACGATCCGCACTCCGGCGAGCCAGATTACAACGCCGAGGTGACCATCGAGCGGCTTTAGCGGGGAGTTACAGTGGTGATGCCCGCTTCCAGCCCGACCCCTTCGACAAGTTCAAAGCCCGCCACGACCCGGGCTGCTGCCCGCGGCCCGTTCACTTCGTACAGCGCGTTTTCATCAACCGTGAACCACTCGGGAAATTCGTTCAGCCGCACATAGTTCTTCCCCCAGTTGTGCACGCGCTCGTGCCGGGCGCAGTCGAACTCCACTTTTGCCGGCGCGCTGAGCCACAGACGCAGCCCCGTTCCCTCGCGTAGGGCTCCTAGCTTTAGCCCCGGCCGCCAGGGCGCGGCGCGCACTCCCTGCGACTTCATGAGAGCCCACAGCAAGGCCGTCCGGTTGAAATTGCCTTCGCCGTACCAATCCTCAATGTGCCCGTCGGCGCGCTGCATGGAGAGCATCACCTCCATCTCGGAATCGATCCAGGCCAGCGCTTCCGGCACCGGCTCGCGATTCACCAGGTAGAGCGCGCTTTCGATCGCATCGGCATAGCCATCGAAGGAGCCCAGCTTCTCATCTTTGCGCGCATTGACGAGAGCATTGCGCGACGGCTCCCAGCACCAGTTGGCGTACTTGGGCAGGTTGCGCAACACGCGGCGCACTGCATCGCGGTACTTCGTCTCGCCCGTTACCTGGTAGAACGTGTACATCGCTCCGTACAGATAGCCCCAGTTGTCGCTCAAGCGATCATCCACAGGCTTCAGCGTCTCGGTATCGATCGTGTTGTAGAGCATACCGTCGGCGTTGGCCGAGGCGAGCACGCGGTCGAGCATGCGCGCCAGCACGGGGCGCATCTTCGCCACGCGCTCGGAACCTAACTGGTGCTCCAGCGCGAATTGCGTGACCAGCCCGACGATCACCTCGTTGCCGTGGTCGCGCAGTTTCAGGCGGCGGTCGCCGCTATGGGCCGCGTAGTCCCATTTCATGCTCGGCAGTCCGAAGTTGCCGGGCAGCACCTCCTCGATGTAGGCATCGGCGATACGCCGTCCCCAGGCGAGGTAGCGCGCGTCGCCCGTGAGCAGATAGAGCCGCGGCAACACCTGGAGGTAGTCACCATTCAACTCGCTGTCGGCCGCCGGGAGTTTGCCAAATCGCGAATCCACGGGGGCCTGCTCCATGGCCGCGGCCACCATGTCGATGAGCCGGCTGGTCCAGGGTGTGCGGCCGAGATATTCGGTGACGGTGATCAAGCCGTCCTTGGCGTATTCGCCCGCACCGAACAGGCTGGGCGGGCCGAGTGTTCCGCCGGCGAGTTCGAGATTGCCGGGAACGCCCTTCAGCGCGTTGGTGTAGCGGATCTCGTTGCGGAGCATGTCGCGCATGCGCCCGGCGTAGAGCTCCGGCGCGGTCAGGCGCGCGGTGAGGATCAGGTAAGGATAGAGGTCGGCCCCGGAGTTGTGCGGCGTGTAGGTGCGCTTGGGGTCGCCAGTGCGGTCAGGCAGCAGGAGGGTTTTGGCATCGGCATGGCGCAGCCAGGCTTGCATCAACCGGTGCGACGCCGCCAGGGCCCGTTCATGCTGGGCGGCGGATTGCTCAAGGTCCGCCGCGCTCGCCACCGACACAAGGGCCGCCAACATCGCCGGCACAGCCAACCATCGCATTGTGAATTCCTCGCCTTCGCTTGCGATTGTAGCGCTGAGCCAGGCGAGGAGCGCACGCCGTTGGCTCCGCTTCGCCTACCGTTTGCGCAGCAGGACGAACAGGGCACACCCGGCTGCGAGGAGGCCCCCCGTGCCCGGTTCCGGCACCGCGGTTTCGTCGAGGCTTGTGACGGCGCCTCCGAGGATGAAGTTGCCGCCCTGCAGGGCCAGCACTTTGAGCGCGTCCACGGCGGCCGAGTTGAGGACGATGCCTGGCGTCGTCCCCCTATCGGCCGGTGTGTAGTCACGCGCGCCGTACACCGTTCCGTCGCCGAGGTCATAGTAGCCGGGCAGGCCGGCGCCATTCGTGATCGCCGGCGGTCCGTACTCCACCGAGTAGAGCGTGTAGGATTCCACGCCCTGGGGGCTGGCAAAACCATTCACCGCCGGAACCTCCAGATAGAGGGTCGCGCCGAGGATGGTGGGCGGCAGTTCGGTCGGGCTGAACATGAACCAGTTCCGAAATCTCAGATCGACTGAATCGCAACCATCGGCGGAGCCGCACAGTCCGGCAATGTAGTTGTTCGTTGCGGTGGCTCCGTTATCCGCGCCGGTCTCGTCGTACCATCCCCGTGCCACCGAGGGGAGGATGGTCTCGCCGAGCGAGGTGTTGATGACCAGGTAGGTCCCGCCGGTGGCTCCTCCCGAGTAGGCAAACACCGCTTCGCTCAGGAGCGCAGCGCGGGCTTCTCCGCCCAGTGCTAAAAGAAGCCCGAGTAGGGGCAGCAATCGAGTGAATCCATAAGTCAACCGCATGAGTCCTCCGTCCTGAAGGTTGTTTTCCATCTTACTTCACAACGGAGAAAGAACGACCTCGAAGTCCCTGCCGGCATCTTCAACTAATGAGCCTTCGCAACCTTGTGCTGATTCTGGGCGATCAGTTGGACGCAAACTCCCCGGCGCTTACCGCATTCGACGCCACATGCGACCGCATCCTGATGGCTGAAGTGGCGGCTGAGTCCACGCACGTGCCTTCGCACAAGGTCCGCACCGCGCTATTCCTCTCGGCCATGCGCCATTTTCGCGACGAGCTTGTGGCGCGCGGCTACCTGGTCGAATACCACGTCTTGGATGAGCCGGGGAATCCAGGTTCGCTGGCTGAGGCGCTAGGGCGTGCCATCGCCCGGCACGCCCCGCGCCGCGTCCTCTGCGTCGAGCCGGGCGAGTACCGTGTGGAGCAAGAGTTGCGGGCGGTGTGCCCCACGATCGAGTATCTGGACGACACCCACTTCCTCTACACGCGCGAGGAGTTTGCCGCTCACGCCCGTGGCCGCAAGCAACTCCGCATGGAGTTCTTCTACCGCGAAGCCAGGCGGCGCTACGCCTTGCTGATGGAGGAGGGCCAACCCGCCGGTGGGGCCTGGAATTTCGACGCCGACAACCGTGGCTCGTTCCCGGCGCAAGGTCCGCCGCTTCACGTCCGCCCCGCCTCGTTCCCGCCGGATGCCACCACGCGTGCGGTACTCGAACTGGTGAACGCGCGGTTCCCCGACAACCCCGGCTCCACCCAGACGTTTGACTGGCCCGTCACCCGCAGCCAGGCCGTGGCCGCGCTCGAGGATTTCATCACCCATCGCCTGCCGCTGTTCGGACACTTCCAGGACGCGATGTGGTTGGGAGAGCCGGTCCTGTTTCATTCGCGGCTCTCGGCTGCCTTGAACCTGAAGCTGCTCAACCCGCGCGAAGTGATTGCCGCCGCCGAGCAGGCGTACCGCGAAGGCTCGGCCCCGCTGCCGGCGGTGGAGGGGTTCATTCGTCAGATCCTCGGTTGGCGCGAATATGTCCGGGGTATCTACTGGCTGAAGATGCCGGCTCACGGCACACTGAACGCGCTCGACGCCCATCAGCCCCTGCCCGCGTTCTACTGGACCGCCGACACGGAGATGAACTGCCTGCGCCAGGCCATCGGGCAGACGCTTGCGCACGGCTACGCCCACCACATCCAGCGCCTGATGGTGACCGGGCTCTACGCGCTGCTTCTGGGCGTCGAGCCGCGGCAGGTACATGAGTGGTATCTGGCCGTCTATGCCGACGCCGTGGAATGGGTGGAGTTGCCGAATACGCTCGGCATGTCGCAGTTTGCCGATGGCGGCATCATGGCCTCAAAACCTTATGCCGCAACGGGTAAGTACATCGAGCGCATGTCGAACTACTGCCAGGGTTGCCGCTATGACCCGGCCGTGGCGACCGGCCCCGGCGCCTGCCCGTTCACCACGCTTTATTGGGACTTCCTGCTGCGCAACGAGGCACAGCTCCGGCGCATCCCCCGCATGGGAATGCAACTCAACAACCTGGTGCGTCTAAGCCCCGACAGGCGGGCCGGGATCCAGTCGCAGGCCGGCCGCTTGCGCGACGGGCTTACTCCCGCCGCCCGGTGAAGCTGCCTTCGTCCGGCCAGCGGCCTTCGTTGCGGAAGCGTCCCGTGAACCGGTCACCCTCGATGGTCACCTGGTAGTGCTGGATGGTGGCCAGCCCAGTGTCCCGCATGAGCGTCAGCACGTTCCGTTTCACGGTTCCGCGGACCTCCCCCCGCGAGCGGTCGGTGGTCACGAGCGTGCCTGTCACCGTATCGCCGTTTTGCTTGAGCGTGAGAGTCGTCCTGTCGCGTTCTTTGAAATAGACGACCCACACTCCGTCCACGAGGGCGCTGCCGGGGGATCCGCTGGCGACGCGCCGGCCGGTGAAGGTTCCGTCGTCGGGATAGGCGCCCACATTGCGGAAGTGGCCGCGGAATTCATCGCCCGCGACGTCAACCTCATAGCGCTGGACGGTCTTCAATCCCGTATCGCGCTCCAGGCGCAGGCGGCCTCCCGCGAACGTGCCCTTTACTTCGCCGCGCGAGTTGTCCGTGGTGGTCAACACACCGGTGACAGCCGAGCCCTGCTGGTGGAGCACCAACTTTGTCCTCACGCTGCCCTTGAAGATCACCTCCCATGTTCCGCTCACATCCTGAGGCAGCGCGATGGCTGAGCAGCACCATGCCGTGAACATCACGCCTGTGAGGCGCAGTGCGCCCCGGCCAAAACCGAGAACCATAGTCGACTCGCCTTCCGCCCAGGCCCTGTCGTCATGCACCCCTTCGAACACCTTCAAACAGCGGAATTTACTCCTTCCGCGCCTGAGCGTCAATCCCCACCAGCGGAATCTGGAGGACCTCGGGGGAACACCTGCTTCCCCTTTTCATCCCTCCGTGTGAGAATGGACTCGCCCCGTCCAGGCATGTAAAGGAGATCACGAGCCATGCACAGACTTCCACGCTCCGTGGCCACGTTGGCCATGGCGGCGACTCTGTTCACCTTCACCCCAGCGGTCTGGGGCCAAACCGATGACGCGGACAACAACGGACGCGATTCACGCGAAGCCTGCAAGGGGCTGCCCACCCATTTCGAACTGCGCAATGCCCTGATCGCGGCGCGCGGGTTGAACAGCGGCCAGACCAACGGCGGCTTGGGCAACCACATGTGGGCGTCCATTGTGAACCGCGACGGCGTGGTGTGCGTGGTTGCCTACACCGGCCCCACGCGTGCGGACCAGTGGCCCGGCAGCCGGGTCATCGCCGCGCAGAAGGCGAACACTGCCAATGCGTTTAGCTTGAATGCCCTGGCGCTATCCACGGCCAATCTGTACAGCGCCGTGCAGCCTGGCGGCTCGCTGGCCGGACTGCAGCACAGCAACCCGGTGGACCCGGAGGTCGCCTACCGGGGGAACCCGAAGCTGAACGGCGACGGGAATGATCCGATGGTGGGCGGCCGCATTGGCGGCGTCAACATCTTCGGGGGCGGACTGGGACTGTACACCTTTGGCCGCAACCTGATCGGCGGGCTGGGGGTTTCCGGCGACACCTCGTGCGCCGACCACATCATCGCCTGGCGCGTCCGCAACGCATTGCAATTGGACTACCTCCCGGCCGGCGTCAGCGGCGACGCGGCCCGCCCGGACAATATCGTCCATGACATCGTGACCGAACCCGGGCACTCCACGGGCGTCAGCGCGAGCGGCTGGGGCCACCCAGTTTGCAGCGCCGCCGCCACCGGCATAGCCGCCGCCCTGCCGGCCCGACGGCAGTAACCGAAGGTCCAAATGGGGCGGACTGCCCGTCGCGCCCGCCCCTTCCCTCTTGTGTCCCGTCACGTGCGCGCGAACCTCTGGCGCGCCTGGGCTGCGCGACTGCATCGCCCGCGCCCACGGCCATTTCCCCGCCCGGTTAATGGGTTCGCCCGATTCTGCCGATATTGGCAAGAGGCTTACCCTGGGGCCAAAGCCCTCCGCACACCGGGAGTGTGCCGGAATCCCGGGGCGATCCGCCGGCTGGAGACGGCATATGGTGATGAAAAAGAATCTGGTTCCCTTACTCGGCATAGCGGTGGTGGTGGCCATCTTGTCCACGGCGATTTTCTACGGGCTGGTGGCGGGCAGACTCGGAGAACCCGCTTCCGGAGGCCGCAGCGTGGTGGTTGCCAGCCGCAACATTGCCAAGGGGGCCACCTTGACCGAGGAAGACCTCAAGGTGATCCACTGGTCGGGCGCCGCGCCAGAGGGGGCGCACGCCACCTTGCAGGAGCTTGCCGGGCTGACCACACTGGAGCCGATTGCCGCCAACGAGGCCGTCACCAAGCCGCGCGTGGCTTCCGCCCACACCGGTGCCGGCGCCGGACTGGGGATTCCGAAAGGGATGCGAGCCATCTCCGTAATGGTCAGCGATTCAACAGGTTTGCTGGGAATATTGCAACGAGGACATAAGGTGGATGTGCAAGCCGTCCACATCCGCGGCAACCAGGCCGAAGTGGATGTGCGGACGATACTGGAAAACGTCGAGGTGCTGCGCGTGGATGCCAAGCCTGAACCTACGCCGGGACGCTCGACGCTTCCGGTGGTGACCCTGCTCATTCGCCCCGCCGACGCTGACCGCGTGGCCGCGGTCGATTCCGGCGCGCGCGTCCGGCTGACGCTACGAAACCCTCTCGATGCAGACTCTTCGCCGCTTTCTCCCGCTTCGCTGTCCGGCGTGATGACGGGCCGCTCCCCGGCGCGGCGCCCTGTCGCCATCTCGCTGTCGCAGGTCACTTCAGAGCCGCTGCCAGTTCGCAGCCAGGGGCAGGTGAGCTTCCTGATTCGCGTCGTGGGGGCAGGTGAGGAAGCGCTCAGCCGGCTCGATCCGGGCCTGCTCGCGAAGCTCTCCGGCGATTCTCCCCGGATCGCCATTCTTCCGCCTGGATCAGGTTGGGAAACAGCCTTTGGAATGCTAGAAAAAGGCAATAAACTTCAAGTAGTTTCTAGCAGCCGCTTGACGGCCGGCCACGAGCGCGATGTGATGCTCGACTCGGGCCGCCACGCCGGGTACGCCCTGCGCATGCAATTGCGGCCGACGCTCACTTCGAATGGGGGGCTGAAACTCCATGTGCGCCCCGAGTTGGCCTGGCCAAAAGGCGAAGGCACCGCCATCCGCCGCGTCGAGGCTGACGTGGAACTGGCTAACGGGCAGAGTATTCTCGTCGGGGGACTCGCCGAGGAACGAGAGGTACCCGCGGTGATGGAGCGCCTGTTTTCGCACAAGGGCCAGGCCGCGGGCCGCCGCCTGATGGTGGTGGTGACGCCAGCCGTCACCGAACCGCTGCGCACGGCGGCCATCCGCTAGTTCTGGAGGCCCGCCATGCTGCCCCTGATTCTCACCGCTGTCTTCGCCGGAACCTTTCTGGCGGTTATCGTCGCCGTGGCTGCCGCCAGGCCGATGGTGGAGCCGCCACGGAGCGCGTCCCAGCCTGACCTTGATGCCCCCGGGGGCGAGCACGTGGAATGGTCGCCCGCGCTTGACTCCAACCTGCTGCGTGATGAAGCGTTGAGTACGATCGGCTTCTGGGGTGGCCTGCTGGAGCGCATCAACGCTACCCAGAACCTGCAGGCCCATATCGCCGAAGCCGGCATGCGTTGGAGCGTGGGCCGGACAACGGCCATGATGCTCCTGGCGGCGGCCTCGTTTTGGGCGTTCCTGGCAACGTTCACCTTTATCCCCGGCTACGTGACCCTCGTAGGCGGCCTCGCGGCGGGAGCTGCGCCCTACCTCATGATCATGAGGCGTAGGAGGCTTCGTCTCAATAAGATCGAAGAACAATTTCCAGAAGCGCTTGAGTCCCTGGCGCGTTCGCTGAGGGCGGGAAATCCGATTGCGACGGGGTTGGAGATGCTGGCCCGGGAGTGCAAAGCGCCGTTGTCGCAGGAGATGCGCAAAGTGGCCGATGAACGTGCCCTTGGGCTGTCGCTCGACCAGGTGATGGAGAACTTCGCCTCACGCGTGCCGGTGGCTGAGATTCACCTCTTTGCCGCTGCGATTCAGTTGCAGAGCCGGACGGGTGGGCGTCTGCATGAGGTGCTGTCGCGGCTGGCCGAGACGATGCGCGAGTCCTACGCGCTGAAAAGCGAGATCCGGTCGATTGCCGCGCACGGGCGGATGACGGGGGCGATCCTGACCTTCCTGCCGGTGGGTATCGCCGGCATGATGATGTGGGTGAATCCCTCGCACATGCTGACGTTGTGGTTCCACCCGATCGGGAAGGACCTGATCTTTGCCGCGGTCGTTTGCCTGGTGCTGGCTCACCTGGTGATCAGCAAACTGGTGGACATTCGCATTTGAGGCCCCCATGTTGATCATTGCCGCCTTCTTCGCCTTCGTCCTGCTTGCCGTCACCGGCGGCGGCTACCTGGTGTTGCGTCTGCGCACGGCCGACGCCACGGCCGGCGCGCCGCCTGAGCGCGAGAGGCTGATCGGCGATCCCGAACCTGCCCTTGCCGCCGGCTCGGCGCTTGCCGCGCTCCTGGGCACGCTTGGCGCGCTGATGCCGGCCCGGGGCAACGAAGGTGACCGTCTGCGCAAGAAACTCTTTCGCGCCGGCTATCGCGACCCGTCGGCGCTCGCCGTGTTCTCCGGGCTTCGCATCGCCAGCGCCGGCATGCTTGCCTTTGCCGGGCTGTGGGCCGGGGGACTGGTGAGCGGGGGCGCCGCGAACGCTTTGCTGGCCGCCGTGTGCGGCGCGGGGTTTGGTTTCCTGCTGCCGCCGCGCGGGGTGGAGTTCCTAGTGAGGGCCCGTGCTGCCCGCGTCCGCACCGCCGTGGCTCCGGCGCTGGACCTGCTCACGCTGGCCATTGAGGCCGGCCAGTCGCTCGATTCGGCCATGCTCGATACAGCCCGCAGCCTGCGCCGCGTCTACCCTGACCTGTGCGCCGAGTTTCTCTTCTGCCACCTGGAGATGCGCGCCGGAAAATCGCGTTACGAGGCACTGGAACACCTGGCCCAGCGCAGCGGCGAATCGGAGCTGGCCAAGCTGGCGGCGCTGCTGATCGATGGCGAACGTTTCGGCACCAGCCTCGGCCCGGCGCTGCGCACGCACTCGAAATACCTGCGCACGCACATGCGTTTCGCAGCCCAGGAGAAGGCGCGCAAGCTGACCGTCAAGCTCGTGCTGCCGGTCTTCTTCCTGATCTTCCCCTCGGTGCTGCTGGTGACGCTCGGTCCGGCCTACCTGCAGATGCGCAAGTTCTTCGAGACCTTCATGCAGTAGGGTGGACGCGCCGCGGCTCGGGCCCGCCGCGTTAGGCCCGCCGCAACTCGGCCAGGCACTCCACCAGCGCCCGGCCGTTGTGGTAGCCGGCCTTCCACATTTGCGCCTTTTCGCCGCGCGGCTGGCCTTCGGCGGTGACCTCGGAGTGCCACTCGCCAGTCTTCCAATCGATCAGCTTCGATTCGACAAATGCCCAGGTCCTCTCGAAGACTTCGCGGTACACCGCCTCGCCTGTGAGCCGGTACATCTTGAGCGCCGAGACGAGCACCTCGGCCTGTACCCACCAGACCTTTTGGCGGCGGTCGGCCGTCCGGCCGGGCAGCCCGCTATCGCAAAACGCCCCGTGCGCCGCGTCCCAGCCATGCTTCAGGCAGTAGGCCCAGTTCACTCTGTACAGGTCATACAGAGGCGCATCGGACACGCCGGCCGCTTTGGCCGCCTCCATGAGGAGCCAGACATTTTCGAGATCGTGACCGTAGCTCACGCGCGCGTAGTCGCCTTCGGTGAGGCGCCTCCAATCGCGTGTGTACTTGTCGGCGCAGGCGGCGATGTCCTTGCGGACCACGGTGTTTGACTCAATGGTCATGAGCTCGAGCAGCCGTTCGCGGGCCATGGGCAGCATCGACGCCTGGTAGAAGGTGGTCATGGCCTCCATCAGGTGGAGGTGCGTGTTCATCAGCTTCAGGCGCGATGGACCCATGGGGCCCGGCTTGGCCTCCGGTGTCTCTGACCAGTCGGCCTCGAAACATTCCACGTAACCGCCGTTTTGGGCATCGTGCGAGTGTTTTTCGAGCAGGTGGAACAACTCGGTGGCCGCCGCCAGCGCCTCGCGGCTGCGCAGCGCGATGGCCATCTCGCTCAGCGCATACAGCGCGAACGACTGCCCGTAGAGGTGCTTCTGGTCGCGCCGCGGCGCGCCGTCGCGCTCCACCTCCCAGTAGTAGCCGCCGTGCTTCTGGTCCCACATCTTCGTGCGCAGGAACCGCAGCCCGTGTTCTGCGGCTTCGGTGAACTGCGCCTTTGTGGCGGGCCTGGTCATGCCGGCCCGCACCATCCGCGAGAAATACCAGACCATGCGCGCCTGCGTCACGATCATCTTCGTCGACCGTCCGTTGGGGAGCCCCTGCGCGTTGTGGTTGATCGCATAGCCGCCCCGCTCGCGGTCAAGCGAGCGCGGGAACCAGAACGGATTGGCGTTTTCGTAGAGCGCCTTTTCAAGACGCGGGATGTAGGCGTCGAGCGCGTTGGACTGCGCTGTCAGCGGCTGGGCAAACGGCGCGGCAAAGGGAGCGGCGAGCGATCCTAGAAACGTGCGGCGGTGGTGGGCGTGGGCCAAGGGGCGTGATCCTCAACGAGAGTATATCCGTGCCGGTCGATTCCAGCGTGGATCACCTCGGACTGCCGCCCGTGATGGGCAAAGATCTGCCGCACAAGATCGCACACCTGCTCGTGGCCCTTTTCGTAGAAGACGAGCACGCTCGGGCCGGCTCCGCTGAGCGTGCAGCCAAGCAGCCCCGGAGCGCGCAGCTTCAGGATGTCGGCCAGCCCCGGCACAAGCGCTTCGCGATAGGGTTGGTGGAGGCGGTCTTCGAAGGCCGCCGGGAAGGCACTGGTCGAGCCCGTGGCCAACGCCGCTGTGAGCAGCGCCGCCCGCTGTACGTTGAAGACGGTGTCGGCTTTGGAATAGCTTTCCGGCAGCGCCCGCCGAGCTTCCTTCGTCGGCAGCGGAAAATCGGGCACGACAACGGAAACCAGGAAGTTCTCCGGCAGTTCCAGTCTGACGGCGCGCGCCACGCCGCCGGAATCGATGGCGCTGGCCACCACACTGCCCAGCACGCAGGCGGCGACGTTGTCGGGATGCCCTTCGATGCGCGCCGCTTCGTTCAGGATCAGATGCGCTGGCCAGCCGAGTTCGAGCAGGCGATCCGCAATCACTACGCCGGCGGTGAGGGCGGCGGCGCTCGATCCCATGCCTTTGCCGAGCGGAATGGCGTTGTCGACCTCGAGTTCGATCGGCGGCAGCGTGGCTCCGGTATCGCGCGCCACATCGAGCGCCGTCTGCCAAATCAAATTGTCCTCACCCGTGGAGATCTGTCCGGCATCACGGCCAGTGACGCGGATCGTCAAGCGATTGGCGCGCCGGAAGCGGCAGGTGAGATAGGACGACAGCGCCAGGCCCAGCGCGTCAAATCCAGGTCCCAGGTTCGCGCTCGATGCCGGCACGCGCACCGACCATGCCACGCCCATCGCCCCCGCCTTCCCCGCGGCCATTACAGCGTGACCTTCTGACCCTCCCGGCACGAGCGATACACGCTCAGCACCAGTTCCAAAGCCCGGTAGCCTTCTTCGCCCGACACCAGCGGTTTGCCGCCCGTCCTGATCGCTTCGGCGAAGTTCGTGAACTGCCGTTCGAGCGGAGTCACCGGAATCGCCATCGGGTCAGACGAGCCCGACATGACGAGCGACTCCACGGGGGCCGGATCGCCCTCGTCGTCCTTCACATCCCAGGCCGTGAGCTTGTCGCCCGTGATCACCGCCGTGCCCTTGGTGCCGTGGATTTCGATGCGCTCGGAGTAACCGGGCCAGAACGCCGTCGAGGCCTGCAGCACGCCCTGCGCGCCGTTGGCATAACGCAGCATGGCCGTCACCACGTCTTCGCTTTCGATCTTGTGCAGCGCCCCTAACTGCCACATGCCGAACACTTCCTTCACCGCGCCCACGAGGTAAAGCAACACGTCCACCTGGTGCACGGCCTGGTTGATCAGCGCGCCGCCGCCTTCGGTGGCCCAACTGCCCTTGATCGGCCGCGAATAATACTCGGCTGAGCGGTACCACTTCACATAGGCGTCAGCCTGCAGAATCTTGCCCAGCCGGCCGTCCTGCAGTGCCTTGGCGAGGAAGAGTGTGGAGTCGTCGAAGCGGTGCTGGCTGACGACGCCCAACTGGATGCCCGCGGCTTTGGCCGTGTCGACCATCTTGCGCGCCGTTTCGAGGTTGGTGGAAAGCGGCTTTTGCACCTGAATGTGCCGCTTCACTGAAGCGCAGATTTCCAGCGGCTGCATGCGGAAATCGGGGAAGGTGCAGAGGTCGACGTAATCAATGCCGGGGTGGCGGCAGACGTCTTCGTAAGAGGGCAGGAATTCGCAGTGGTTGCGCTCGGCGAAGGCCCGCCCGGCGGGCTCATAGACGTCGGTGCAGCAGACAATTTCAAAGCCGATGTTCTTGTAGGCCCGGGCGTGCATGTTCGAGATCGCGCCCGTGCCGATGATGCCAACTCGCATGAACAGCGAGTATAGCAAGCGGGGGGCGGGGGACGGGCTTTAGCCGGCCCGTCCCAGCGCCCGTACCTTGGCCGGAGCGCGCACGATGGCGCCGTTGATCACGCCGCCTTTGCGATTGTCGAAGGGGTCGACGAGGCCGCGCACGGCCACGACGGGTTGCGTGGTGGCGTGGCCGAAGCGGCGGTAGGCGTCGGAAAACAGGGCCACCTCGACAAAGCCCGAGCGGTCAGCCAGGGTGAGGAACTTCATCGGGCCGCGCTCGGTGGTGTGATGGCGGTCGCACACGATCAGGCCGCAGACCTCGATCTCCTCATCCAGGCGCCGCTGCGCTTCGGCCGCCGGAACATAGCGCGCCCAGTCGACGCCCGGGCCGTAGTAATCGAGCGGATGCACGCTTACCGGAAATCCGAGTAACTCATGCTCCCAGGACGGGTTGGGCGAGTTACTCATCTCGTCTAAGTGCTCGCGCACGCCGGCTGCTTCCTCGGCCGCCTCTTCGGGATTCAGCAGCAGCCCCTCGTGCCGGCTCACGCGTGCGCGCGCGTGCACCGCCTCCAGCCGCGCCAGCCGCCAGAACAGCCGCGCCCTCGGCTCCTCAAACGCCCCCATCGCCCCCACCTTGAGCAGCGCCACCCACTCGGCGCGCGTGGGCTCAACGCGGCGGAAGAAATCGCCCACGTCCTCAAACGGCCGCCGTTCGTGAATCCGCTCGACCGTCTCCTCGCGCAGGCCCTTCACGAAACTCAGGGGCAGACGGACGGCGCCGCCGGCCACCACGCAGCGCTCGCCGGAGAGGTGCACGTCCGGCACGGTGAACCGGCCGCCGCAGCGCAGGGTTTCCAGGGCATACAAGATGGGTGAGTAAAAGCCGCGCCGGTTCGATAACACGGAAGCGAGAAACTCCACCGGGTAGCGCGTCTTCATCCAGGCCCCTTGGAACGCCTCCACGGCATAAGCCGCCGAATGGGCCTTGTTGAACATATACCCGGCAAAGTCTTCGAGTAACTTCCACACGGCCTCGATCTCCTCCGGTTTGCGGCCCATGCGTGCGGCGCAGGCGCGGAACTCGGCCCCATATTCGGCGATCTTCGACTTGTCTTTGTTCTTCACGAGCGCGCGCCGCAGCAGATCCGCGCGGCCCCAGGGCACACCGGCGAAGCCATTGGCCACGAGCAGAATGTGCTCCTCGTAAGCCATCAGGCCGTAGGTGTCGGCGAGCAGCGGTTCGAGCGACGGATGCGCATAGTCCACCGGCTCCAGGCCCTGATGCCGCCGCGCAAAGGCGCGCTTCTTGCCCTCGTTGGCCGCGCCAGGGCGGATGATGGACTCGACCGCCGTCAGGCAATCAATATCGCGGCAGTTACTCATGACTAACAAGCCGGTCATTGCCGGCGACTCAATGTGAAACACGCCGCGCGCGTTGCCCGTGGCAATGGCCTCCCAGGTTTCGCCGTCCTCCCAATCGGCGTCTTCCACCTTCACCTCGACGCCGCGGCTCGAGCGCACGTTGGCCACAGCGTCGCGCAGCACGGAGAGGCCCGCCTGGCCGAGCAGGTCCATCTTCAGCAGTCCGAGCTCTTCGACGTCGTCCATTGCATACTGCGTGGTGGGCAGGCCCTTGGCGCTCAGGAAGAGCGGCATGCGATCTTCGACGGGCGTGTGCGAAATTACGAGACCGCAGGGGTGCATCATGCGGTGGCGCGGCACGCCATCGACGCGCCAGGCCATTTTGAGGGCCGACGCATAGGGCTCCTGCGTCACGGGCAGGTCCCTGCATTCGGGAATGCGGTCGAGTACGGCCAGCGGATCGCCAACGAACGAGGGCAGGTATTCGGTGAAGCGCCGCACCTCGCGTTCGGGGACGCCATACACCTTGGCGATGTCGGCGACGGCCGAGCGGCCCTGGAAGGTGTTCAGCGCGCCGATCATGGCTACGCGGCCACCGAGCGGGTGGGTTTTGCCGCCGCCGTATTTGTCGAAGGCATAGGCGACCACTTCGTCGCGCTTGTCCCACGGCAGGTCGAGATCGATGTCGGCGAGCTTGGCGAACGACATGCGCTCCTTGTTCAGGAAGCGCTCAAAGCAGAGGCCGAAGCGGAACGGGCAGACGTTGGAGATGCCGAGCGCGTAGCAGACGAGGCTGCCGGCGGCGCTGCCGCGGGCCAGCGTTTCGATGCCGTGTTCGTTGGCCCAGCGCACGATGTCGGAAAAGATGAGGAAGTAATCCTGGTAGCCGGTTTCGGCGATCGTTTTCAACTCGCGCTCCAGCCGCTCCCATGCCTCGCGCTTCGGCGTGCCGTAGCGGCGAGCCATGCCCGCCTCGCACAACTGGCGCAGCATGAGCATGTGGTCGGCGCCGGCCGGGGCGGGGAAGTCGGGGAAGTGGAGGTCGCCCAGCGGCGGTTCAAACTGGCAGCGCTCGGCGATGCGTTCGGTGTTGGCGAGCGCCTGCGGCAGGTGGGCGAAGGCGCGCTGCATCTCCTGCTGCGTGTGAAAGTGAAACGCGCCCGAGGCGGGGAGCTTGTCCGGATGCTGTTGCTTCAGCATCGTCAGCGTGCGCATGGAGGCGAGCACGTCGTAGAGTTCGCGGTCTTCGGGCGTGAGGTAGTGCGACTCGGCCACGGTGACCAGCGGGGCCATCATGCGCCGGCCAGCCTCGATGTACGATTTCGCCGAGCGCCGCGCCTCCTCGGTGTGCACCGAGAGGGCGAGGGCGAAGCTGCGCTCGAACAGCTCGCGCACGGAGCTGAGCACGGTTTGCGAGGCCGGGTTGCCGGGCAGGTAGAGGCAGATGAGCCCTTCGGCGAGCGTGGCGATGTTGTCGCGCGAGGCTCCGCGCGTGAGGAGGCGGCAGAGGTTGCGGTAGCCGGCGGCGTTTTGCACGAGCAACGCGCAGCGCATCGGCGCCTCGCCGAACCCGGTGAGGCGCACGCGCGCGCCGACCACGGGATGGACGCCCTTGGCCCGCGCGGCTTTGTGAAACGCGACCATGCCGGAGAGCGAATCGACGTCAGCCAGCCCCACGGCCGGCATGGCGCAGGCCTCGGCCGCGGCGGCGATGACCTGCGGGGACATGGTCGAGTCGAGGATGGAGTGCCAACTGGTGGTGACGAGCGGGATGTAGGGGGGGCTCACGACCACTAGTGTAAATCATTACACTATGCGTGGGGAGGGATGGTTAGGCGGCGATATGGCGGTGCCCGGCTGCCCAGGAGTTGTGAAACGGTTCCGAGCGCAACCTGCACCAGGCCATGCCGCAACAGGACCCGAACGTGCTGGCACAGTTCTACTGAACGGGTCCGTGCGCAAGCGAGTAATCCGGCTGCACAGCCTTGATCTGCGGTGCGGCAGCGGTTTTCAGCGCAGGCGCACTTGCTCCCTCAAACGTATTCGACAGATTGTAGCCATATGGGAGGCCATAGATCAAGCGATCATGCGCGCCCTCGAATGCGGAGGTGGCCCTCGGACCTGCATCAACGAATCTGTACATAACGTGCTTGTCAGAGATCGAGTGCGCACCAGTTGGTCCGCGGCCCAAGGCGTGTCCAAGTTCGTGTGCGAGCGTTGGTTGAAGCACCGCGGCTAGGAGCTTGTTGAAAAACTCGAACACGCCGCAGAATGATCTCTGATCAGGGGATAGCAAATGCCTGCCGCGTTCGATTCGACGCGTTGTAGGTCAATTCTGTGCGAAGTTCTTCAGGCAGATTCCACCTCCTAACATCAGAGAATCATTTTTCAACAAGCTCGTAGAGCTGGAGGATGCTCTTTGCACCGTTTGTGCGGGCCGTGTATGTCGGTTGCAGGATCGAGTAGTCGCCCAGCAACGCCGCGGCGTAGAGGTTCGATTGGAAGAAGATTCCCGGCGCCGCCGGTTTGATCTCGGTGTTGAACTCCGCGCTCGCAGCGCCGTTGTTCACCACCTTCAGGCGCGCCGGACCGGTTACATAGGGCAGGGCAGCATTGATTTGGCCTGAACTTACAAACAGCAGCGGAATCCGCCCGCCGTTCACCTCGACCTGAACACCGCAGAGGTCGTCGGGGAACAGGCCGTCCTGGGCAAGGCAGGTCGCGGCGGCCAAGTTCTGGCCAGTGAGGGTCACAAGCGACCCGGACGAAACACTGTCCGCATAGCTTGCGGCGTTTGCGATCGTCTTGATTTGTGGTGTGACGGGTTGAGCGCTTACCGCTTGCACCAATACGGTGCAGGCGAGCCAGTATGATGGATGGCCAAGCATGATGCTATTTCCTGCTGAATAATCCATCATTGTGGCGATTTCGAATGCGGAGCGCAAGGTCCCATTTTCGAAGTCAGATCCGTGTACTGGAACGGTGACCACACCGGCAGCGACTGGGCAGTGGCCAGCCCTACAGGCGGCAGGCCGCGGGCCGTGCCGAAGGGGAGGCTTCGGCCCCTCCGAGAGAGAGCGTAGATCACTACACTCCGCGTAAGGAGGGCGCGGCGTGGGGTGGATATGGCGGTGGTACACTGCTCTCATGAGCCGTGTCGAGCAAATCGAACAGGCGATTGACAGTCTCACACCCGAGGAATTCCGCAGCCTTGCCGAATGGGTGCGCGAGCGTGACCAGGAACTCTGGGACCGGCAGATGGACAAGGATGCCGCCGCCGGGAAACTGGATGCTCTATTCGCCGAGGCGGAAGCCGAATCGCGCGCAGGTCTGCTCAAGGAGTGGCCCGCGCGGCCATGAGATCGGCCGCTACGCGGCGATTCTGGCTACTGTTTCGCGCGCTGCCGGAACCTGTTCAGGAACTGGCGATCAAGAATTACCGTCTCTGGAGGCGAAATCACCTCCATCCCTCGCTTCGTTTCCGGCGACTTCAGGGCACGACAGACCAGTTCACTATTCGAGTTGGCGATCACCACCGCGCACTGGGACGACTGAGCGATGACACCGTAACGTGGGTCTGGATCGGTACGCACGCAGAGTATGACCGTCTTGCACGGAGCGGGTAAACGCCATATGCCGCGCGGTTAGCGCTGCTGGAACCCCCACAACCACCCGCGCGTGCGCACAAACAGCCGCCCGTTACTCAGCGCGGGCGTGGCCGAGCACTCATCGCCCAGATCGTTCACGGCCAGCACCTCCCACTCGGCGCCCGCTTTGAGCACACTCACCTTGCCCTCCTGGCTTACGAGGTAGACCTTGCCGTCGCCGGCCACGGGAGAGGCGTAGTAATCGCCCGGCGCGCTACTGGCACGGCCCTGTTTGCGCAGGGCGCCTGTCGCCGGATCGAGCGTCGTCACGATGCCGCCGGACTTCGCCATGTAGAACACGCCCTGGTAGAGCACCGGCGAAGGCACATAGGGCACGTTGCGGCGGAAGCGCCAGCGGAAGGCCGTGCTTTCCACGCGCCCGCGGCCGTTGAGCGGGATCGCCATCGCCCCGTGCTCGCCCATGCCGTAGCTGCGCGCCAGGTTCCATTCGGCCGCTTCGATCTGGTTGTCCTTGTTTGTGTCGACCCAGCCGAAGTGCTCGCCGAGGTCCTTGTCCTTGGCGAACTCCTGCACGGAGAGGCGCCCATCCTTGTCCTGGTCATACTGCGCCACGGTGGACTCAAACGACGGCAGCATCGGTTCGTCGTTGCCGAGCGTGGTCACAAACAGCGTCTCGCCCTGCGCCACCGGGGTTCCCATCGACCCCTGAGAAGCCACAGGCGTCCACCAGCGCGGCTCGCCGGTGGCCAGATGGTAGGAGTCGACGCGTGTCGAACCCACGGCGATCAACTGGTCGCCGGCCACGATCGGCACACCCCAGCCGATGTTGGCCTGCGGCCGCTCGCGTTTCCAACGCTGCTTGCCCGTCGCCGCGTCCAGCGCCAGCAGATACGATCCCTTGGCCTGATCGCAGAGCAACACGACCATACCGCTGGCGACGATGGGCGACGACGACATGCCATAAAAGTTCTCAAACGGACCCAACGGTTGGCGCCACAGTTCCTTGCCGTCGTGCGAATAGGCGATGAGGCCGAAGTCGGGGAAGAAGGCGTAGACGTTGCGGGCATCGGCGGCGGGCGTGGGCGAGGCGGGATCGTTCGCCTTATACGTCTTGTGCGAATGTGCACGCGTCACCTCGCGCCGCCAGGCTTCGCGTCCCGTGGCGGCGTCGAAGGCGAGCGTGATCAGCTTGTCGCCTTCACTGGCAGTGAGGAAGACGCGCCCGCCGGCGACAATGGGGGAGGACTGCCCATAGGGCACGGCTGCTTTCCAGGCCAGGTTTTTCACCGGTCCGAACTCAACGGGCAAACCAGGCGTGTCGAGCACGCCGGAGCCGTTGGGACCGCGAAACCGGGGCCAGTCCTGCGCCATCACGGACAGCGGCAGAAGCGCGAGTGGAAGACAGAGAGGCCAACGCATCGTCCGTCCAGGATACGGTGCGGCGAGCCCGCGTGTCAGCCCGCTACAGGTATTTCTTCAGCCAGTCGAGCACTTCCTTCATGTGCACGCGCGCGTTTTCGCCGCTGAGCACCCAGTGGTTCTCATCGGGGAAGATGACCAGCCGCGACGGCACCTCGCGGCGCTGCAGCAGCTTGTAGATCTCATAGCCCTGGCTCACCGGCACGCGGTAGTCGCGCTCGCCGTGCGTCACCAGCATGGGCGTGGAGAACTTGCCGGCATAGGTGGCCGGGCTCTGGTCGCGCCATGCCCCGCCGCCTTCCCACACGGGCCCGCCGTTGCGCAGTTCCCAATAGTAGGCGCCGTCGGTGGAGCCCCACATGGTGGCGTTGTCGGTGAGTCCGGCGTGGTTCACCAGGCAGCGGAAGCGTTTGGTGTTGCCCTCGAACCAGTTCATCAGGTAGCCGCCATAGCTTGCCCCGGCAGCCGCCTGTCGCGTGGCGTCGAGGAAGGGAAATTCCTTCACTGCCGCATCGATGGCTTCTTCGATTTCACCGGCCGGGCCGCGCAGAATGTCGGAGTGAATGTCGGCGGCGAACTTCTCGCCGAAGCCGGTGGAGCCGGTGTAGTTGGTCATCAGCAGCACGTAGCCAGGCGTGGTGAGCAGATGGTAGTTCCAGCGGAAGAAGAACTGGTCGCCCGTCATGTTGTGCGGGCCTCCGTGCGGGAAGATGACGACGGGATACTTGCGCGAGGCGTCGAAGCCCGGCGGCAGAATGACGAGGCTGTGGATGCGTTTGCCGTTCTTGGCGGTGAACCAGAAGTGTTTGGGCGGCGCCCAGTCGAGGTCGGCGGTTTGCGCGCTGTGGAAGTCGGTGAGCAAGCGGTGCTGGCCGTCGGGCCCGATGGCGGCCACATTGTCGGGCTTCGTCATTGCGCCCCAGCGCGCCGCCAGGGCGGCACGCCCGCTGGCTGACACTACGCCGCCATACATGCCCTCGGTGGCTTTCGAGAGCACGCTCACCGTGCCGCCGTCGGCATTCACCTGGAAGATCTTGCCCAGCCCTTCGTCCTCGGCCGTGATGTAGGCCGTGCGGCTGTCGGCGGAAAAGGTGACGTTGGTCACGGAGCGGTCCCATGATCCCGTGATGAGCTTCGGCGCCGCGGCGGCCGCCGGCGGCCAATCGAGCCGGGCCAGCCGCGTCAGGCTGTACAGCGGCTCGCCACGCTCCTGCGATGCGTAGAGCGCCTTGCCGTCGGGCCGGAATTGCGGGTCGGAATAGCGATCCCCACCTGAGGTAATGGCCACAGGTTCGCCGCCGGTGGCGGGGATGCGGTAAAGGTGCGAAGGTACACGCTCGCGCACCGAGCGATCCTGCGCCGTGACTGCCGTGAAGACGATTTCGCGGCCGTCGGGCGACCAAACCGGTTGCAGATCCTCGCCGCCGGGTCCGATGAGGCCGCTGAAGCCGGGCTGGGTGATGAACTTCGTTCCGGCCAGCAGGTCGCGCGCCGCGCCTCCGGCCAGCTCTTGCACAAAGATGTGCGGCCGTTGATCGGTGAGCCAGCGGTCCCAGTGGCGGAAGGGGAAGCTGTCATAGGTCCGCACGTTGTACTTGCGGGCTTTGCGTTCTTCGGCCGCCTTGCGGTTGGCTTCGTCGTCGGCGGCGCCAGGATAGACACTGCTCTGGAAGAGAATCGCTTTGCCGTCCGGCCGCCACTTGGGTGAAGCAGCTCCGGTGGAAAGGCTGGTCAGGCGGCGTGCCTCGCCGCCATCGAGCGGCAGCAGGTAGATCTGCGCCGTCTCATCGCCTTCGCGCTTGGCCGAAAACGCGAGAGTGCGCGAGTCAGGAGAGAACACTGGGTCGCCTTCGCCGCCCTTGTTCTGCGTCAACCGTCGGGCTGGCGCACTGCCGTCGTAGGGGACGATCCACAAATCCGAAGTGTTCTTCGCCGCGTCGTAGCTGGGCTCGGTAACTCCCACCACAACCCAGCGGCCGTCGGGACTTACGACCGGGACGCCGACTCGCTTCATCGTCCAGACATCTTCGTGTGTGATCGGACGCTTGGCCGAAAGGCTCGCCGCCGCCAGCAGCAGCGCCAACATGAGTCGCATGAACTTACCTCCCCGGTTTACCGTTCGTGGCCACCGGCTGGGCACAGGATACCGCGGGTGGAGTGGTGAGGACTGTGCGGAAGTCAGGGAGCCAGGGCGATGACCCAGTTACCGCCAAAAAAAAGCGCACCAGGCCGAAGCCCGGTGCGCCGTGATTCTCAGTTCGTTGGTTCGCTTACGCCTTCCTGCGGCGCAGGAAGCCCAGCGCCATGAGGCCAGCGCCCATAAGCGCGTAGGTGCCGGGTTCGGGAACGGGTGATGTGACCACGCGAATCCAGTCTCCCGGTTCGGTCACCTGCATGTTGACTGTCAGGAAGCGGCCGTTGATCGAATAGCTGTCGCGTGATTCCAGCCCGCGGCTGCCAAACGCGGCCGGATACGTCGTGCCCGCGGCACCCAACGCAGCACTGGAATTCGCCTCAAGTGTGCCGCTTTGGTTCGACATCACGCCGAGGATGAGGCCATCAAACTCCCAGACCACGCCGTCGTGCAGGACATTCACGTTGCCATTGGTGTTCAGGAAGATCATGTGGCTGTTGACCAAGGTTCCCGCCAGAATGTTGCTTGCGCCCGGCGCGTCCGTGTTCAGGTTCGCCGCTAGCAGGACACCCTGCTTTTCGTCAAAGCCCTGCTGGGCACAGTTCGTCGCGCCCGGAGCATCGTCGACGACCGACCCCGGCGCGGCGATGATAGACGCTGCTGTAGACGGGCAGGCCGTTACCCCCTGTCCAGGAGTGCTGTTGGGGCCGCTCACTCCGATAATTGCCCCGTGCGCGCACATCGCGGCCAGGGGCAGCAATACCATCCACTTTTTCATTTCTAATCTCCTCCGATTTGGGCGGCACTCCCCTTCCGAGAATGCTCACTGTTTTATTCAAACCTCTACTTGTGGAAGAGTCACGTACCACAGGCGGATTGAGAGTCCCAGTACTTTTTTCTTGTCAATAAAGTATTGACAACCCTCGCAACGGTTATCTTCCCGTTTTGTCGCGTCATGCCTCCGCCACGGGCGCGCCTCCAGGCATAATGGTCACTGCATGCGCTCAATTCTTCTTTCCTGCCTCGCCGCGCTCACGCTGCTTGCGGCCCCTCGTCCCCTCCACGCCGCCTCCGCGAAGACCGCGCTGGACCGCTACGTCGCAACGCCCGACCCCGCCTACAAATGGGAGGTCGCGTCAAAGAAGGAGGTCAGCGGCGCGCAGGTCGCCGTGCTCGACATGGCCTCGCAAACCTGGCTCACCGCCGCCGAAGTGGACCGCCCTCTGTGGAAGCACTGGCTCACCGTCATCCGCCCCAAGAACGTGAAGACCACCACCGGGCTGCTGTTCATCACCGGCAGCGCCAACGGCCGCCCGGCGCCGGAGCGGCCCGACGCCATGCTACTCTCCATCGCCAATGAAACCGGCATGGTGGTGGGCGAACTTCGCAACGTCCCCAACCAGACCCTGCGGTTCCTGGACGACCCGGCCGCACGGAACCGCACCGAAGACGCCCTGATCGCCTACACCTGGGACAAGTACCTTCGCACGGGCGATGAGCGCTGGCCTGCCCGCCTGCCGATGACCAAGGCCGCCGTCCGCGCCATGGATGCGATCACCGCCTTCTCAAAAACGCCCGAGGGTGGCGCGCTCACCGTGGACAAGTTCGCCGTCTCCGGCGCCTCCAAGCGCGGCTGGACCACCTGGACCACCGCCGCCGTCGACAAGCGTGTAGTCGCCATCGCGCCTCTGGTGATCGACCTGCTGAACATCGTCCCCAGCTTCGTCCACCATTGGCGCGCCTATGGCTTCTGGGCTCCGGCCATTCAGGACTACACCGACAATCGCATCATGGATTGGATGGGCACCTCGCAATACAAGAACCTCATGAAGATCGTCGAGCCGTTCGAATACCGTGACCGCCTCACGATGCCCAAGCTCATCATCAACGCCTCGGGTGATGACTTCTTCCTGCCCGATAGCTCGCAGTTTTACTTCGACCAGCTCTCCGGCGAAAAGCACCTTCGCTACGTTCCCAACACGCGCCACAACCTGAGTCCCTCCGACGTCCCCCAAACGCTCACCGCCTTCCTCGCCTCCATTGCCGGCAACCGCCCGCGGCCCGACTTCAAATTCCAGATCAAGAAGAACGGCGCCATCGAGGTGACCAACTTCTCAGGCCCGGCAGGTTCGCCAAAGGAGGTACTGCTGTGGCAGTGCACCAACCCCAATGCGCGCGACTTCCGGCTGACGACGACCAAGAACTGCTGGCAGTCCTCCCCGCTCACGCCGGTCAAAGATAAGTACGTCGCCTCGGCGCCCAAGCCTGCTTCCGGTTACACGGCTTACTTTGTTGAGCTTACCTACGATTCCGGGATGAAGTATCCGCATAAGTTCACCACAGGCGTCAAAGTGGTCCCCGATACCTACCCGTTCCCGCCGCCTAAGCCGGGTGACGGACTCGGGAAGAAATAGCGGGCGGGCGAAATCCGAGTCTCCGCTCGTCTTCGTATGTTCCTCGGACATACTATCCGCCGCGAGAGGAGACTCACTATGAACCACAAGGACATCGTCCAACAGATCTCTGCCGCCTTCGGCAGTGGCGACATTCCCGCCATCCTGACCCACCTGCATCCTAATGTCGCCTGGGAGAGTTGGAATGTGGACCATAGCGCCCAGCAGGCCGGCCTCGCCTACCTGCTTCCACGCCACGGTGTGGCCGAGGTGCCGGGTTTTTTCCAGGCACTGGCGCCGCTGAAGTTCCACGTCTTCGAGGTGCTCAACCTGCTGGCCGGCGGTAACCAGGTGGCCTCGGAAATCCGCCTCCACGTCGAACTCCCCAACGGTACGCATGTCCACGACGAAGAGATGCACCTGTGGACCTTTGATGAGCAGGGCAAGGCTACCCGCTTTCGCCATTACATTGACACACAGAAACACCTGCGCGCCGCCGGACTCTGAGCTCTCGGATTCGTGGCGGCGCTGCGCGCGTTGACTCCCTCTACGCATCAGGGCTATCCTCGTCGCTGGCTGGTGTTGGCGCCGTCCCCTTATGCCCGAACTTCTTCAGCAACCCTCCGCCTTCCTCGTCTTCCTCGGCTTGTCCGCGCTCGGTTTCGGAGTGCTGCTCATCTCCCTCATCTTCGGCGAGCTGTTTGACTTCCTGGCTCATGACACCGACTTCGACCACGGCGGCGGACCGTCGTTCCTCTCCAGCCGCGTCCTGAGCGTGCTGGTGACCGCGTTTGGCGGGCTTGGCGCAATCGGCGTCAACGCCGGCATGTCCATCGCTGCTTCCAGCGCCATGGGCTTTGCCGGCGGCGTCGCCTGCGCCGGTGTCGTCTACTGGTTTGCCCGCTTCCTCTACTCGCAACAGGCCACCACGATGGTGACCACGGCGGATCTCGTCGGCCATACGGCGCGTGTCATCATCGGCATCCCCGCCTCCGGCGTCGGCCAGGTGCGATGCCAGTCGGGCGAAGAGATCATTGATAAGGTCGCCCGTTCGCGCTCGGGCGATGCCATCACGGAGAACTCGCTGGTCACCATCGATCAGGTGCTCGGCGAAATCGTCATCGTCCAGCCATTGAAAACCACTTCGGAGAACTGAACGTCATGATCCCCTCCCAGCTCCTGCTGCCCGTTCTTGTCCTTGTCATTCTGATTGCGGTCTTCATCGCCATTGGACTGTTCAGCCGCAACTACATCAAGGTGCCGCCGAACCTGGTCGCCGTCCTGAGCGGACGCAAGCGTAAGCTGCCGGATGGCAAGTCGGTAGGTTACCGCATGGTCCGTGGCGGGGCGGCGCTGCGCATTCCGTTGCTTGAGAAGGTCGACTATCTCTCACTCAACGTCTTTACGATTCCGCTGGAGATCAAGCGCGCCTACACCGTGCAGGGCGTCCCGGTGAGCGTGAAGGCCGTGGCCAACGTGAAGATCCGCGGCGATGAGACCTCGCTCCATGCCGCTGCTGAGCGCTTCCTCGGCATGCGCGTCGACCAAGTGCAGGCCGTCATCTTCCAGACCCTCGAGGGCCACCTGCGCTCGATCCTCGGCACACTCACTGTTGAGGAGGTGAATTCTGACCGCCAGAGCTTCGCCCAAAAGCTCACCTCGGAGGCCACGGTCGATTTGGAAAAGATGGGCATTGGCGTCGATGTGCTCACCATCCAGGAGATCTCCGACGACGAGGACTACCTGAACGCCCTCGGCCGCCGCCGCACCGCCGAAGTGAAGCGCGACGCCATCATCGGCGAAGCCAATGCCCAGCGCGATTCGAAGATGCGCTCGTCGGAGGCTCTGCGTGATGGCGAACGCGCCCGTTTTGCCGCCGACGCCCTGATCGCCGAAGGCCAGCGCGATTTCGCCATGAAGCAGGCCCAGTATCAGGCGGAAATCGAAATCGAAAAGGCAAAGGCAGGCCAGGCCGGACCGCTCGCCGAAGCCCGCGCCAAGCAGGCCGTCGTGGCCGAAGAGGTGAAGATCCAAAGTGTGCGCGCGCAGGAGATGATCGCCTACCAGGAGCAGGAGGTGATGCGCAAGCAGAAGGAACTCGAAGGTACCGTGATCAAGCCGGCCGATGCCGAACGCCAGGCCGCCATTGTCCGCGCCGAAGCCGCCAAGATGTCCGCCGTGCTCGAAGCCGAAGGCCGCCGCTCGGCCCTCATCGCCCTCGCCGAAGCCGAGCAGGAGAAGCTGCGCAAGGAGGGTGTCGGCCGCGCCTCGGCCATCGAAGCCGAAGGCAGGGCCGAGGCGGCCAAGATCGAAGCCATCGGTCTTGCCCAGGCCAAGGCGATCGAAGCGCAGGGCGTTGCCGAGGCCACCGCCATTCTGAAAAAAGCCGAGGCGTGGAAAGAGTTTAACGACGCCGCGCGCCTCCAGACGATCCTTGAGAAGCTGCCCGCCATCATCGAATCCACCACCGGGGTCTTTGGAGCCGTGGCCGCGCCGCTGGGCAACATTGACAAGGTTGTGGTCATCGACCAGGGCGGGGGCAACGGCCAGGGCCAAACAGGCATCTCGCGGCTGGCCGCCACCGGGCCGACCATCGCCTTCAACCTCTTGCAGCAACTCCAGGCGCTGGGGCTTGACCTGCCCAGCATCATGGAGCAACTCGGCGGCAAGGCTAAAACGGACGGCTCTGTGCCGCCCGCCGGGCAGCCGTAACCGCCCCGTCGTTCTCACCCCCGCAGGGGACGGCCGAGAGGGGGCGCACGCCGGACACGCATTCCTTGTGCAATTCGCCCACTTGAACGCTATCGAATTCCTACTCCCAGGCCTGCGTACCGTCCTGGCTGACCCGCTGTTGACTTCAACACGACCCTCCGCTATAGTTCTGAAGTACCGATCTATCAACGATTTGTCGTTCAAAATCGTTTCCGTTCCGAGACTAGAGCGGGGGCTGGGCGGCCCAACTGAATCGTTGGCCAACAGATCGGTTTGGAGATTTGGAAATGCCTAGTCAGGAAAATCAATTCCCCGGCGTTCCCGCACCTAAGCACCCCTCGCCGGAGTCGGAACTCAACGAGACTCCTCAAGACGATACTGAGAGCTTCGCCGCCGCGCTCGAAGAGTACGAGCACCTGCTCGAAGACTACAGCCACTTCGCGCCGCCCTCCGAGGGCGAGGTGTTGCAGGGCCACGTGCTCTCCATCACCGCGAAGGATGTGATCGTCGATTTCGGCTACAAGTCCGAAGGCCTCATCCCGCTGACGGAATTCGAGCAGCCCGATGGCACAGTCGCCGTGAACCCCGGCGACACCATCGACGTGATGATCGACCGCCACGCCGCGCCGGTGGAAGGCTACGTGATGCTCAGCCATCGCAAAGCCTCCCGGTTGCATGCCTGGGATACGCTGGAGACGGCGGCCCGCGACGGCCTCATCGTTTCCGGCCGCGTGATGAGCCGCACCAAGGGCGGGCTGACGGTCGACGTGGGCGTGCTGGCCTTCATGCCCGGTTCGCAAATCGACGTCCGGCCGACGCACAACCTGGACGCCTTTATCGGCCAGGACATCCCGGTCAAGATCGTCAAGCTCAACCGCCGCCGCGGCAACATCGTCGTGTCGCGCAAGGCGGCGATCGAAGAGGATATCGTCGCCCGGAAGTCAGAAACGCTTGACCACCTGCAGGAAGGCGCCGTGGTAACCGGCGCCGTGAAGAGCCTCACCGATTACGGGGCCTTCATCGACCTGGGCGGCATCGACGGCCTGCTGCACATCTCCGACATGAGCTACGGGCGCATCCGCCATCCGTCCGAGATGATCCAGGTGGGCGACAGCGTTACCGTCCGCGTTCTGAAGTTCGACAAGGGAAAAGAGCGCATCTCACTCGGCATGAAACAGATCAGCGCCGACCCGTGGGAGACCGTGCCTGACCGCTATCCGTTGGGCGCCAAGGTGATCGGGCGCGTTGTCAGCGTCACCGACTATGGCGCGTTCATCGAACTCGAACCGGGCGTGGAGGGCCTCATCCACATCTCGGAGATGACCTGGTCGCGGCGCATGAAGCATCCCACGAAGGTTTGCCGCCAAGGCGATGAAGTGGAAGCGGTCATCCTCGAGGTGAAACCCTCCAGCCACCGCATCTCGCTGGGCATCAAGCAACTCGAGGCCGACCCCTGGACAACGATCGAGCAGCGCTACTCGGTTGGCAGCGTCGTTGAAGGCCGTGTCCGAAAGCTCACCGATTTCGGGGTTTTCCTGGAAATCGAAGAGGGCATCGACGGTCTCGTCCATATCAGCGACCTCTCCTGGACCAAGCGCATCAAACACCCCTCCGAACTGCTGAAGAAGGGACAGATGGCCCAGGCCGTGATTCTCAACATCGAGGCCAAGGACCGCCGGTTGTCGCTCGGAGTCAAGCAGTTGCAGCCCGATGCCTGGGAGTCGTTCTTCCATGCCCACATGCCGGGCGACACCGTGCGCGGCAAAGTGCTGCGGGCGGCCAGCTTTGGCGTCTTCGTGGAACTGGCCCCTGGCGTGGAGGGCCTGTGTCATAACTCCGAGATCCCCGGTTTCAACCCCCAGTTGAAGGAAGAAGCGGCGCTGCCGGCGGGGGGCGAATATGACTTCAAAATCATCAAGATGATCGAAGCCGACAAAAAGATCGGGCTGAGCCTGCGGGCGGTCGCCGCCGATGAGGAGCGCCTGCGCCTGGAGGACTACCAGCGCCAGGCCGCCGCCGCCACCATGACCATTGAGGAAGTCATCCATCTCAAGGGGAATCAGGAAGATCGATAGCCCAGGCGGGAGCAACGCGCCGCCCCGCCCATGCTAGGATGTAGGTTTGATGACGCAAACTCATGGGCGTCAACCAGTTCAACCAGCGCAGCCGTCACCAAGGAGAGAGCCGACCATGACCAAAGCCGACCTGATCGAAGAAGTATCGCGCGTTGTCGAAATGACCCGGAAAGACTCCGAGGTCATCGTCGAGGCGATCTTTGACTCTGTGGTCCGCTCCCTGCGCGGCGGCGACAAGATCGAGATTCGCGGTTTCGGCTCCTTCCGCACCCGCCAGCGGCAGGCCCGCATTGGGCGCAATCCGAAGACCGGCGCCCGCGTTGAGGTGCCCGCCAAGCGCATCCCTTACTTCAAGCCTTCCAAGGAGTTGAAGGATCTCGTCAATGGCGAGGAAGCCGCCCCGGACGCCGGCGCCACCCCGCAGGCGTAACGCCCACCACCGTGGACCGCCTCTGGACCCCCTGGCGCTATCAGTACATTAGCTCCGCACCGGCCCCGCCCGAGGGCTGCATCTTCTGCACCAAGCCCGCCGCCCAGGACGATGAGGCCAATCTCATCCTGCACCGCGGCCGGCACGCCTTCGCGCTGCTGAACCTCTTTCCTTACAACAACGGCCACCTGATGGTCGCTCCCTACGCCCATGCGGCCACGCTCGAAGAGATCGACCAGTCCACCGCCGACGAGTTGTTCGCCCTCACCCGCCACGCCGAGGCCTTGTTGCGGCGTGTCTACCGCCCGCAGGGCATCAACATCGGCATGAACATCGGCTCCTGCGCCGGGGCTGGGGTGGCGGGTCACATCCACATGCACCTGCTGCCACGCTGGGTCGGCGACGCCGGCTTCATTACGACGGTGGGGGAAACGCGGGTCCTTCCTGAGGAGCTGTCCACCACCTTGCGGCGGCTGAAGGAAGCCTGGTAGGGTGCGCTGGGTTTAACCTTTACTTTCGAATCGATGGCCTAAGATAATGCCTCGTAACGATTTGCTTGTTTGTGTCGACCTTGTCTACGGCTCCCAAAGTCCACCCCGCGTGTCGCGGTGCCAAGGAACTTTCCGGCGCAAAATGTTGGCGAAGCTACGGTTCGGATTTAGTACACCCCTCAAAATCAACCGGTAATACGGATTACCGCTCAACCGCTCGGCGCGGCGGATGACAAAGCGGTCCATGGCGTCCTCGGCGACGATCACACCCAACCCGCCAAGCGGTGAGACCACCAGGTCCACGGCGCCTGCCGATTTCCGGTCGAAGCCGACGTTGCCCAGAGACGCTTCGCTCACCGGCCCGAGCTCAAACTGCGCGCTGTAGAGGGCGGCGAACCCCATGGCGCGCATACGGCTCTTCCAGTAGACGCCGGAGGCGCCGAACTCCACGCGCCGGTAGCTGGGGTCATTTTGGACCTGAATGTAGCCGCTGACGGCTCCCTGGAAGGGGTGGCCGACGTAGTTCACGATGAACGGGTCGCCATCGCCCCAGCCGCGGACGCCGCTGGCCGAGCGGGCATAGTCGCGCAGAAAGGGGCCCTTCAGCGCCAACCGGGTGCCAGGCTCGGTGGCGATCCGAAAGCCGTGCTGAACACCCAGAAACAGGACCGATTGTTTGAGCGCCGAACCCCAGTCAAAGGGCCTCGGCGGCTCGGGGAGATTGTTCGCAACGGCGAGTGGGCCGATCAGGAGCGACGCGGCCAGTGTGCGCACGAATCGCATGGTCTTCCTACCTAAATGGTTGTGTTTGCCCGGCAAACGCCCAGCAGTGTTCCCATTATAGAAAACGCGGCGCCGGCGTCGCTCTATCGCGGGCCGGCTTGGCGGCCGATAATGCGGATGTGCTGGTCCCCCTTTTGTTATTCCTTGCCGCCGCCCATACCGTCTCGCGTGACGCCACCCCGCTGCGCGCCGCCTGCGACGGGTCGAGCGAGGCGGTGGCACAGCTCAACCCAGGCGATACGGTCTCCATCCGCTACGCCCTGGCCTCCGAGGATGGGCCGTGTTACAAGGTCGCCGCCGAGTCCGGTGGGCGTCAGTGGGAAGGCTGGCTGCCCGCGTCGGCGCTTACCAACCTGGAGGAATTCGAGAAAGCCCGCAACGCGGCCACGCAGTTCAACACGCCCACGCCGGAAGCCCCGCCGGAGCCCAAGGCCGCGACGGCGGCCGCGTCGCTGCACATTCCCGGCTCCTCGGACGCACGGCTGCTGAAAGCGACCCAGTTGCTCAACGCCAACCAGCCTGCTGAGGCGCTCACCATTGCCGAGGCGATGATCAGGCAGCAGGGTCCCCAGCCGGATCTACTCGCCCTGGCCGGCCTTGCCGCCCAGCGCAGTGACCGGACGTCGGACGCCATTCAGTATTGGGAACAGTCGCTTGCAATCAAGAAGAGCCCGGCCATTGAGCGCATGCTCGTCGCGGCCCGCCGCGAACTGGAAGCCGACCAGAGTTCGGAGAAGCTCTTTGGCATGCGCTTCGTTTTCCGGTACGACACCCGCGAGGTGACCCCTGAGCAGGCCCGCACCATCGTCCCCATGCTCGACTCGGAATTCAGCCGAATTTCAGAGACCCTCGGTTGCCGGAGCGAGGAGAGGATGGTGGTCGTGGTCCAGTCGGTGGACGCCTTCCGCCGCACCACCGGGGCCGCCGAATGGGCAGGCGGGCAGTATGACGGTCGCATCCGCGTCGCCCTGCTGGACGGCGGACGCATGGGCGAGGAGACACGCCGCGCTTTCGCCCACGAGATCGTGCACGCCTGTCTGGCCAACATGGGCCAATATCCAGCCTGGCTTCACGAGGGACTGGCGCAGAAGCTCTCCGGAGACGCCCCGCCCCCGTCCGACCTGGCCCTGGTCCGTCAGATGGCCCGCCAGAGCCAGCTCCCGTCGCTCGGCCGGCTGAGCGGCACCTGGTCGCGGCTCAGCCCGCAGCATGCCCGCGTCGCCTATGCCGCAGCCTACATCGCCGCCGACGCCTTGATCACCGCCTACGGCGCCGACGGCGCCCGCAACCTGCTGCGCAATCTCGAAACGCTCCCTCAGGTCACCGCCGACCTCGACCGCCGTGTGCGCCAGGAGCGCTGAGCTTGCTGGGGGCACAAGCCCCTGCTCGAGCCAAGGCCAGGATCGGGAGATACGTCCCCGCCGTGACTCGGCCCGGCCATCACAGTCGATCAGGTCTTAGCCTGAGCGGCGGCGTCGCCAGGCAACGAGCGCGCCAAGCCCGCACCCCAGCAGTAGCGCCGTGGATGGCTCCGGCACACCCGAGGTAAGGCCGAAGTTGTCAACGCCGACAATCGTGCTCGTTTCAAGTCCCGTGATTCGAATCTCTGCCCAGCCCACGGAGGCCATCAGGGTGGCAAACGATGGTGAGGGTCCGGCTTCCTGCGTCCAACCGGCCAGCTGCGCCTCCGCATCCGTCCAGGTAGGGTCAAAGAACAGTGTGTACGTGGACCACGTGTTGGTCGGCGTGAACTGGTTGGTGAGCGGCGCGCGCCAACCGTTGTCCGAGATTCCGGACCGCAGGCGGAAGAACGCGCCCGTCACATTGTCAGTGCCGAAATTCAGGTCCACTGTCATGCCCCCAATTCCCGCTGCTGCGTAGTCGCCGATGAAGATCGCATTTGTCGTCGTGCGCCCGCCCATCTCGCCCGGGTTTTGCAGGTCACGCCGCAACAGCATCTGGCCATCCGGGTTTCCTCCCGTGGCCGAATGTGCCACCACTGTGGAAGTGGACCCTTGCTGGAAGCCAGACAGCCCGGTCTCAAACGTCTCGACACCCACCATGGCGGCCGAACACACGCCCCCTGCAAGAAGCCCCATCAACCATCCTAGTTTCCGCATTTCAGTTCCTCTCCGATGAATTCGTGATGGCAACACGCGCACCACGCTTGACAGAGCGTAAACTGAAACTCTCAATTCTCGATTGCCCACGCCCAAAATGAACGTACCGGTACAATTGGCTACCTTTACCGCCCCAATCCCCCCGAAATCACCGCCCCGCGCCCCCCGCCGTCACCGCCGCTGAGCGTTTTTTGGCCAGCCGCTCCATCAGCGCCGTGTCATGCGGATAGTGGCGCGCCGCCACCGCGGCCGCCTCGGCGAACATCGGTTCAGCGTCCTTCATCCGCCCATGCCGTGACAGATACCCCGCGTACTGCTCCAACACGCCCAACAGCTCCTTGTGCCCCTCGCTCCACATGCGCCGCTCCATCGCCAGCGCCTCTTCCAGCAGGCGGCCCGCTTCCTCGGCGCCCCCGGTGGCCTCCTCGGCCCGCGCCAACTTCTCCATCACCCGCGCTGTCAGCTCATGATCCTGACCAAGCAGCCTCCGCCGCAGGGCCAGCGACTGCTTCAAGTGCGGGCCGGCCATGAACTCCCTGTCCTGCTGCAGCAAAATCTCACCCAGCAACTCCAGGCTCGCCGCCACGCTGACGTGTTCCTCGCCGTAGAGCTTTCGCCGCAGCGCCAGCGACTCGCGCGCCAGGTCCTCTGCTTCGCGCAAGACACCGCGCGACGCCAGCAACCCCGACAGTTCCCCCTGCACGGCGGCGAGGTCGATATCATTTCCCTGTTTGCGCAGCGGATCCAGGGCCTGCCGCAGGAGCTTCTCCGCCTCGCGCTCCTGTCCCGTGCCGCGCAACACGCGCGCCAGTTCCACGCGCGCTTTGATCGTGGCGTCGGCATCCTCGCCCAACGCCGCCGCACGGATGGATATCGCCTGCCGCAGGTGCCGTTCCGCCTGCGCCCACTCCCCCTGCGCCGCCCGCGACTGCCCCAACGACACCGAAACCTCGGCCACCTCCAGGCTGGTCGCCCCGGCCTGTTCCAACTGCAGTGCCAGCGCCCGTTCCAGCAGTGGAATCGCTTCCGAAGGGATTGCCAGGTTGCGATAGGCCTCGCCCAGCGTCCACCACACAGTGGCCAGCACCCTTGGCTGCTGCGCAAACCGCGGACCCGCCTCGCGCGCCGCCTGCCGCAACACATCGCGCGCCATGGCCCGGTTGCCGCGCGCTTCGTTCGGATAGCTCACCTCGAACATCCGTCCCATGAACTGCGCTACTTGTTCGGCCCGCTCGCGCTCCCGGGCCATGCGATCGCGCTCGCGTGTCAACGTCCCGGCCAGCACCGCCATGCTCAGCCCAAAGCCGACAATGGCCACCAGCAGGATGGCCGCCACCGTCGCCGCCACCCTGTGCCGCCCCAACTGCTTCTTCAGCTTGTAGGCGAAATGATCGGGCGCGGCCAGCACCGGCAGGCCCGTCAGGTGCCGCTGCACGTCGGCGCTCAACTGCTCCACGCTCGCATAGCGCTGCTGCGGGTCCTTGGCCATCGCTTTCCGGACGATCCACTCCAGATCGCCTTCCAGCGCCCCCTCCATCGCCCGCAAGCTCTTCCAGCCCCGCACATGCAGCATCTGCTGCCGTTGTACTTCGGTCAGGCCCGGCTCAAGCCTCGGCGACAGCCGCCGCCGGATGCCCACTGGCTCGGCTTCGCACACCTGGCGCCGCAGCTCATCCAAATCGTGATCGTCGGCGCGGTAGGGACCGCAGCCGGTCAACAGCTCATACAGGATCACCCCCAGCGAGTAGATGTCACTCGCCGTTCCAATCGCTCCGCCGCCCATCTGTTCCGGGCTCGCATAGCGCGGCGTCATGGAACGCCCATAGCCCGCATCCACCGCCTGGTCCGCCTTGGCCCCCGCCATGAGGTCCTTGGCGATGCCGAAGTCCATCAGCTTCACCAGCCCGTGCCGCGACACGAGAATATTGCCTGGCTTGATGTCCCGGTGCACGACAAGGAACCGGTGTGCATACTGCGCCGCCTCGCACACCTGGCGGAACACCTCGAGACGCTGCCGCATGTCGAGCTCATTCTGGTCGCAGTATTCGTCCAGAGGCAGCGCCCCGGCGACATACTCCATCACGAAGTAGGGCTCGCCGGCCTCGGTCACGCCCCCGTCGAACATACGCGCGATGTTCGGATGATCGAGCTTGGCCAGAATCTGACGCTCCACCCGGAACCGCGTCATCAGGTTCTCTGTGGCAAGCCCTGATTTGATCAGCTTGATGGCGACGCGCTTCTCATACTGCTGGTCGGCGCGGCTGGCCAGGTAGACAGTCCCCATGCCGCCATGGCCGAGCACTCGCTCCAGTTGATATTGCCCGACGCGCTTGCCCAACGCCTCGCGGCCGCGTAGCGACAGCTCCAGCGTTGTTTCCCGTTGCCCGGCCCGCCGCAGCGTAGGCTCCGCCTCCGCCTGCCGGCTACTGCGTGTCGCCATCATCTCACTATCGGCCGTTCCCGCCTCGGGTTGAATCAGGTATTCACCTGAGAACGGCTCAACCCTGCCTCACCCCTCACCGATTCCATCCGGCCACAAACCGCTCCGCCGCGCCAATCCCTTCCCCCGCCGTCTGCTACTCTCGAAAACGTGTCTGTGAACTTATACGACCTCGATCCCGGCCCCAACTCGCCGGAGATCATCCGCATGATTGTGGAGATCCCCAAGAACTCCACCAACAAATACGAGTACGACGGCAAGCTCGGCCTCTTCCGGCTTGACCGTGCTCTCTACTCCCCCATGCACTACCCGGGCGACTACGGCTTCATCCCCGGCACGCTCGCCGAAGACCACGATCCGCTCGACGTACTCACTCTGGTCCAGGAACCCAGCTTTCCTGGTTGCATGATCGAGGTCCGCCCCGTCGGCATCCTCAATATGACCGACTCCGACGACCACGACCAGAAGATCCTCGCCGTCCCCAACCGCAATCCGCGCTACGACCAGATCCACACCATGGACCAGGTGTTCCACCACGTGCGCCGCGAGATCGAGCACTTCTTCACAATCTATAAGGAACTGGAAGGGAAGAAGACCCGCATGGACGGCTGGCAGGGGCCTATCGAAGCCCGCCGCGCCATCGTTGATTCGCGCAACCTCTACCTCGCCGGCAAGGCGCCGAAGGAGGAGTAGCGGCGGGCAGAGATTTCCTGCATCCTCCTTCGCACGCGATCCGTAATGCGGTTACATGCGCCGGAATCTCTTGCCGCTATTGAGTCTTCTTCTCTGTACGGGACTCCGCGGCGCGCAGCCGGGTGGGGCTCTCATCGTGGAGCGGATGCCGATTGACCTGCCCGCCTTCGAAGCCACGCCGCCGATCGCCCGGTACGCGACCGCCTCAGAATACGCCGAGGCGAAAGCGGACCCTAACTTTCTCTACGAGCGCCTTTTATACCGAAGCAATGGCGTGGTCGTGTCAGGCTATCTCTATGGTCCGAAGCAGCTCTCGGGCAAACTGCCCGCGATCGTCTTTTCACGCGGCAGCCTGATCGTCCACAACCAGGCTCCGCTGCTGGTCACGATGATGCGAAGGCTGGCCCGGCAGGGGTTTGTCGTGTTCGCCCCGATGTTTCGCGGCAGCGACGGAACGGCCGGCCACGATGAGCTGGGTGGCGCCGATCTGGCCGACCTTCGCAATGCCATCGAAGTGGTGAACTCACTGCCATCGGTGAATGCCGGGGAGGTGTTTCTGTATGGGGAGTCGCGCGGTGGCATGATGACCTATTTCGCGCTGCGCGACGGCTTCCCCGTGCGCGCAGCGGCCGTGTATGGCGCCACTACGGACCTTGAAGAAACCCTAAATCTGCAGGACCCGGATCGTAAACTCGCCCGGTTCCTGTGGCCGGACTACGATGCGGAACGGGAAGGTATCCACGAAAGCCGGTCGGCCCTGCGCTGGCCTGAGAAGATCCGAACACCGATCCTGATTCTGCATGGCGGCGACGACTCGCTTTCGCCCAGGCAGTCCCTTCGCCTCGCCGAGGCACTCACCGTACACAGACGCCCGTACTCACTGGTTATCTTTGCCCACGACGACCATGTCCTGACGCGCAACCGCCATAAACGCGACCAACTGGCCGTGGAGTGGTTTCAACAGCATCGACTGGCGCCAAAATAACAGGTGGGCGCGAACCGCACGCCGGATGGCTCACGCCGCCACGGTGGGCTCCGCTTCCTGGTGATCCGGGCGTGTGGGACTTGCTTGCTCGGACCACTGCACGCGCACCCCGAGCCGGTAGGAGTTGAGGATCACCGACAGGCTCGACAACGCCATCGCGCCCGCAGCCAGGATGGGATTGAGAACGCCCGTGGCGGCCAGCGCGATGCCGGCCACGTTATAACAAAACGCCCAGAACAGATTTTGCCGAACCGTGCGCAGGGTGTGCCGCGCCAGATCAAAGATGTCGGCGACTCGCAAGAGGGACCGGGACATGAGTACAACGGGAGCTGCTTGCACGGCAAGATCGGTTCCCGAGCCCATGGCGATGCCCAGCGTCGCCGCCGCCAGCGCAGGAGCGTCGTTGATGCCGTCGCCGGCCATGGCCACCGCGCGGCCCTCGCCTCGCAGTTGGCGAATCACGTCCGCTTTCCCTTCCGGCGTCACGGCGGCACGAAACTCCTCAATGCCCAACACCGAGGCGAGCTTGGCCACGGCCTCCTGCGAATCGCCCGACAGCAGCATCGTCCGCACCCCGCGCCGCCGCATGGTTTCGATCAACGCGCCGGCTTCCTCGCGCAGCCGGTCACCCAAGGCGAGCGCGCCCCGGCATTCTCCGTCGACGGCGCACCACACCACGGTGAGTCCTTCGGCCGCCCACGCGGTGGCCTCGGCGCGCGCGGCGTCGGCGGGAGTAATGTGCAGGTTCTGCAACAGTCCCAGACTGCCCGCCGCGATGCGATGACCGTCCACGGTTCCCACAATTCCCAGACCGCGGTGCACCTCGATCTCGGTTACGGCGGGCAGGGAGCCGGCGGGCGAATTGGCGTGCTTCACAATCGCCGAGGCCAGCGGGTGTTCGGAACGCGATTCGAGCGCGGCCAGCAGATCCAGCGGCGGATCGCCCGCCGATTCCTGCACGCGGAAGTTGCCTTCGGTCACCGTGCCCGTCTTGTCGAGTACAAGAACATCGATCGTGGGCAGAGCTTCGAGGATGAGTGCGTCGCGGATGAGAATGCCGTGGCGCGAGGCCATTCCCACGGCCGCCGTCACGGCAAGCGGCGTGGCGATGCCCAGCGCGCAGGGACAGGCGATAACAACCACGGCGATCGACCGGAGCAGGGAATCGGTGACCGGCACACCGAGGGCCACCGCCCCTGCAAACGTCGCCACGGCTACCAGCAGCACTGTGGGGACGAAAAAACGCGAGACGCGGTCCACCGTGCGCTCGATCTCGGTCCGGCTGGCCAGCGCCTGTTCCACGGCGCGCACCACCTGCGACAGGATGGTGGCCTCCCCGGCGCGTGTGATCTCCACCTCGAGAACCCCGGCGCCGTTCAAGCTTCCGCTTGCCACAGGGTCGCCGGCGGATCGCGGCCGCGGCGCCGATTCGCCCGTGAGCACCGACTCATCCAGCAGTGAATTGCCCGCGCGGATGATGCCGTCGGCCGCCACGCGCTCGCCAGGCTTGACGAGCATGGTCATGCCCGCTTGCAGCGCTTCCACGGCGACAAACCGCTCGCGGCCATCCTGAATCAGCCGCGCCTTACGGGGCAGCAAGCGGTGGAGCATGCCGATGGCACGGGCCGTCTTCTCCTTGGCCGCGCGCTCCATCGCTTTGCCCGCCAGTACAAGTGTGACAATGGCGCAGGCCGTATCGAAATAGTAGTGCTGGCCGCCGAGGAACGCTTGCGCCGTGCTGTAGCCGTAGGCGGCCAGGATGCCGGTGGCAATCAGCGCCTCCATGCGGATCGATCCCTGCAACAGGCCGTAGACGCCAATGCGCAGCAGGGGCCAGCCGGAATAGAACACCGCAGGCGTGGCCAGGAACATGAGAATCAGCGGTACGAACCGGCTTGCCCACATGGCGATGCCCTCAAAGTAACTGGTGTAGACGACCAGGCTGAACAGCATCACGTTCATCCACAACATGCCGGCCACGCCGAGGCGGAGCAGCAGGTCGTTCCACTCGGAGCGGTCCTCTTCGTGTTCGGGCGAATACTCCGCGGCCTTGTAGCCCAACGAGGCGACGCGCGCCGGGATGCGGGCGGGTTCGATGTACTGCGGGCAATAGGTGACCTTGAGCAGGTCGGAGGCAAAGAGAACCTCGGCCGAGGCAATGCCGCGTTCGCGGGACAGCGCATGTTCGATCAGCCAGCCGCACGAGGTGCACCACAAACCGGAGAGATGGTAGAGCCGTTCGCGGCGCTCGGCATCTGCGGGGATGCCGCTGCTCTCAGCGGCGCCGTTGGAGATCAGACCCAGCCTGAGGCTCTGCTGGTAGAGCTCGGTCTGCCGGAAGTCGACGCCTTCGGCGATCACACCGCTTTCGATCAGGATCGAATAGACATTCAGGCAGCCGGCGCAACAGAAGCGCTTCTCCTCGCCTGAGAAGGTTCCGCCGTAGGGCTTACTGCCCGCCGGCAGGCCGCACAGCGCGCACGAGGCGGCAGCCGCGGGAGTCATGGTTATCGACGGTCGCGCGGCTGCCCGTGCTCATCCAGGATCACGGGGTTGGCCTTCTCGGCGCCAATCCAGGTGTAAGCCAGGAGGCCGAGAAAGAGGACGAAGATGGCGCTGAGAAACAGGGGAAAGTAAGAGCGTGGTTTGGCGGAACTGGCGTTGGCTCGATCAGGCATTGGTTCTCATCCTATCGCGTGGGCTTGGGCACGGGCATGATGAAGGTGAGGTCGAACTGGTCCGGTGTGGTTTCGTTGGAGGGTTGCGCCAGAAAGCGGAAGCGGTTCACATCTTGCGCCCCGCTCCAGGGGTGGGCGCGCAGTTCGAACGACCGCTGGATCTCCTCACCAGGGGCGAGCGTGAGCGGGTTCGGCGTGATGCCGATCTCCGCGCCAGGGAGATTCTCCACCCAGAAGCGGACCTCGGTCGGCGTGCTGCCGCGATTCACCAGATGCAGCCGGATGGTGTTCCCGATGCGCCCATCGCCCAGATCCTGGAACAGCGTTGTGCGGTCTGGAATGACGCGCACCATCACCGGGCGGCGCATGGAAAGAACCGCCATCAGTCCGAACAAATAGAAGACCAGGATGAGGGCGATGCCGATGCGTTTGGCGTCGCGCAGGCCGAGGCGGTGAAGCAGGGGCTCGCGTTGCTTTGCGGCCGGAGCCGGCGCACTCTGCTCGCCCCAGGCGTAGTGGATCAGGCCAGGGCGGCCCACCTTGCGCAACACGTCTTCACAAGCGTCGATGCACTCGCCGCAATGCACGCATTCGATCTGGTAGGGCGACTCGCGGATGTCGATGCCCATTTCGCACACGCGCACGCACTTCTTGCACTCGATGCAGACCTTCTGCTCGTCCTTGCCGTCGCGGTAGATCACCAGCAGCGTATTCCTGTCCTGGAGCATCCCTTGCAGGTAGCCGTACGGGCAGACCGTGGTGCAGAAGCGCAGGCGCACGAGCGTGAAATCGAGAAACGTGATGGCCGTCACAATGGCCCCGGTGATGCCCCCCGCGGTTTGCAAATCGAAGCTGAACAGGCGGGCCAACAGATCGCGCGGCTCGACAAAGTAGGCCGTAAAGACGAAGGCAAGGAAGACCGAAGCCACCAGCAGCACGGAGTAAAAGATGGACTGCTGGGCAATCTTCTTCCGCGCGGCGGGCCACTTGGGGAAACGGCGGTTGATGCGCTGTTGGGCCCAGCGCTCCACCGTGATGCTCCATTCGCTGAAAATCATCTGCGGGCAGGCGTAGCTGCAATAGACGCGCCCGTGGAGAATGGCCGACGCCGCGATGACGAACATGAAGAACATCAGCGCGAAAAAGATGATGGCGAATTCGTTGATCCACAGCTCGAAGCCGGCGAAGTAAAAGCGCTGGCGGGGGATGTCGAAGCGCATCACATTGAAAAACGGGAGCGCGACGAAAATGAGGAAGAAGATCAGGTGGACGCGCTTGCGAATGCGATGGTAGACCGTATCGGCGGGTGGCAGCGGCGGCAGACGTACCAGCTTCGGTTTGGGCGGCGCGCTAGGAGGTGTGGCCATGATGGCATGCCCCCGTGCCGGCGCCCGTGGGGGCGGCGCGCAAACCGTGCCACAGCAGGTAGGCCCCCATCAGGGCGACACTGACCGCGGCAAACGTGTTGGCGTACCGGCCCAGGCGGGCGGTGATGGCGGTGGAAAAGAGCCCTATCGCGAGCAGCGCGCCCGAGGTGCCCAATCCGAAGGCAAACATCGTGAGACCGCCGTCCAGCGCCGAGCCCGTTTCCATGGCCTTCAGCAGCGCGGCGTAAATCAGTCCGCAGGGCAGCAGCCCCAGCACCAGGCCAAGCGCGAACTTGTGCACAGGTTCCGCTGACCGCAGCAGACGCCCCGCGGTGCGCGAAATCCAGGATGGTCCTGAGCCAAGTTGCACTAATGTACTCTTCGGCAGCCAGCCGGCCATTAAGATGGCGGCGATGATCATGGCGATGCCTGCAACGATGGCGGCCGTCTTCTCCACCCCCGCCAGCCGGCCGAGGGCGGCAATGCCTCCACCGGCGAAGCCGGCGGCGGCGCCGAGCAGGGAATAGGTGAACAGCCTGCCCAGGTTGTAGGAAAGATGCGCCGTGAGCCCGGCTCGACGCGCGCCCTGGATCGGCGTGCTATAGGCAAGCACGAGCGGACCGCACATCTGCGTGCAGTGGAGACTGGAAACCAGTCCCAAACCGAACGGAATGGAGAATTCCAGAGCCGTCATTCTAGTTCTACTGATACAGAACCTTGGGATTTGGTGACGGGATGGTGACGCATTCCTGATAGTGGTCGAACTTCTTCATCGTGATGGCATGCGTCGGGCAACGCGAGGCGCACATGGCGCAGCGAATGCAAGTGGATTCGTCCTTAAGCATCACACCACCCAACTCGTCCTTTTCGGCCACCGTCAGCGCGGCGTACTCATCGCGGCTCAGGTCGGCGCCGGCGGCGGCGAGTTTGGAAAACGCATCGTTATCAGACAGCCGGCTCAGGCCGACCAGCTTGATGAGATCTTCCGGGCACACATCGACACAGCCGTTGCAGGCGATGCAAATGGAGGTGTCAAATACCGTGTTCACGTTGCAGCGCAGGCAGCGGGCGGCCTGGCGCTTGGCCATCTCTTCGGGGTAGTTCTCTTCGACGTTTTCGATGGAGGCGGCGCGGCGCTGCGTTTCCAGCACGGGCGGATTCGTGCGGCCCATGCGGTGCCAGCCTTCGGCCATCGTGTAGGCCGCCGGCAGCCACTGTTTGCGCAGGGCGATGTCGGTGCGTGTGCCGCGGAGAAAATCGTGCATGGATCGGGCGGCGGTGTGGGCCGAGGCGATGGCGTCGATGAACAGGCGCGGGCCGTGGGCGATGTCGCCGCAGGCAAAGACGTCCGGCGCCGTGGTCTGGTAGGTTTCCGGATTCACCTTGATCAGCCCGCGCGCCGACTCCACGCCATCCTCCGGGGCGAGAAAGGAGAGGTCCGAGCTTTGGCCGATGGCAAAGATGATCGAGTCGGCGTGGATGTCGTCGAAGGCCTCTTCTTCGAATTTCGGATCGAAGCGTCCTTCTTCGTTGAAGACGGAGGTGCACTTGCGGGTGCGCAGGCCGGCGAGCTTGCCGTTCTCCATGAGAACCTCGTGCGGACCCCGCCGGTTGTGCAGATGAATGCCCTCTTCCTCGCCTTCGTGAACTTCGATGTCGTCGGCCGGCATCTCCTCGCGCGACTCGAGGCAGACCACGTGGACTTCCTTATCGCCGCTCATGCGCAGCGCCGAGCGGGCCACATCGTAGGCCATCTGTTCGCCGCGCCCCATCTCCTCAAGCGTCTCGGCGCGCGTGGCGGCGGCTTCGGCCGGGCGCAGGGCGGAGCGCGCGACGTCATAAGCGACGTTTCCGCCGCCGATGACGATGATGCGGCGGCCCAGAGGCATGGGCTTGCCTTCGTTGAAGGCGCGCAGAAACTCCATGCCGTCGTACACGCCATCGGTTTCAGAGCCCGGAATCGCCAACTTGCGCCCCTTGGGCAGGCCGATGCCGAGAAAGACGGCCTTGTAGCCCTCGGCGCGCAGGCTGGCGATGGTGAAATCGCGGCCGAGGCGCATGTTGCACTTCAGTTCCACGCCCATCGAGAGGATGGCCTGGATCTCATGCCGCACGAGGTCGCGCGGCAGGCGAAACACGGGCACACCCACCATGAGCATGCCGCCCGGTTCGGAGTGCGCTTCAAAGACGGTGACCTTGTAGCCAAGCTGGATCAGGTCGTGCGCCACGGTGAGTCCGGAGACGCCGCCGCCGACGACGGCGATCTTCTCGTAGTCGCCGCGGTTGGCCGGCAGCATGCGCTGGTCGCAGGCTTCGCGGTAGATGCGGTAGTCGCCGGCCTCGGGGCCGTACTGCGTGGTGACAAACCGCTTCAGTGCGCGAATCGAGACCGGCTCGTCGAGCGAACCGCGGCGGCAGTTCATCTCGCACGGCGCGCCGCACACGCGGCCGCAGATGGAGGCGAAGGGATTTGTGGCGCGCGCAATGCGGTAGGCCTCTTCATAGCGCCCCTCGGCAATGGCGTTCACATAGCCGCAGGCGTCGGTCTTCACCGGGCACGCGTTGCGGCACTTCACCATCTCGACCCAGTACTGCGAGTCGTCCAACACGCGAAGCTGCCAGGACCCGTTGGTCACAGTTACTCTTCCTCTTTGAACTGGCGGATGACGAACGACACAAGCAGGATGACGTAGACCAGCGCCATGGCGGCCACGGCATACATCAGCGTGGGCGAGGTCTGCGTGACTTCGTTGAACTTCTGCACGAGGGCGCCGCGGTCCTCATGCGCCACCTCGCCGTACATGTAGACGACGAGATAGCCGGTCGCGAACAGCCCGATGATCGGGAAGGCGAGTTTGAGGAAGGCCGGCGCGTCGGTGCCCTTGCGCTCGGTCATCCAGCCGCCGGCGTACTCCTTCAACTCCTCGTGGCCGCCCGCGGGCGGCGTCTTGGTGGAGTCACTCATGACGCGCTCCTTTCGTTATGCTCGTCGTCGTCGAACACCGTATACTTGGGATCCTCGGCATGCTCGCCCCAGTAGCCGTCGCGCGCCGAGCGGACGCAGAAGTAGACGGCGAGTCCGGCCATGAGGGCGAAGAAGAAGTAGGCGAGATAGACGCTCGGATAGGTGTAGTCAGTCATGGCGTTCCTCACTGTTCGTAATCTTCGTTGGGGCGCCAGTTCTTGGCGCGGCCGAGCGACTGCATGTAGGCGACGATGGCTTTGAACTCCTGCGGGTTCTCCACCAGCCACGGGTAGGGCGGCATGATGGAACCCTGCACGAGGTCGCGCGGGTTGCGGAAGTGGGTGCGGTGCCATTGCTCGTCGTACTTGCCGCCGACGCGCGACAGGTCAGGCCCGGTGCGCTTGGTGCCGAACAGGTGCGGCGAGTCGTAGACGAATTCGTCGGGGGTGGAGACGGGCGAATCGACGCCCTTCCAGCCGGAACGTTTGGTGTCGGCCAGCAGCGTGCGCGTCTGTTGTGTGTGGCAATACCAGCAGCCTTCGCGGACGTAGATGGCGCGGCCCTGCAACTGGAGTTCATTCAGTTGCGTCAGCTTGCCCGTTGGCCCCTTGGCGGGGTCGGAGTTCTCGAAGGGCTTGGCCCACGAGCTGTCCACCAGCGGCGGCACCACGGTGGTGAGGATGCCGCCGATGGAGAAGAGGACGAGCGAAGCGGCGACGGCCCAGGAGGCGCTATTGTCTGCTTTTCTCAGCATGGGAAATCTCCTTGTGCCTTACGCTTTCTGCTCGCGTGCGCCAAGGGCGGTGGCGAGTACGTTATAGGAGAAGAGCACGATGCCCAGGAACATCAGGATGCCGGAGAAGAAGCGCACCAGCCACACCGGCTTGAGCGCAACGACGGTATCGATGAACGGGATGGCCCAGTTGTTCCACTGCCAGCCCTGCCAGAAACCGCCCAGCCAGAGCGTGACGAAGAAGCCCAGGCCGCCCATCATGAAGCTCCAGTAGCTCCAGTTGGCGAGCGAGTCCGAGTGCAGCGGCTTGCCGAACATCTTGGGCAGCGCGGCGTAGGTGCCGGCGATGGCGAAGAAGCTGAACGCGCCGAGCACGGCCATGTGGGCGTGGCCGGGGATCCAGTCGGTCTTCGAGACAATGGCATTCACCGCTCGCAGGCTGTGCATCGGCCCCTGGAAGCAGGTGAGCAGGTAGAAGACGACACCGGACATGAGGAACTTCAGCGGTACATTTTCGCGAAGCTGGTGCCACTGGCCGCGCATGGTGGCGAAGAAGTTGTAGACCGCGGCCCAAACCGGAATCAGCAGCATCACCGAGAAGGCGATGGAGATGGTCTGCAGCCATTGTGAGATGGGCCCGTGCAGCATGTGGTGGGCGCCGGTCCAGACGTACACGAATGCCAGCGACCAGAAGCCGATCATGGAGAGCTTATGCGAGTAGAGCGGTGTGTTGGACGAGCGCGGGATGAAGTAGTAAGCGAGCGCCAGTCCAACAGGCGTGAAGATGAGGCCGACGGCGTTGTGGACGTACATCCAGTTCAGGTTGGCCTGGTTGACGCCGGTGGTGAACAGCACGGCGAAGTTGCCGGTGAGATAGACGAACGCCGTCCAGACGATGGTGCCCATCACATACCAGATGGAGACGTACATGGCCGGATACTTGCGCTGCGAGATGGTCATGAAGAGGTTGCCCCCGTACATGAGCCAGGCGACGACCACGAGTATGTCGAGCGCCAGCGGCAACTCGGCGTATTCGAGCCCCTGGTTCCAGCCCATCAGCAGGCACACAACGGCTGAGAGGATGATGACGTTCCATAGCCCCGCCGTGGCCAGACCGAGTTTCTCACTCCATAACTTCACGCCGCACAGGCGCGGAATGAGATAAAAAGTGAGGCCCATGTCGGCCGCCAGCAACCAGCCGAACAGCATGCCGTTGACGTGCAGCGGACGCAGCCGGCCGTAGCTGAGCGGCGCGATCGTTCCCATCAGATCGGGCCAGACAAACTTCGCGGCGATGACCAGGGCGACAATGCCGACGATGAAGAAGTAGCTGACGGCGCTGACGAGGAACCACTTTGCCGAGAGGTCTTCGTGGACGATGGCTCCGGAGGGAGCGGATGCGCCGGCAACCTCAGCGCGGCTCAATTGCTCTTGCATGCTGGTTTCCTTTCGATTGCGGATTGATGCCGCGGATGAAGTTCACGAGATCGCCAACGTCGTTGTTGGAGAGACCATAGTCGATCCAGGGCGGCATGGCCGTGCCCTGGACGCCGTAGAGGATGGAGTCAAAAAGCCGCTCATCGTTCACGCTGTGCACGAACGCTGAGTTGCGCAGGTTGCGCGGGCGGGGCAGGATGTCGAGCGAGTTCGGTCCCTTGCCGTCGGCCTTGCGTCCGTGGCAGCCGGCGCAGCGTTGCACGAACACTGCTTCGCCGCGCGTGACCGAGGCAGGACTCATGGCCACGGGATTCGCCGTGGGCACCTTGCGTGCTTTCAATTCGCGCCGTGGCGTCTTGGTGTACGTGGTCAGAACGTGCTCCAGCACGCCCTTCACCTGCGCCTCGTTCAACAACTTGCCCCAGGCGGGCATCGAGGTTCCGGCAACGCCGTTCTGAATCGAGTGTGTGAGCCGTTCCATCGGCTTCGAGTTCATAAACCCGGCCTTGGTGAGGTCGCGCGGGTAGGGGTCAAGGTAGATGGCGATTTCGCCGTGGCCGTCGCCCTTGTCGCCGTGGCAGCGCTGGCAAAGCGCCTTGTAGGCGTCGGCGCCGCTGGCCAGCGCCGGCGCGGTTTTGAGGCTGGCCAGATACGCCGACATGGCTTTGAACTCGTCGGCCGTGAAGCGGAACGTCGGCATGATGGAGTCCGACACCACGCTGCGCGGATTGGCGAAGTGCTCCTGGATCCAGGACTCGTCTTTCAGCAGACCCTCATAGCTCAGGTCTGGCGCGATGCCGCCGTCCCTGGCGTTGAGCTTGTGGCAGGCCATGCAGGCGCGGTCCTCAACCAGCTTCTGGCCCTGCTGCAACATCTGGCTGGCTGTGATCTCCACCGGTTTGATGGTGGCCTGGATGAGCTCAGCTCCGCCGGTGAGCTTGGCGCGGTAGCGCTGGATCTCGGTTTCCGAGAAGTTCATCCCCTTGCGCGATTTGAGGAAGATGACCAGCGCTTTCAGGTCGGCTTCGGAAAGCTTGAACTGCGGCATCACCGAGGTCGCCGAGTTGGCGCGCGGATCGGCGATGGACTCCCATAGATAGTCGACCTTGAACTTCTTGCCCACCTCGGTGAGGTCGGGGCCGAGCGTGCCGTCGGAGAGACCTTCGATGCGGTGACAGCCATAGCAGTTGGTGGAGAAGAAAAGCTGGCGGCCGCGCTGCACCGTGGCCGTGCCGGCGAAGTTGTCCTCCGTGTGGCATTGGGCGCAGTTGGCTTCCATGTATTCGCGGCCCTTGAGCTTGGAGACGAACTCCTTGCGCCAGCCATGTTGCGCGACGTAGCCGAGGAGCGGGTCGGGCCAGTAGTGGTCCTCGCCGTGGCTGTACTCGGGCTTGAGGCCGCGGCCCTGGCCGTCGTGGCACACCGTGCAGCCAAAGTCGGAGAACTTATGGCGGCGCTCCCATTTGCCGTTTTTCTGAACGTCGCCCATGGCTGCTGAGTAGGGATGGGTCTTGAGCGGGTGGGCGTATTTTTCAAAGCGAGGATCGTCGCTGGAGATATGGCATGTCGTGCAGCGATCGACGCGCGTTTCACCAAAGCTGGTGACGATGAGCTGCTCGATGCGCGGGCTGCGGCCGGTGACGGCGGCGCGCTCGGTTTCGCTCTTGGCCAGCCCGCGGGCCTGGTCGAAGTAAGCGCTCTGGTGGCGTTCCCAGGCGTGGAAGAACTGTTTGTAGAACACCAGTCCGTGCACCACGAGGATGAGGAAGCTTCCGATGGCTAGTGCTAGTCTCATGGGCTCTCCTTACCAGGGGGTGACGAAGGCCCAGTTGGGGCCTCGGAACAGTGTGCCGATGATCACGAGGATCACGTTCACGACGACAAAGGTGAGAAACGTCGTGTTGGCCAGCAGGCGCTCGCGGGCGAACCACTTGCCCACGCCGCCGGGGGCGCGGTCGAGATAGGGGGCAATCAACAGGCCGATCACAAACAGCGTGGGAATGCCGATGCCGCCCCAGAACGCTGAATAGCTGACCATCTCCTGCAGCCCGAGGAAATACCACGGCGCTTTGGCCGGGTTGGGCGGATGCATCACGTTTACCGGCTCTTCAAGCGGTGCGTCGAAGAGAAGCGAGACCACTAGAATCACCGACAGCGTCAGAATGAAGGTGAACAGTTCGGCGACGAGCAGGTTGGGCCAGGAGAAGACGGAGCGGTCAGGCACGTTGCCGGTTTTGATGAGTGGCCCGCGCACCAGGCCCTGCAGTCCGTACGTCCTCTTGGGCTCCAGTTGGACCGCCTTTACGGTCACCACAACGTCGGCGCCGGGCGCGGAGAGGATCTCCGGTTGGACCTCGCTTTCGGCAGGGCGCGACAGGCCGCCGTCTTTCCGGATGCGCCAGAAGTGAATGGCGATGAGCAGCGTCAGCACCGCCGGCAGAACCGCCACGTGCAGCACATAGAAGCGGAGCAGCGCTTCCTGGCCGACGTTAGCGTCACCCAACAGCAGGAACTGCATGTCTTTACCCACCACCGGTGCGTAGCCGGCAATGGCCGCGCCCACAGTGATGGCCCAGAAGGCCAACTGATCCCACGGCAGCAGGTATCCCGTGAAGCTCAGGAACAAGGTCACCAGCAGTAATAGAACGCCGATCACCCAGTTGAACTCCCGCGGCTTCTTGTATGACCCCGTGAAGAACACCCGGCACATGTGAAGAAAGACGATGGCCACCATGCCGTGCGCTCCCCAACGGTGCATGTTGCGAAGGAAGGTGCCAAACGCGACTGAGCCGCGCAGGTCAAGCATGCGGTCGTAGGCCTGCGTGGTGGACGGCACGTAGTAAAACATAAGAAGGATGCCGGTCACCACGAGGATGATGAACAGGAAGAATGACATCAGGCCCAGACCGAGCGTGTAGAGCGGGCGCAGCGTGTTCTGATGCACCTTGACCGGATGAATGTGCAGGAAGAAGTTGGTGAAGCTGGTGGCTGAGCGCTCCACGTCGTTGCCCGGAAGCGGGTTGCGGAAGATCGAGCTCCAGACGTTGGCAGGCAGCGACAGCAGCGAGCCAACCAGCGACGGTTTGTGCGCCGGCGGCGCGGGTTTGGGAGGTGTTGCGGCGCTCATACGTTCAGGTAGCTCCCCGGCTCGATCTCAACGTCCTTGTCCACCTCGACCTCGCCATTCGGCGCGAGCGAGACCTTGTACCAGGGCAGCGGCCTCGGCGCCGGGCCACCGGTCACATTGCCATCCTGATCGAAACGCGAACCATGGCAGGGACAGGCAAACCCCGTGTCGCTGATGCCGATGATGCAGCCCAGGTGCGTGCAGGTGGTGGAGATCGCCGCCAGTTTCTCGCCTTCCCGCACCACGCAGATGCGGCGCGATTCGATGGCAATGCGCGTCCCCGCCGGGAAATCCTCCGGCTTGCCGATGCTGAACCGCTGCGGCGCGCCGTAGGTGGCGCGCGGTTTGATGAATACGAAATTGGAAAATGCGCTCAACACCGCCGAGCCGAACAGACCCACGCTGGTGAGCCATCCCAGGAAGGCGCGGCGATGCCCGCCCTCCCCTTGTTCGGTATTGGCGCCACTGCTTCTCCTCAGGTTTACGGGCATTTCTTCTCCTGCTTCGTGTCTGGATGGTCCACCAGGTCCTGGAGCTCAGCCCAGAACATGTGGTACTTGGCGTCTTCAATGTCGCGGAACCAGTCCTTCTTCACGGCGAACACAAACAACATGGCGGCTCCCAGGCCCATGCACAGGCTGGCGGCGATGGTCACCCAGGTCAGCTCCATGCAATCTCCTCGGCGCGGATCGGGCACGGCTCGCCCAGCCTTCTTCTCTGCAGGGCGTCGGCCGCCAACCGGTCCAACTTGGCGCTTTGCAGCACGCCGCTCAACACCGCCTGCGCTGTCCGCCATACCTCATGCGCACTGCAGAACCAGCGGCGGCCGCAAGCGTCGTCCTGTCCCAGGCAGACATTCAACTGGATGGGGCCCTCAATGGACTGCACCACGTCGAGCATGGAGATGTTGGAAGAGGGACGGGCCAGCGAGAAGCCGCCCCGTGAGCCACGATGCGAAACAATCAGCTGCGAGCGCGTCAACGCCTGCAACACCTTTCCCAGGAACTGCGAGGGAACCTCGGCCGCTCCAGCAAGCGACTCGCGGCTGGCGCGCGCACCCGGCGGCATGCCCGCCAGCGTGATCATCACGCGGACGGCGTAATCGGCGGCTCGAGTAAGCTGCATGGCTGCCATACCGGATCAGTTTGGTGAGCTTTCCACTCGCTCGCACTCGGAAGCAATCGGTATGCCACTGCGCAAAAAATGCCCTTTCTAGGGGGTTCCGCTTGGTTTCCTCTGCCCCACCGTGTGGGCTGAGAGTAATCACCCAAGAGGGGTGGGGCATGCTTCCGTTGCGTGGCGTATATAAACCACTGCAAACGCTACGCAGTGGCGAAACACAGCAGGATTGGAGTAAGTGGATGATTCAGGTCTACTTTGTCCTGTATTGAGATGTAGGAAATCAGCACGTTGTCTCCCCCATCTTCACCCTTAGCCGGAGCCCGCCCCATCACGCTCTCCATTCCCCACTCCAGCCTCCCCGTCTCGCTGGAGTCGGTCGTCGGAGCAGCGTATGCTCTCGACCTACCCTCCCACCTCGGCCAGTGCTCTCCCGCTGGCATGCAACCGGGACATGCGACCGTGACCTGCACCAAACGCGCGAGGCCCAGTTGTCATGTCACAACACTCCCGGTCGATCCACGCGACAGGCCTCGGCCAGGCATGCCACAAGCCGGGAACGGCGGTCGAAGGAAGATCGAACAGGAGGATGTGTAGTGCCGGAGGGAAGAGTGGTGAGCGCGGAGGGAATCGAACCTTCAACCTACTGATTAAGAGTCAGTTGCTCTGCCAATTGAGCTACGCGCCCGCTCTGAGGGACAACCTTTTCACCATACCATGCGGATGCACCAACCGCAACAGAATCAGGCTGCGCGGACCAATCCGGCGCGGCGGTGGCGGTAGAATGAAATCACACCATGACGCACGCATCCCGCAGACGTTTTCTGCAATCCAGTGCAGCCGGTGCGGCCTTCACCGCCGCCCTTCCCGCCCAAACCCCAAGGCCACCTTCGGCCAACGACAAACTCCAGGTCGCCCTCATCGGCTGCGGGGGCATGGGGCATGCTGACTTGCAATCCACCCTCGCCACCGGGCAGGTGGAAATCGTCGCCGCCGCCGACGTCTATCAGGGCCGGCTCGACGCGATGAAAGAGAAGTACGGCCAGCAGGTCTTCACTTCGCGCGACTACCGTGAGGTGCTGGCCCGCCCCGATGTCGACTTCGTCATCGTCGGCACCCCCGACCACTGGCACCAGAAGATCTCCATCGACGCCATGAACGCAGGCAAGGATGTCTATGTCGAAAAGCCGATGGTGCAGCAAATCGGCGAAGGCAAGGCGCTCATCGAAGCCCAGCAGCGCACAAAGCGCATCCTGCAGGTGGGCAGCCAGCGCGTCAGTTCCGTCGTCTACGCCAAGGCCGGTGAACTCGTTCGCGCCGGTTCCATCGGCAAGTTCAACATGATCGAAGCCTGGTGGGACCGCAACTCCGCCCTTGGCGCCTGGCAATATTCCATCCCGCACGACGCCACGCCGGACCACATTGATTGGGATCGCTTCCTCGGCTCGGCACCCAAGCGCCCCTTCGAGGCCATGCGCCTCTTCCGCTGGCGCAACTACCGCGACTATGGCACCGGCGTCACCGGCGACCTCTTCGTCCACCTGTTTAGCGGCATGCACGCCATCACCGGCGCTGTCGGCCCCACGCGCATCTATGCCACCGGCGGACTGCGCTATTGGAAAGATGGCCGCGACGTGCCCGACATCATGGTTGGCCTCTTCGACTATCCCGAAACGAAGAACCACCCGGCCTTCAACCTCATCCTGCGTGTCAACTTCGTCGATGGCTCGGGCGGCAGCCATACGTTCCGCTTTATCGGCGACGAAGGCGTGCTCACGGTGAACCCCGGCGACGTCACGCTCGCCCGCCAACCGAAAGAGACCGAGCCCGGCCACACGATCGGCACCTTTGCCGAGGCCACCCAGGAGAAGTTCCTCGCCGAGTACCGCAAGCAGTATCCGCCGCGGCGCGTCACCGCCGACGCCATGCGCCCCAAGCAGATGGAGCGTTACCCGCAGCCGCCCGGTTACAGCGACCACCGCCATCACCACGAGATCTTTGTCAACGCCGTTCGCACACGCACGCCCGTCGTTGAAGACGCCATGTTCGGCTTCCGCGCCGCCGGTCCGGCGCTTCTGTGCAACCAGAGCTACTTCGACAAGAAGATCATCAATTGGGATCCGGTGAAGATGGAAATCGTGGGGTAGGGAAGCGCCATGGCACAATCAGCAAACGACAAAATCCAATTCGCCCTCATCGGCTCCGGCGGCATGGGCATGGGCGATGCCCGCAACGCGATTGATCACGGCGGGGCTCAGATCGTCGCCGCGGCGGACCTCTATAACGGCCGCCTCACGCGCATGAAAGAGAGCTTCGGCTCGCACGTCTTCACCACGCGCGACTACCGCGAAGTGCTCGCGCGCAAGGACGTCGACGCCGTCATCATTGCCACGCCGGATCACTATCACTCGCGCATCTCCATCGACGCCATGAACGCCGGTAAGGACGTCTATTGCCAGAAGCCCATGGTGCAGAAGATCGCCCAAGGCTACGACGTCATCGCCGCGCAGAAGAAGACCGGGCGCATCTTCATGGTCGGCAGCCAGTATGTGAGTTCGCAAACCTACCACAAGGCCAAGCAGCTTCTTACCTCCGGCGCCATCGGCGAATTGAACATGGTCGAGTCGTGGCTCGACCGCAACTCCGCCATCGGCGCCTGGCAGTATTCGATTCCCCCCGACGCCTCGCCCGAGACCGTCGATTGGGACCGCTACCTCGGCGACATCGCCCCCAAGCGCCCCTTCGATGCCATGCGCTTCTTCCGCTGGCGCAACTACCAGGACTACGGCACCGGCCTCGCCGGCGATCTCTACATCCACCTGCTCAGCGGTCTTCACTTCGCCGTCAACTCGCTCGGCCCCGTGCGGGTCTACTCCACCGGCGGCACGCGCTACTGGAAGGATGGCCGCGATGTGCCCGACGTCAACCTCGCCCTGCTCGACTATCCGAAGACCGACGCACATCCCGAGTTCACGCTCACGCTCAAGGTCAACTTCGCCAGCGGCGGGCAACTGGAGAGCTTTGGTACGCGGCTCATCGGCAGCGAAGGCGTGATCGAGATTGGCTACACGACCGTGAGCCTGCGCCGCCGCCCGCGCGAAACCGAGCCGGGCTTCACCATCGACACCTTCACCAAAGCCACGCAGGCGAAGTACATCGCCGATTACCGCAAGAAGTATCCCGCCGCGGCCCCCAGCGCAGCCGGATTGCGGCAAGACAAGGAAGACGTCTACAACGCCGGCTCGGGCTACAGCGCCCATCACGACCATCACCGCGCGTTCTGGACCGCCGTGCGCACCCGCACGCCTCACTTGGAAGACGCCGTGTTTGGTATGCGCGCAGCCGCCCCGGCGCTGCTCTCTAACCAGAGCCTCTACGAGAACCGCCTGCTCACGTGGGATCCGGTGTCGATGAAGGTGACATCGTAGCGGCACGCGCCCGGTGGCGTGCCATCACGATCATGAGCGCGGTGCCCGCCAGCGCGGGCGCCATCATCAGCCAATCGGCCCGGATGCTGGTGTGTTTCGGCACGCCAGTCTCGTAGGCCAACCCCGCCGCGAGTCCGGCCAGCACACCCCAAACGCCAATCGAGGGCTTGCGGAAAATGATCGCCGTCAGCCCGGCCAGCGGCGCGCCGATGATGGCGATGATCAGCAGGGGAAACTGCAACAGGCGCGTTCGCGGCCCCATCGCCATCTTCGTTCGCACATAGCGCACGTTCTCGTCGTTGGCTTCATAGGTATGCAGCGGCAGCAGAATGCGACCGCTGTCGCGTGAACGCGCGTAGAACAGCAGCAGGCGGTCGCCGCGGCGGGCAGGGAAGCCGCCCAGCGAGGCTTGCCATGCGCCCTCAATGCGGTCCCCGCGCACCACCTCAACCACTTCCACGGCCGTCCAACCCGGCGCCTGACCGGGACCGGTCACCTCAACGATGACAATCGGGAACCAGCCGTCGCCCAGCGGCGCTTTCTCCAAGGGCGCGGCATAGGCTGCGAGAGTGAACGCGATCAGTGCGGCGGACAAGCGCACGTGAGGCCTCAGCCCGCGCTGCCAGCCTCAGCGTTGGGCCGGGCCGAGAAGGCCCCGTTCATGTAGTCGCGATGCATGCGGGCAATGTTCTCAATGGAGATGCGTTTCGGGCATACCGCCTCGCACTCACCGATGTTGCCGCAAGCGCCGAACTCCTCGATCGTCATCTGCTGGACCATGTTGAGCGCGCGCTCGTACCGCTCGGGCTGGCCTTGCGGCAGCAGGCCGAGGTGAGAGATCTTCGCCGACGTAAACAGCGATGCCGAGGCGTTCGGACAGGCCGCCACGCACGCCCCACAGCCGATGCACTGGGCCGCATCCATGGCGCGGTCCGAGTCCTCTTTGGGCACGGGGATGGCGTTGCCGTCGGGCGCCGAGCCGGCCGGCACGCTGATGTAGCCGCCGGCGGCGATGATGCGGTCAAACGCCCCGCGATCGACAATCAGGTCCTTCATCACGGGAAACGCCTTGGCGCGCCACGGTTCCAGGTAGAGTTCATCGCCATCCTTGAAATGGCGCATGTGAAGCTGGCAGACCGTAGTGCCCGGCATCGGGCCATGGGCCACGCCATTGATCACGATGCCGCACGAACCGCAAATGCCCTCGCGGCAATCATGCTCAAAGGCAACCGGATCCTCGCCCTTTGTCGTCAGGTCCTCATTCAGCACGTCGAGCATTTCCAGGAAGCTCATGTGCTCGCTCACATTCGGGCATTCATAGCGCACCAGCTTGCCCTGCGCGTTGCGGTCTTTCTGCCGCCAGACATGCAAAGTGATCTTCATCTCGTTTCTGGCTCCCTCTACTTGTAGCTGCGCTGGCTGGGGTGGACGTATTCGAACTCGAGCGGCTCCACGAGGCGCTCCGGCGTTTTGCCATCGCCCTGGTAGAGCCAGGCGGCGGCGTGGGAAAAGTTCTCGTCGTCGCGCTGCGCCTCGCCCTCCGGCGTCTGCCACTCCTCGCGGAAATGTCCGCCACAGGATTCGCGCCGTTCCAGCGCGTCGCGGCACATCAGCTCGCCTAACTCGATGAAGTCGGCCACGCGTCCCGCTCGTTCAAGCGATTGGTTGATCTCCTCGTTCGAGCCGAGGATGTTCACGTTCTTCCAATACTCCTCGCGCAACTCGGCGATCTTGCCCATGGCAAACTGCAAGCCCTTGTCCGTGCGCGCCATGCCGCAGTATTCCCACATGTACTTGCCCAGCTCCTTGTGGAAGCTGTCCACGGTGCGCTTGCCGCGGATGCCGAGCATCTTCTTCGTCAGGTTCTCGACATTGCCCAGCGCCTCGCGCGCGGCCACATGCGACTCATCGGCCTTGGCAAGCTTGGTGTTGGCCAGATAGTCGCCGATCGTATACGGCAGCACGAAGTAGCCATCGGCCAGGCCCTGCATCAGGGCGCTCGCGCCAAGCCGGTTGGCGCCGTGATCGGAGAAGTTCGCCTCGCCGATCACGAACAGGCCGGGAATGGTCGACTGCAACCGGTAATCCACCCACAGCCCGCCCATCGTGTAGTGCACGGCCGGATAGATGCGCATCGGGACGCTGTACGGATCTTCGCCCGTGATGCGGTCGTACATCTCAAACAGGTTGCCGTAGCGCTCGCGAATCGTGCTTGCGCCGAGGCGGCGAATGGAGTCGGCGAAATCGAGATAGACGCCGTAGCCGCCCGGCCCCACGCCGCGGCCTTCGTCGCACACCATCTTGGCGTTGCGCGAAGCCACGTCTCGCGGCACGAGGTTACCGAAGCTCGGGTAGCGGCGTTCGAGAAAGTAATCGCGCTCGGCTTCGGGAATCTGATCCGCCGCCCGCGCATCGCCTTTCTTGAGAGGCACCCAAATGCGGCCATCGTTGCGCAGCGATTCCGACATCAGTGTCAGCTTCGACTGGTAATCGCCCGACACCGGAATGCAGGTGGGGTGAATCTGCGTGAAGCAAGGATTGCCGAATGCCGCCCCCCGCTTGTAGGCCCGCCAGATGGCCGTCGCGTTGGAGTTCTTCGCGTTCGTCGAAAGATAGAACACGTTGCCGTAGCCGCCCGTGCCGAGCACGACCGCGTCGGCGATGGTCACCTCAAGCTTGCCCGTGCCCATGTCGCGCGTCACGATGCCCCGGGCCACACCGTCGATGACGATCAGGTCGAGCATCTCGCGGCGCGTGAACATCTTCACCGAACCGGCGTCAATCTGCCTTTCCAGCGCCTGGTAGGCGCCCAGCAGAAGCTGCTGCCCCGTCTGCCCTCGCGCATAAAACGTGCGCGACACCTGCGCGCCGCCGAAACTGCGGTTGGACAGCGTGCCGCCATACTCGCGGGCAAACGGAACACCCTGCGCGACGCACTGATCGATGATGCCCACGCTGATCTGCGCCAACCGGTAGACATTGGCTTCGCGCGCGCGGAAGTCGCCGCCCTTCACCGTGTCATAGAAAAGGCGGTAGATGGAGTCGCCATCGTTGCAGTAGTTCTTGGCGGCGTTGATGCCCCCCTGCGCGGCGATGGAGTGCGCGCGGCGCGGCGAGTCGTGGTGGGAGAAGCAGAGGACGTTATAGCCCAGCTCACCCAGCGTGGCCGCGGCGGCTCCGCCGGCCAGCCCGGTGCCGACCACAATTACGGAGTACTTCCTCTTATTGGCCGGATTCACCAGCTTCATGTCGAAGCGGCAGTTGTCCCATTTCTTCTCGATGGGGCCTGACGGGATACGGGATTCGAGCTTCATGGTTAGGGATGCCTCGTCTATTTCACAACGCCCGCCAGTACGGCCAGCGGGATGGCGCAGTTGCCGATCAACAACGCGTACGACGCGGTGCGCGCCACCGTGCGGATCAGCGGCGTATAGCGCGGATGGTTGAGGCCCAGGGATTGAAACAGGCTCCATGCGCCATGGTTGATGTGGAGCATGAGCAGAATCATGGCGATGATGTAGAACAGCGACACAAGCGGGTTGGAAAAGCCCGCCACCACGTTCTCATACGGCGCCGGAATGTGGCGCGCCGCGTCCTGATAGGTGAAGTTCGGATGGGCCGCTCCGGAGGTGAAGTGGAGCAGGTGGTAGACGATGAAGAAGCCCAGGATCGGTCCGCTCCACCACATCGTCCGAGAGGCGTAGCTCGAGGTGACCGGGCTCACCTTGGCGTACTTGGTGGGCCGCGCGTCGCTGTTCATCTTGATCAACTGCAAGGCGGCGATGATGTGCAGCGCCACGGCGCCGAGCAACACCGTCCGCGCGCCATAGAGCAGCGGCGGCGTTTCATGCAGCTTCATGCCGTAGGCGTTCATCACCTCCGGGCCGAGGAAGATTTGCAAATTCCCCAGCATGTGGCCGATGACAAAGCCGAAGCCGACGAGGCCCGTTACGGCCATCACCGCCTTCTTGCCCACAGGCGAGTTATAGAAGAGAAAAAGTCTGCTCCCGTCCCCGGCGGCCTTGGCGCCGGCGGCCGGTTGTGCCGCGCTTCCCACACTCATGCTGATGATTCCCTTTCCAGGTAAGGCCTAACCTTTTATGATACTCATCCGCGCCCGGCGCGCCGCTCAGCGCTGGGCCAGCGAACGCATCATGCCGATGCCCTCGCCGAGCGCACGGCCATACACGGCTGCGTCGGCGCCGTAGGAGATGACGTTGTAGCCAGCCGCGATCCAGGCCTCGGCCTGCTCGCGCGTCCCCGGCTGAATGCCGGCCAGCTTGCCATGCTTGCGCGCCGTTTGCGGCACCATGTGCAGCGCTTCGAGGAACCGTGCATCGTGAAACTGCCCCGGAATCCCCATCGATTGCGACAAATCGAAATGTCCCACCCACAAGATATCGATGCCCGGCGTGGCTGCAATGGCATCCAGATTTTCGATGCCGGCGGTCGATTCGATCTGCGCAATGATCGTCGTGTTGCGGTTTACCAAATCAAAGTAAGCCGCCGGGTCGGCGCCCTTCCAATCGGTGTGCGCTGTGCCGATGCCCACCCCGCGTTTGCCATGCGGGGCGAACTTCACGGCGTCCACCAGCGCTTTAGCCTGCGCGGCTGTCTCCACGTTCGGGTTCATCACGCCCAGCGCTCCGGCGTCCATCACGCGCGCAATGAAGTGATAGAGCGTCTGTGGAATGCGCACGAACGGCGCCACGTCGGTGGCCTTGAACCAGCCGATGAGGTTCGCCACCGTCTCGTTGTCAAAGCCCGAGTGCTCCATGTCGATCAGCACGAAGTCAGCCCCGGCGTTGGCCACCAGGTGGGCCACGCCGCGCGACTGGAATTCCCAAACCATGTGGCCGACGGGCACGCGCCCCTCGGCCACCACCTGTTGCAATCGATTGGACTTCATCGCGTGCCCGCTCAGCCGACCTTCACCCAGGCCCGCTTCTCGCCGCTCTCCATCACGGCTTCGATGCACTTCATGCCCCAGGCGCCGTCGGCAAACGTCGGGTAGTCGATGGGCGCCGTGGGGTCGGCCACGCGGCGGTAGAAGCGGCGGTAGAGCTGCTTGTGCGCGTCGTCGTAGCCTTCGCTATGCCCTCCCGGCAGGTCGGCGAAACTGGCCGCCGCCGGATGCAGCAACGAGGGGTCTTTCACGATCAGCTGGTTCGGCGAATTGCGGTGGCCGATCCATAGCTGGTCAGGCGACTCCTGGTTCCACATCACGCCGCACTTGGTGCCGAAGATCTCCACCTGGAAGCGGTTCTTGCAACCGGCCGACATCTGGCTCACCGTGTAAGCGCCGCGCGCGCGATCACCCAGCCTTACCAGAACGCTGGCGAAGTCCTCGGTCGTGATCGGAATCTCCTGGTAATCCTCCGGCCGCAGCATCTTGCCGCTGAACGTTTCCACCTCGCCCTTCGGCTTCCTGCGCGTCTTGTGGAAGATGGCCGTGTCGGCGCAAACCTCGGTGATGCGCTGGCCGGTGAGGTGCTGGATCATGTCCATCCAGTGCGAGCCAATGTCGCCCACCACGCGCGAGCGGCCATTGTCGGCGGCCTCAATGCGCCAGTTGTAGTCGGTGTCGTAGAGCAGCCAGTCCTGCGAATAGGTGCCCTGCACCACCAGCACGTCGCCCAGTTCGCCGGCGGCGATCATCTGCCGGATGTGCTGCAACACCGGGTAGTAGCGCAGGTTGTGATTCACGGCGTTGGCGACCCCCGTCTGCTCGGCCACCTTCACCATCTCGGCTGCTTCGGCCGAGGTGATCGCCACCGGCTTTTCGCACAACACCGCGCGGCCCGCCTTCATCGCCGCAATCGACATCGGCGCATGCAATGCGTTCGGCGTCAGCACGTGCACGGCGTCGATCGTCGCGTCGTTGATGATCTCTTCCCAATTGGATGTGACGCGCTCCACACCGAAAGACTTGCTCACAGCGGCGGCGTCGATGCCCGGGCCGACGGCGATGGCCGCCAGTTCCACGTTGCCCAGCCTGCGAATGGCCTCGGCGTGCACCTTGCCCATGAATCCCGAGCCGATGATTGCGGTTCTCAATTTCTTCATGATGTGTGTTCCTTTCGGAGGAAAGTTTGACTGCCTGGTCGGATGAAGGTCAGAGTGCCAATGTACCGCACTCCGGCCGACGCGGCCAGAGGCAGGCCCGCCCGGCGCTCCTCGCGGCCCGGCCTCCAAAACAAATCGGACAAATCGTGTTTACCATAAGAGGAAGGAGGACGGCATGCGCATCCGGCTGCGCTTCGAACACGGCGCGCGGATCCAATACCGGCAGGGCAAGAACCGCCGCGTGGCTCTTGCCGCGGCCAGTCTGCTCGCCCCGGCGGCGGTGGGCGCATTCCTGCTCGCCATCTGGCGCCTGGCAGCCGACATGCGCTACGCCGGCGAGTTCGCCATCCCCGAAGGCCTCTTCTCTCACTGGCACGTCTGGTTCGCCATCGCCGGGCTCCTCACGCTGGTCTGCATCCGCCTCAACCGCTACGGCAAGGGCGGCCCGCTATTCTGATGCGATGCGGCCCCAGTCGCGCCTCTGATACTCTGAAAAGCAGACGGCCACCAGCCTTATGTCCATCGGCCCACGCCCCGTTTTTCAAGGTTATTCCCGCTCCGGCATGCTGCCTCCCGGCGTGAAGTGGCTGCTCATCTCCAATACCGTTCTCTTCGTTCTGTACTTTTTCGCCGCACGCACGGGCCTCGGCTCCGCGTTCTACCACTTCGGCCTCGTGCCACGCGCCGTCACCCACCTGCTGGCCGTGTGGCAGCTGGGCACCTACATGTTCCTCCACGACCCTTTCGGCGTGACGCACATCCTTCTCAACATGCTCATGTTGTGGATGTTCGGCACAACGCTCGAAAATACGTGGGGCACCAAGCGTTTCCTTCAGTACTACTCTGTCTGCGGCGTCGGTGCGGCCCTCTGTGTGGTCGTGCTGGCCACGCTGTTCGGTAACGCTGAGTCGCGCACCATCGGTGCCTCCGGAGCCATCTTCGGACTCCTGCTCGCCTTCGGCGTCCTGTTCCCCGACGCGCAGATGCTCTTCATGTTCATCTTCCCGCTGAAGGCCAAGTATTGCGTGATGATCTACGGCGCCATCGAGTTTCTCTTCACGCTCGGCTCCACCGGCGATGGCGTGAGCCACGTAGCCCATCTCGGCGGCATGGCCTTCGGCTACTTCTACCTCCGGTCCAACGTCTTCAAGTTCCGCCGCTGGGATCTCACCGGCTTCTTCCGCGCGCGCTACCGCGAGTGGAAACTGCAGCGGGCCAAGAAGAAGTTCCAGGTCTATCTCCGCAAGCACGGCTCCGGCCCCAGCCGCGACATCCATTAACGCCGCCGCCCCCCCTCGTAGCCGAACACTCGCCGAAACCCGCCGCCCCGGCCGGGCGTCCAAACAGTAGCCGGATGTGTCATCTGGTATAGTCTGCTCAGAGGAAATCCAATGCGACTGGGTATGCGGCAAGCAATGATGATGGCGGCGTTTGTGGCCGCTCCAATGGTGTTGACGATGCTGCCGAATCTGGCGGCCCAGCAGGGCCCCAAGAGCACGTCGTCGGAGACCGTGACCCGGCCGCGCAAGAAGGCCGACACCGGCGAACCGGTCCCTGAGAAGCCCGCCGAGAAAATCGAATCGGTCTTCAAGAAGAAAGGCGAGGCGCTCCCTGAGGGCATCGCTACCTTTAAGAGCGACGTCACCCGTGTCCAGGTGGACGTGGCCGTCCTCGACAACAAAGGCCGCTTCATCCCCAACATCCCCGCCGGCAACTTCCGCATTCTCGAAGATGGCGTGCCGCAGCAACTCGCCGACTTCAACATGGGCGAAGCGCCGCTCACCGTGGCCCTGGTGATCGAGTTCTCGAACTTGTATCAGCAGTACTGGACTGAATCCTGGTACCAAACCCTCACCGCCGCCTACGGCTTCCTGGAAACGCTCAAGCCTGAGGACTATGTGGCCGTGGTCGCCTATGACCTGCGCCCAGAGATCCTCTCTGACTTCTCCACCGATAAGCGTGCCGCCCAGGAAGCCATGCAGCGCCTGCGCATCGCCGCGTATTCGGAATCCAACCTCTACGACGCGGTCGTCGACACGGCGGACCGCATGTCGGAGATCGAAGGGCGAAAGGCCATCGTGCTCATCGCCAGTGGCGTCGATACCTTCTCCAAGCTCACCTTTGATAAGACGCGCCGCGCTCTGCAAACCGCTGGTGTGCCCATCTACTCCATCGGCCTCATGCAGGCTCTGCGCGAATGGTATGACGCTCGCGGCGCCCTTGGTCCCATTGCCCGGCTTGATTTCCTGCAGGCCGACAACCAGATGCGCACCTTCGCCAAGGAGACCGGCGGCCAGTCGTTCTTCCCGCGCTTCTATGGCGAGTTCCCCAGCATCTTCGGCGCCATCTCACAATCCCTGCGAAACCAGTATGCGTTGGCCTACACGCCGTCCAATCAGGAACGCGATGGGAAGTTCCGCAAGATCAAGGTGGAACTGGTGAACCCAGCTACCGGCGAACCGCTGCGCGTTCTCGACGAGAAGAACAAGCCCATCAAGTATCAGATCCTCGCCAAGACCGGCTACACAGCACCACGCGCGGTGGAGTGACATCAGGAGTGCGCTGCGCTCTCCGCGTGCTCTTCGCTGCTTCTCCGCTACGGTTTGCAGCGCGGGCAATTCACGCTGCGCCGCTCCGATGATGAACCCAGCAGCGCGCTCCATTGTCAAGAATTTGATCTCGCCTGTTTCGTGTCTTTTACAAAACGATTGACAGTGTGATTTTGTCTCTGCTACCTTCGCACTTTCTCATGACGTCTTCATCGTCTTCCAAGTCCACAGAAACCAGCGCGCGGCTCCTCATGGTGGACGACAACAAGCTTGGCTTGGGTGCCCGGCGTGTGGTGATGGAAGAGCTTGGCTACAAGGTCTTCGCAGCCGCCAGTCCGGAAGAGGCGCTTTCCCTTCTCGACCTCCACACCGTTGACTTGGTCATCACCGACTACCGCATGCCCGCCATGACCGGCACGGAGTTGATCGGACAGATGCGCACCCGCGGTTTCCAGCAGCCCGTCATCATCATCTCCGGCTTCGTCGACGCCCTCGGCTTGAATGAAGCCAACACCGGCGCCGACATGGTCATCCAGAAGAGTGCGCACGAAGTGGCCCACATGGTACGCTCCGTGAGGAGCCTGTTGAAGCCGCGTTCGCAGCGCAAGCCGCCCAAGCGCGATGCCCCTGCGGCCAAGTCGTTGGTGCGGCGTCAGCGGGCCTGATTCGGAGCAACAGTCCGGCTTCCCTGCACCGGTGGGCGCCGGACGGAGGGATGCATATGATCGGGATCACCTGGCTCGGACACTCCACCTTCGAACTGCGCCTGGAAAGCGGTGAGGTGCTGCTGTTTGACCCCTGGCTGGAAGGCAACCCGGCCCATCCCGCGGGCCACGCCTTGTCACGCGTCGACGCCGTCCTCGTCACCCACGGTCACTTCGATCACATCGCGCACGCCGCCGTGGTGGCGAAACAGTTCGGCGCGGTCCTCGTGGCCAACTATGAAGTCTGCCAGTACCTTTCGGGCAAAGGCGTCACCACAACCTCGCCCATGAACAAGGGCGGCTCGCAAGTGGTGTGCGGTGTGCGCGTCTCCATGACACACGCCCTGCACAGCTCCGGCATCGAAGACGACGGCAAGCTCCTCTATGGCGGGGAAGCCGCCGGCTTCGTCCTCGAATTGCCCGACCGCCGCACCCTCTACTTCGCCGGCGACACCGACGTCTTCGGCGACATGGCGCTCATCCACGACCTCTATCGCCCCGAACTGGCCTTCCTCCCCATCGGTGACCTCTTCACCATGGGGCCGCGACAAGCTGAACTGGCCTGTCGCATGTTGAAGCCGCGCAAGGTCATCCCCATGCACTACGGCACCTTCCCGCCTCTCATCGGACGTCCCGAGCAGTTGGCCGACCGCATCAAGGACATGGATTGTGAAGTGTGGCCCCTCGAAGCCGGCAAGCCGGTGCACTGGTAGCGAACAGAAATGGCAAACTAGGGCCGCCCCCGGCCCGGATGGTAGGATATTCGATTCTATGCGACTGGCTATGGTTGGACTCGGCTTCATGGGCACCACGCACCTGCAGGCGTGGCGCTCCGTCAACGGCGCGGAACTGGTGGCGGTGGTCAGCGACGACCCCAAACAACTCGAAGGCGACCTCAGCGCCAATACCGGCAATTTGAACCGCCAGGCCGACAGCAAGCTCGATTTCTCGGCGCTCATGAAGTTCACCAATCTCGACGACGCCCTGGCCCATCCCGGCATCGATGCCGTCGACCTCTGCGTGCCCACGCACATGCACGCGCCGCTGGCCATCCAGGCCCTGCGCGCCGGCAAGCATGTGCTCGTGGAAAAGCCCATGGCCCTCAGCGGCGAGCTGTGCGACGAAATGGTGCGCACGGCCGAGGAGTGCGGCAAGACGCTCATGGTGGCCCACGTCCTGCGCTTCTGGGACGCCTACCAGCCGCTCATCGAAGCCCGCCGCACGGGACGCCTCGGCGAGCCGCGTTCGTTCGTCTTCCGCCGCCGTTGCGCCGCGCCGCACTGGGGCCAGTGGTTGAAGGATCCCGGCAAGGGCGGCGGCGGCGTCTTCGACCTGCTCATCCACGACGTCGATATGTGCGTCCACCTGTTCGGTCTGCCCGAGTCGGTTTCGGCAACCGGTTATGAAGACCTCAACGCCGGCATTGACCTGATCACGGCCGAGCTTCACTACCCCGGCATCGGCTCCGTGATCGTCACCGGCGGCTGGCACCATCCCAAGAGCTACCCGTTCTCAATGGAGTACACGGCGTCGTTCCAGGACGGCACCATCGAGTTTTCCAGCGCCGGCCGGCCGGCCACGCTCTACAATGCCGCAGGCGAAGCCGAGGAACTCACGCTGCCCGCCGAAGATGGATTCGCCGCCGAGGTGGCCTACTTCGCCTCCTGCGTCACCTCCGGCAAACAGCCTGAGCGCTGCCAGCCGCGCGAGTCGGCCCAATCCACCAAACTCGCCCTGTTGTTGACCGAAGCCCGCCGCAAGAATGGAGAGAGGATCTCATGTCTGCTCTAAAGCCGTTGGAAGTTGGCGCTATGTTCTGGCCCTGGTTTGACCCGGCCCGGACGCTGGCCGAGTTGAAGAAGGTGGGCGTGTCCTGTGGGCAATTGGGCATGGCCGGACAACACGATATGGGGTCCGATGCCGTCACCGCTTGGAAACAGGCGCTCGCCGCCGAGGACTTCCACCTGGCGACCGTCTTCGCCGCCTATGACGGCGAGGACTATGCCGACATCCCGACCGTCGTCAAGACCGTCGGCTTCGTCCCTCGCGCCACCCGTTCCGCGCGCCTCGCGCGGACCTTCGCTTTGAGCGATTTCGCCGCCGAACTCGGCGCCCCCGGCATCGCCTGCCACATCGGCTTCGTGCCCGAGGAAGCCGGCACAGCCGACTACATCGCCATCCGCCACATGGTGACCCAGGTCTGCGACCACGCCGCCCGCCATGGCCAGTACTTCGCGCTCGAAACCGGACAGGAGCCTGCTCACGTCCTGCTCAGCTTCATCAAGGACGTCGACCGCCCCAACCTGAAGATCAACTTCGACCCGGCCAACATGATCCTCTACGGCACGGGCGATCCCATCGACGCCCTCGGCGTCCTCGCCCCGCACGTGGTCACCGTCCACGCCAAGGACGGCGACTGGCCGCCCAAGGGCGTGCCC
>JAFLBB010000060.1 GCA_017304135.1 Acidobacteriota bacterium | reverse complement strand
GGGGGAGAATCAGCGGGCGGTGGAGTTCATCGGGGAGTTTACGCCGTGGCATTTGGCGTTGATGGGTCCGCGGGGGGATTGTTATTTGCCGGAGGCGGCGCTGGGGCGGGAGGAGGCGCGGCGGTTTCATGAGTGGCAGGCGGGGGAGTTGCGGGGGGCGCGGGGTGTGTTGCTTTCGACGTTTCCGGCGGTGAGCGAGGTGTTGGGGATTCTCGATGTGCTGGAGGCTCCTGCGGTGGTGAGTTTCGTGCTGACGGAGGAGGGGCGGTTGTTGGATGGAACGCCGTTGGAGCGGGCGATGGAGGAGTTGGATGACGCGGCGGGACGGCGGCCGGTGGGGTATTGGGTGAATTGCACGCATGCGGGGCGGGCGCTGGATGGGTTGAGGACAGTGGTGGGCAGGGGTGAGTTACGACGGTTGATTGGCGTGCAGGCGAATTCGTCGCGGCTGGATCCGCGGGAGTTTGCGGGGGCGACGGAGTTTGATGGGGACGGGCCGGCGGAGTTTGCCGAGGGGTTGCTGGCGCTGCGGCAGGAGTTTGGGGTGCGGGTGCTGGGCGGGTGTTGTGGGACGCGGGCAGAGCACCTGGAGGCACTGGCGAAAGCGCTGGCGGGGGACGCTACTCGACGGTGAGTTTGGTGCCGTGGGTTTCGGGGGTTTGGGAGAGGGTTTCGATGCGGTGATCGAGGAGTTCGCGGAGGCCCTTGAGCATCTCGATGCGGGCGCGGCGGAAGTGTTCTCCGGCGGCTTCGGGCGGGGCGAGGGTTTGGACGAGTTTGGTGAGGGTGGGTCCGATGCCGGCACAGAGGCAGGCGGATTCGGTTTTGGGGGTTTCTTCGGTCATGATGCGCTCCTCATCTCCACTACTAACACATTGTCCTCCATGCGGGCCTTGGAGGGAATCATGGCGGCCATGGTGGTGGGCAGGCCGACATGGCGGCGGAGGGTGCCGATTTCGACGACGAGTTCGTCGCGCTTTTTGAAGAGGCCGATTTCACCCTTTTGGACGAAGGGCATGTGGAGGCGGACTTCGTAGTGGTCGCCCGAGCGGGCGAAGGAGTAGGGCTTCTCGAGGAAGCGGATGGCGGAGGGGTCGGTTTCGCCTGGGTAGAGACCGTTGGCGACGGTGAGGAGGCCATCGTAGCCGAGGACTTCGCGATTGAAGAGCGGGACTTGTGAGACGGGGACGGGGGCGAAGTAGGCTTCGATTTCGGCGAGGACGCGGGATTGGGATTCGCGCCATTGCTGGAAGAACGCATCGTGGATTTCGGCCGGGAGGAGGCGGTTGACGATGACGCCGTCGACGGTGAGGCCGTGGAGGGAGAAGTAGACGAAGGCGCGCTGTGTTTCGCGGAGGACCATCTTTTCGGCGTTGGTGACGAGGCGGACGCTGGTGATGGAGGGGTCCTCGAGGACGGTGTCGATGCCCTGGATTTTTTCGAAGAGGCCGGAGATGTTGGCGAAGTAGGAGTCTGGCGGGGCTTCGATGGGGCCGAGCTTGTTGATGAAGGGGCGGACGGCCTTCATGACGTTGCGCTGGAGGTTGAAGACGTGTTTGATGTACCAGTCGAGCGTGGTGGGGAGGCTGACGAAGCGGAGGGATTCGGCGGTGGGGGCGCAGTCGAGGATGATGACGTCGAAGCGGTTTTCGCGGCGGTACTGGTTGACGTACATCATGGCGCTGAGCTCTTCCATGCCGGGGAAGATGGCCATCTCTTCGGCTTCGACGTCGCCGAGGCCGGTGGTACGGAGGACGGAGGTGATGTAGCCGGCGATTTCGTTCCAGTGGCGTTTGATTTCGCGCTGGATGTTGACTTCCTGGATGAAGAGGTTGGGGGCGAGGGGTTTGGGGTCGGAGGTGTCGCCGTGGAAGAGGCCGCCTTCGAGGTCGAATGCATCGCCGAGGGAGTGGGCGGGGTCGACGCTCATGACGAGGGTGCGGTGGCCGAGTTGGGCGAGGCGGACGCCGGTGGCGGCGGCGATGCTGGTTTTGCCGACGCCGCCTTTGCCGGAGAAGAGGAGGATGCGCATGGTGCTGGTTTTAGGATGACGCGGGCGGGGGTTGGGATGGAAGAGATGTGGCGGGGGCGCTAATTGCGCCCCCGAGAGGGAGAGGAGCGGGAATTGGGAATAGCGGTGACTGTCCCTATTTCGTGCTATTTCATGATGCGGATGGAGGAGTTGGAGGTTTTGAGTTCGACGGTGGGGCCGCCGGAGCCGATTTTGCCGCTGAGTTCGGATTTGGATTCGGTTTCGCCGGAGACGGGGTAGTCACTGCGGACCTTGCCGGAGGAGGTGGAGGCGCGGAGGTTCATGCCGGACTCGGGGACGCGGAGTTCGATGGGGCCGTTGGAGGAGCGGACGAAGATGTCGGTGGTGACTTTGTCGAGGCTGAGCTTGACGGGGCCGTTGGAGGTGCGGATTTTGACGGGGCGGGAGCGGTCGAGGTCAGAGGCGTCGATGTCGACGGGGCCGTTGGAAGTGGTGACGTCGAGGAGGCCGCGGACGCCGTCGGCGTCGATGGGGCCGTTGGAGGTGTTGGCGACGAGGGAGCCGTTGAAGCCGGAGATGGTGAGGGGGCCGTTGGAGGTGGTGGCGTCGAGGTCGCCCTTGAGGTCGCGGATTTTCATGGGGCCGTTGGAGGTGAGGAGGCGGGCGCGGCCTTCGGTGCCTTCGATGGAGATGGGGCCGTTGGAGGTTTTGACTTCCTCAAGGAGGATTTTGCGAGGGACGTGGACGATGAATTTGACGCCGGCGTTGCCCTTCCAGTTGTTCCAATCGGGGCGGGTGGCTTTGATGGAGACGGTGTCGGCGGTGTGGAGGATGTCGATTTTGATGTCGTCGAGGCGTTCTTTTTGGGAGGCGTACTTTTCGCCGTTGATTTCGACTTTGTCCTGGCTCCAGCCGTAGATTTCGACGGGGCCGTTGAAGCCGGAGAGGGAGAAGCGGCCGCCGGGTTTGAGGTCGTAGGAATGCTTAAAGGGTTCACGGTAGCGCTGGCTATCGGCGCCGATGTCGTCGAGGTCGCATGCGGTGAGGCAGGCGAGGGCGGCGGAAAACAGGGCAATGTGCAGGCGTCGCATGGTGAGAGCTCCTCTGGATAGATACGTACGAGGGGGGGGTGGAGTTTGTTCCGGGAAAGTGGAGAGTCAATGAGGAACGGGGAGCCGGCGTCTGCGTGCTAGGCTGGAATTTCCCCCCTGTTGGAGATCCTGGGTTCTTTCATATGAAAAAAGTGCTTGCCCTCAATCGAGGTGAGATTGCCATTCGTATTTTCCGCGCGGCCAATGAACTGGGGCTGCGGACGGTGGCGGTGTATTCGCAGGAGGACCGGCTGAGTTTGCACCGGTTCAAGGCGGACGAAGCCTTTCTGGTGGGCGATGGAGCGGGCGGGCGGAAGGCGCTGGGGCCAGTGCAGGCGTACCTCGATGTGGAGGGCATTGTCGCACTGGCGAAGGAGAAGGGCGTCGATTTCATTCATCCGGGGTATGGGTTTCTTTCGGAGAATCCGGCGCTGCCACGGGCGTGCGCGGCGGCGGGGATCACCTTTGTGGGCCCGTCGGCGGAGATTCTCGATCTGCTGGGCGATAAAACAGCAGCCCGGCGGTTGGCGGAGCGGGCCGGGATTCCGGTAATTCCGGGGACGGAGCGGCCGGTGGTGAAAGCGGCCGAGGCCGAGAAGGCGGCGGCGCGGATCGGGTTTCCGCTGATCATCAAGGCGGCATTTGGCGGGGGCGGGCGCGGGATGCGGGTGGTGGAGAACGCGGGGCAGTTGAAGGGTCTGCTGGAGGAGGCGACGGCGGAAGCGGCGGCGGCGTTTGGGAATGGGGCGGTGTTTCTGGAGCGGTTCATCAAGAGGCCGCGGCATATTGAGGTACAGATTCTGGGCGACAAGCACGGGAACATTCTGCATTTGTACGAGCGGGATTGTTCGGTGCAGCGGCGGCATCAGAAGGTGGTGGAGGTGGCGCCGGCGGTGTCGCTGAAGCGCGCGGTGCGGGATGAGATTACGGGCGCGGCGGTGAAGCTGTGCCAGGCGGCGGGGTATTTTGGCGCGGGGACGGTGGAGTTTTTGCTCGATTCGGAGACGAACGAGTGGTTCTTCATTGAGGTGAATCCGCGCGTGCAGGTGGAGCACACGGTGACCGAGGTTGTCACCGGGATCGATATTGTGCGGTCGCAGATTCTGATTGCGATGGGTGAGCGGCTGGATGGGGCGGAGATCAACATTCCGTCGCAGGAGTCGGTGGAGCTGCATGGGTATGCGCTGCAGTGCCGCATTACGACAGAGGACCCGGCGAACAACTTTGTGCCGGACTACGGGAAGATCCACACCTATCGTTCGCCGGCGGGCTTTGGCATTCGTTTGGATGGGGCGAGCGCGTATGGCGGGGCGGTGATCACGCCTTACTACGATTCGCTGCTGGTGAAGATGACGGCGTGGGGGCAGAACTTCCCGCAGGCGTGCCAGCGGATGGACCGGGCGCTGCGGGAGTTTCGCATTCGCGGGGTGAAGACGAACATTCCGTTTTTGGAGAATGTCGTCAACGACGGGACGTTCATCTCGGGCGCGGCGACAACGCGTTTTTTGGATGAGAATGCGCACCTGTTCCGCTTCCGGGCGCGGAAGGACAGGGCGACGAAGATGCTCACCTACATTGCCGAGGTGAGCGTGAATGGGAATCCGGAGGTAGCCGGGAAGCCGCAGCCGGCGCAGTTCCGGCGGGCGCCGGTGCCGGAGTTTGACGTGCTGCCGCAGGGTTTGCCGAAGGGCACGCGGAATTTGTTGGATGAGAAGGGTCCGGAGGGGCTGGCGGAGTGGATGAAGTCGCAGAAGCGGCTGCTGGTAACGGACACGACGTTCCGGGATGCGCATCAGTCGCTGATGGCGACGCGGATGCGGACCTACGACATGCTGGCGATTGCGCCGTATGTGGCGCAGCACCTGGCGGGGCTGTTCAGCATTGAGATGTGGGGCGGGGCGACGTTTGACGTGGCGATGCGGTTCCTGCACGAGGATCCGTTTGAGCGGCTGCGCAAATTAAGAGAAGCGATTCCGAATATCTGTTTCCAGATGCTGCTGCGGGCGTCGAACGCGGTGGGCTACACGGCGTATCCGGACAACGTGGTGCGGGAGTTCATTGCGGAGAGCGCGCGGCAGGGGATCGATATTTTCCGTGTGTTCGATTCGTTGAACTGGCTGCCGAACATGAAGGTCCCGATGGAGGCGGTGCGGAAGTCGGGGAAGGTGTGCGAGGCGGCGGTGTGCTACACGGGCGACATTCTGGACCCGAAGCGCGATAAGTATCCGCTGGCTTACTACGTGAAGATGGCGAAGGAATTGGAGCGCATGGGCGCGCATATTCTGGCCATCAAGGACATGGCCGGTTTGCTGAAGCCGTTCGCGGCGCAGAAGCTGGTGAAGGCGTTGAAGGAAGAGACCGGGCTGCCGGTGCACTTCCACACGCATGACACCTCGGGCATTGCGGCGTCGAGCTATGTGATGGCGGCGGGGGCGGGCGTGGACGCGGTGGATTGCGCGATTTCGTCGATGTCGGGGACGACGTCGCAGCCGAATTTGAATTCGCTGGTGGCGGCGTTTGCGAACACGCCTCGGGCGACGGGGCTGGATGGCGAGGCGCTGCAGAAGTGCGCGGATTACTGGGAAGTGGTGCGGACGTGGTATGCGCCGTTCGATGAAGCGCCCAAGTCGGGGACGGCTGAGGTGTATCTGCACGAGATGCCGGGCGGGCAGTATACGAATTTGAAGGCGCAGGCGGAGTCGATGGGCCTGGGCGAGCGGTGGCCGGAGATTGCGCGGATGTACGCCGACGTGAACATGGCGTTCGGCGACATTGTGAAGGTGACGCCTTCGAGCAAAGTGGTGGGCGACATGGCGCTGTTCCTGATTTCGCATGGGATGACGGTGGCGGAGTTTGTGGCGCTCGATGCGGACCATGCGGTGAACATTCCGAACTCGGTGGTGGAGATGTTCCAGGGTTCGCTGGGCGAGCCGGCGGGCGGTTGGCCGAAGAAAATGGCGCGGGTGGTGTTGAAGGGAGCGAAGCCGCAGAAGGGGCGGGCGAGCGCGCGGATGGCTCCGGCGGACATGCAGCAGGTGGCGGCGACGGTGGAGAAGAAGCTGGGGCACAAGCCGGCGCCGACGGATTTGATGTGCTACCTGATGTACCCGGACGTGTACACGAAGTTTGCGCGGAACCAGGCGCATTGGGGCGGCGTGGAAGTGCTGCCGACGCCGCAGTTCTTCTATGGGATGAAGAACGGCGAAGAGATGACGGTGGAGATCGAGCCGGGGAAGGCGCTGATCGTGAAGTTCCTGACGATTGGCGAGCCGCATCCGGACGGGACGCGGACCGTGTTTTTTGAGTTGAACGGGCAGCCGCGCGAGGTGACGGTGCGCGATCAGTCGCTGGAGGTGCAGGGCTCGGCGGCGGAGAAGGCGGACCCGAACCACATGGGGCATGTGGGGGCGCCGATTCCGGGGGCGGTGTCGGGGATTGCGGTGGAGGTGGGCACGAAGGTGCAGAAGGGCGACAAGCTGCTGATCATGGAAGCGATGAAGATGCAGACGACGGTGTCGGCACCGGTGGCGGGGAAGGTGACGCGGGTGCTGGTGCATCCGGGGCAGTCAGTGGAGCCAAAGGACTTGCTGCTGGTGATTGAGTGAGGGGGCGAGTAGACTTGGGGGCATGATTCCTGGGAGCGGTCCGGTTGGCGTGATGGCGGCGGTGATGCCGCGGCGGTCGGGCGGGGTGACGGTGATTGGGGTGTTGTTCCTGTCGCTGGGGATGGCGTGGCTGTTTGCGGCGTTGTTTCAGGGGGCGTTTTTCGCATTTCTGGCATCGATGCGGCCGGGCGGGATTGGGTTGGGGGAGTTGACCAACGATCCGAACGTGCCGGTGGTGATGCGGTTCCTGCTGCATTACGCGAAGCTGTTTTGGGTTTTGAACATCGTGGCGTCGGGGATGTTGTGCGTGTGTTCGATCGGGTTGTTGCGGCGGAAGAACTGGGCGCGGGTGGCGTTTGTGGGGGTGGGGGTGTTGGGGATTGTGTATGCGCTGGTGTCGTTGGGGGCGTCGGCGTTGATGGTGCCGTTTTTCCAGTCGCAGATGGCGGGGTTGGAGTCGTTAGGGGTGGGGACGGCGCTGGCGACGATGGCGACGGTGGCGCTGGCGATTGTGGTGGTGAAGTCGGTGTTTGTGGCGGTGTTTTTTGGGTGGATGGTGCGGAAGCTGACGCGGGCGGAGGTGCGGGGGGAGTTTGGGTGAGGGAGCGATCGAAGAGAGTATCGGCGCTGTGTGTGGGGGTGGGGGTGTTCCAGTTGTACCTTGCGGCGATCAGCGTGATGGGACTGGCTTGGATGGCGCTGGTGTTTCCAGAGGAGGCGCTGGTGTTGATCGCGGCGCGGTTGAGCGAAGTGCCGGGCATGCCGGCGGAGGTGGTGTGGTCGTATGAGCACTTCTATTTGGTGTCCGTGATCTGGGGGGGATTCTGCATGGCGACCGGCGTGGCGGCATTGGTGGCGTGGAGGCGGGTGGCGTGGAGGCGGGTGGCGTGGGCGCGGGTGGTGCTGATGGGATGCCTTGTGGGACAGGTGGCGGCGTACCTGCTGGCGCCGGTGATCACGGTGCGGGCTCTGTTTGCGATTCTGCCGCCTGAGACGACGATGTGGTTTCGGGCGTTGTTTATCGGCGGTTTGGGAGGAGCGGTGGCGGTGCAGTCGCTGATGTTTGCGGCGGTGCAGGGCTGGTTGTTGTATGAGCTGACGCGGGCGGAGGTGCGGGAGGAGTTTGGGTGGGCGAGGCTGCCTGACGCATGAAGCGTTATTCGGTTGTGATTGAGTCGACGTCGACGGGGTATTCGACGCATTCACCAGATGTGGCGGGGTGTGCGGCGGAGGGCGAGGGCACACGAGTAGCGCATGAGGTTTCACTCCTTTGCTTGTGTTAGTTTGTGGCGGCCTACGGTGTCTGGTGAGGCGCTACGGGAGTGAAGGTGCAGGCAGTGTGCCAAGGTGGCGCGGGGTATTGTTTTTAGCGGTCCGGGATGGAGAGGCGGAAGGCGGCAGGAAGATTCTGCGCCTTGGGGCGGGAAGAATGTACGCAGTTGTGAGGTTTCGGGGCGGTGCGGCTAGGGGTGGCGGAGGTCCATGGCCTGGGCGGCGCGGCGCGACTGTTCGAGCAACGGCAGGACGCTGCTGGTGCGCTCGGAGACGAGTGTGGCGACGTCGTCTTCGCTCATGAGGAGGTCAGAGAGCGTGGTGCGGCCGAGGACGGACTGGAGGACGAACTGGATGGAGTTCCAGAGGGCGCGGAGGGAGCAATCGGTGTGATGGCAGCAGACGTCCTGACGGCCGGAGTGGCGTCCACAGAACTGGGGACCGAAGAAGCGGCCGCCGAGGACCTCCATGACTTCGGTGACCTTGATTTCACCCGCAGGGCGCGCAAGCGTATACCCACCGGATTGACCACGGACGCTTTGGACGAGCTTACCCATGCGCATGAGGCGCATCAGTTTGGCTACGTTGGGAATGGAGAGTCCTTCGGCGGCGCTGATCTCGGGGATTGTGAGGGAGGCGCGATCGCCCCGTTTCGCAAGGTGGAGAAGGCAGCGGAGGCCATATTCTTCCTGGGCGCTCAGCTTCATGGATTCATTCTAGCGCCAATAGTGCGATTTGGGGGGAGAGAAGGCTGAGAGGCAGGAAAGCGATTGCATCCCGGTGCGGGACCGGGTGACCTATGGCAGGATGACAAAGATGCGCAGCAGACCAGCACTGATCCTAAGCGCGGCGGTGGCAACGCTGCTTACCGCTTCGGCCGATGGGCGGACATTCACGACAGAAGACGTACTACGTCTGGAGGGATTCGGTGTGGCCTCGGGTTCACCGGATGGCCGCTTCGTGGCGTTCGTGAAGGTTCGGTCGAAAGTGAACGCGAAGCTGCCCATCCGGAGCTTTATGAATGGGATGGACCGGAGTGACGTCTGGCTTTACGACATCGAGACGGAGAGCAGCAGGCAACTGACCGATGGAAGCCGTGATGGAGCGGGGTTCTTCGCCCCATCGTGGTCACCGGATGGCGAGCAACTGGCGATGCTGTCGACCCGTGGTGGAACGGTGACGGCGTGGGTGTGGCGTCGGCGAGGGGCGAGGTTGGAGCAGGTGTCCACGGAGACGGTGGAGTTGGGGAAGCCGTTGTGGATTTCCAACCGCGAGATGGTGTGCGCGACGCCGGCGCAAGGGGAGCAGCCGGTGTGGTTCGATCTGGATGTGAGGGGCGCGCGGAGTGCTTCGGCAGCTTGGATGAGAGCGGACTCCGGCGCCGGGGCAACGGCATCGGCGGTTGTCAGCCCGTCAGGGAGCGGCCTGCGTGAGCGACGCATGGGGCGGCTGCGGCGGTACGATGCCGTCGCGAAGAAAGCCGTGACGATTGCCGACGGCACGTTCACTGACCTGTCGGTTTCCCCGGATGGGCGGTGGCTGGCGGCCTACGAACTGGCAGGTCGGCTTGGGCCGGTGGCGGGGGAGGCGCTTCCGAATCGCAATCCTTCGTTCTACCGGCTGGTTGTCTTTGACGGGAGCAAGCGGCGAAGCGCCGTGGAGTTGAGCGAGATGGAGGAGCCGCTGCCGGGCGCCGTGGCGTGGCTGAAGGATGGCGCGCTGGCGGCGCGAATCGCGAGGCGAGGAGTGCGGACGGACTGGTTCGCCATCGGGCCGGATGGTGCACGAGTGAATCTGACGGGGAAGTGGGACGCGGCGCCGGGGGCGTTGGTGGCGGATGCTGAAGGCGCCACATTTCTTGGTGCGTACAAGGGGCAACTGTGGAGGCTGGCGCCCGGCGCGGCGGCGCGCGCCCTTACGAATCGCGCGGCGATTGACGTGGCGGCGATTGCCTTTTCCGATTCGGGAGCCTTGGCGGTGCGAGGTTCTCGCGGAGGGGCGATGGGTTGGTATGCCCTTGATCAGGCGGACGGCAAGGTGAGCGCGCTGCCGGTAGTGGAGGAAGGCGGCGAGGCGCTCGCTTATGTGGCCCGGCACGAGGCGCTGGTGTTCGCGGCGCCCGATGGACGCGGCAGGCGCGCGCTGCGGATGCGGAGCGTCGGCGAGGCACAAGCGAGGACGATTGCCGTGATCAATACCTTCCTCGGTGAGATCGACCAGGGTGAGTTCCGTTCGTTTCGTTACCGCACGGCGGGCGGGCGCGAGTTGACCGCCTGGCTGCTGCTGCCGCCGGGGCATCGTGAGGGAGTTCGATATCCCACCGTGGTGTCTGTGTATCCGGGGCTGGTGTATTCCGGGGAGTTCCGCCCGAGAGCGAGCGTGGAGTCGGCCAGCGGCTACAATCCGCAGCTGTTCGCGGCGAGTGGATACGCGGTGCTGTTTCCGAGCATCCCCCTGAGCGCGGAGGGCACACCGGACGAGCCGTATGATCGGATCAGGGAGGGCGTGATGCCGGCTGTGGAGGCAGCAGTGCGGTTGGGCTTTGCCGATGGCGAGCGCGTTGCCGTATTCGGGCATAGTTTCGGCGGCTACGCCGCGTTTGCCCTGGCGACGCAGCCCTCGCGCTTCCGTGCCGTCATTGCGTGCTCGGGTTTCGCCAACCTGACCAGCTTGTATGGCGCATTCGATCCGCGCTTCCGCTACGAGGATGAGGCCCGAAACCGGCTGCTGTTCATGGTGTTTGCCGAATCGGGGCAATTCCGCCTCGGTTCACCACCGTGGGCGGATGCGGCGCGGTATGCGCGGAACAGCCCGCTCACGTTCGTGGACCGGGTGACAACTCCTGTCATGATCCTCCAGGGTGACCAGGATTATGTGCCGATTCAACAGGGCGAGGAGTTTTTCACGGCGCTGTTCCGGCAGCGGAAGGCAGCCGTGTTCGTGCGGTATTGGGGAGAGGGGCATAGCATCGAGTCACCGGCCAACATCCGGGACATGTGGACGCGCATTTCGGCGTTTCTCGGCGAGCGTTTGTAGCGCTTCCCCGAGGGTTGACGGCGTTCAATTCGTGCGGGTGGATTGGGAAGGGGAGGTCTGCGGGGCGAGGGCGGCGGCGGAGGGTTCGTTGAGTTTGTGGCGGAGCCAGGCGAGGAAGTAGAAGGAGCAGCCGAGGAGGACGGCGGCGACGGCGTTGACCATTTGGGTGGCAAGGGCGGTGGTGAGGAAGGCGGAGGCGTCGAGTTTGCGCATGCGGGGGAGGCGGCGCCAGGTGGACCATTCGAGGAGGCAGAGGCCGACGTAGGCGGTGACGCCGGCGAGGGCGGCGGTGGGGATGACGGCGATAAGGTCGCTGCCGGCCCAGAGGATGAAGGCGAGGATGAGGGAGTGGAAGATGTTGGAGGCGCGGGTGGTGCCGCCGCATTTGACGTTGGCGAGCGAGCGGGCGGGGATGCCAACGCTCATGGGTGCGCCGAAGAGGCCGGCGACAAGGTTGGCGATGCCGTAAGCGCCGAGTTCGCGGTCGGCCTCGGCCTTCTTGAAGGCGCGGTGGGAGCCGGCGAAGTGGTAAACGACGCGGGAGGTGATGAGGAGGTTGGCGGCGGAGACGGCGGCGAGGCCGAGGGCGGCGGGGAGGACGGTGGCGGCTTCGCTGGGCTTCCAACTGAAGGCGGCGAGCGGGGGGACTTCGAAGGTAACGCTGCCGACTTTGCCGGTGTGCCAGCCGAGGGAGGCCGAGATGAGGCAGGCGGCGATGACGCCGACGAGGGGGGCGGGGATGCGGTCCCAGCGGCGGGCAGCGAGGAAGGCGACGAGGACGACGATGACGCCGAGGAAGAAGGTTTCGCGCTGGAAGAAGGAGAGTTGGGAGAAGACCTGGCCGAGCTGGGCAAACATGGAGTTGGACCAGGCTTCACCGGCGGGTTTGGGGAGGCCGAGGATGGTTTTCAGTTGGGTGATGACCATCATCATGCCGATGCCGCAACTGAAGCCTGATACGACGGTGAGGGGGATCATCGAGACGTAACGGCCGAGTCGGAGCATGGAGAAGACCATGAGGAAGATGGCGGCGAGGATGGTGACCTTGGCGGCTCCGCCGACGCCTTGTTCGGCGACGGCGGCGGAGAGGAAGGGGACGGTGACACTGGCGGTGCCGCCGATGAGGACGCCGTTGGAGCCGAGGAGGGCGGTGAGGGGTCCGGTGAGGACGCTGGTGAAGATGCCGAAGGCCGGGGGGAGGCCGATGAGGGTGGCGAGGGCGAGTCCATAGGGGAGAGCGATGAGAGCGGCGATGGACCCCCCGGCCAAATCGCCGCCCAGTTGCCGCCAGCTATAGCGGGGGAGTTTCCCCCGCAGGCTCGATTCCAGGCGTCTGGCGGCTCGCGTCATATGGTGCGTTGTGGTGTGTAGTGGTGTGTGGTTGGTTGTGCGTTGCGGGTGGTGTGCGTCAGGCTCCGAGGACCTTGAGGAGGGCCTTTTGGAACTTGGCCATTTCGTCGGGGGTGCCGACGGTGATGCGGGCGTAGGTGGGCCAAGCGGGCCAGGAGCGGCCGATGTAGACCTTTTCGGCGGCCATTTTTTGGTTGAGTTCGCGGGCGGGGATGCCGACATCGATCATCCACTTGTTGGAGACCGAGGGGATGTATTTGATCTTGTGCTTGTCGCAGAAGGCGAACTGTTCTTCGCGGAGTTTCTTCATGTCGGCGCGGCGGGTTTTGATGAGGTCCTTGCAGGTGAGGCTGGCGGTGCCGGCGACCATGCCGGTGACGGGGAGAGCGCCGGCGCCGTAGGAGCGGATTTTCTCGATCAGGTCAGGGCGGCCGATGGCGGCGCCGGCGCGGAGACCGGCCATGCCGTAGAGCTTGGAGAAGGTGCGGAGGATGACGACGTCCTTGTCCTTAGCGACGAGGTCGGTGCCGTAGGCTTCGTCGGAGAAGTGGATGTAGGCTTCATCGAGGAGGAGGATGGAGCCGGCGGGCTTGTTGGCGAGGAGCCATTCGATTTCGGCGCGGGGGGTGATGGTGCCGGAGGGGTTGTTGGGGTTGCAGACGTAGATGACGCCGGCGTTGGGGTCAATGGAGGCCATGGCCTTGACGTCGTGGGAGAAGGTTGTGGTGAGCGGCACTTTGTGGACTTTGGCGCCGATGAAGCGGGCGGCGCGTTCGCCGGCTTCATAACCGGGGTCGCCCATGACGAGGCTCTTGGTGGGCGAGGTGAAGGCGAGCATCATGCGGTGGAGAGGATCGGAGGAGCCAGGGAAGGGGAGGACGTAGTTGGGCTTGAGGCCTTCCATTTCGGCGAGGGTGCGGGCGAAGGCGAAGGTTTCCTCGTACTGGTAGCGGCCGCCGTTTTTGGAGACGCGGGCGATGGCTTCGAGGGCTTCGGGGCAGGGGCCGACGGGGTTCTCGTTGGCGTTGATTTTGACAGCGTCGGCGGGGATGGCGCCGATGTTGGAGAGCTGCGCGAGGGCGGGCTCGTTGTAGAAAGAGAGGCCGGCGCCGCCGGCGAGGAGGGAGGCGAGGCGGCCGAAGTTGCGGCGATTGAAGCCGCGTTGGAGGAAGTCCTTTTCGACTTCCTTGGAAAAGATCTGCTGCATGGTGGTGTCTCCTGGTTCGCTGTTGTTGTTTGCCGCCAGATTGTGAATTTCCCTCTGGCGGGGGCCCGGCTCCGGGCCGTGGCAGTATCGGCCGGAGCCGGTGTTGCTGCCCCCGTGGAGGGCGCGCTTTGTCCTGATTGGTTTGGCTCGCACGACGGAGCCTGGCGTGGCCTTGAGGGGCCACGCCGGCCCTGTGCGAGCGGGCCTTACAGGAAGAAGCGAACACCCAATTGGATTAACCGCGGGAAGTTGGCCTGTGAGGTGACCCTCCCGAAGTTTGCGTTTCCGAAGGCCGTGTTGGGCGAGCGGAAGAGCGGAGTATTGAATGCGTTCATCGCTTCGGCGCGGAACTGGGCTTTCACGCCTTCCAACAGCGAGAAGGTTTTGAAGATGGACATGTCGACGCTGGACTGGCCGGGGCCGCGGAGGCCGATGGTGCGGCCGACGTTGCCGAAGGCGAATTGCGGCGTTTGGGAGAAGGCGGCGCGATCGATGTAGTTGTCGATGCGGTCCATGAGGCTGCCTGGGGTGCGGGGGTCGGAGCCGGTGGCGTTGGGGCGCTGGCCGGCGGCGCCGAGGGCGGAGTTGTTGTTGGACTGCTGGGTAATGGCGAGCGGGAAGCCGGACTGGTAGACGGTGACGGCGTTGACGCTCCAGCCGCCGGCGATGGCGTCGAGCACCTTGTTTGCGCCGAGGAAGGCGCGGCCTTTGCCCACCGGCAGTTCATAGGTGAAGCCGGAGGACCAGCGGAGAGGGATGTTGAAGTTGGAGAGGCCGTATTCGGCTTCGAAGTCGTAGGCGTTCTGGAGAGCGCCCGCGCCGGAGAGATTGTTGCCGGCGCCGCCGACGCTCATGTCCTTGCTGTTGGACCAGGTGAGGGTGGAGACGAGGCTGAGGCCGTGGCTCATTCGCTTCTGGACCTTGGCCACGAAGGAGTGATACTGGGCGCGGTTGAGGTCAGAGTTGGAGAGATTGACGGCGGAGAACTGCGGGAAGGGGCGCAGGAGCTGGGCGCGGGTCATGGTGGCGGCGCCGATGAAGCCGGGGCCGCCGGGGGTGTAGAAGGGGTTGGTGACGGTCTGGTTGAGGGCCGCGCCGAGGCCGAACTGGGAGGGGTTCAACTGGTTGATGTTGATTGCAGGGGAACCGAGTACCAGTTGGCGCGAGGTGGAGCCGACGTATCCGACGAGCGCCGTGAAGCCGGAGGGGAGCTGGCGTTGGATGTCGAAGGAGTATTGGTGGATGCGCGGGGAGCGGTGGTTCTGGTCGATGAAGCCGACGGTTTGGCCGATGCCGGCGAGGAGGCCGCTGGCGTTGCCGACGACGGGGAGCAGACCGCCGGGGAAGGGGTTGGAGAGGATGCCGGCGGGGGTGGCGTTGCCGTCGTTGGAGGCGACGTAGGGCGTCGTCTGAGCGTAGCCGAGGGTGTTCTGGAGGCCATAAGGGATGGGAGCCCAGAAGAGGCCGTAGCCGCCGCGGAAGGTGGTCTTATCGTTCATGGCGTACGCGAAACCGACGCGGGGGCTGATCTTGTTGCGGTTGTTGTTGCCGGTTTGGGTGGGGTAGCCGTTCTGGCCGGCGTACATGAGGCCGCCCTTGGGGGCGGTGAAGCCGGGCTGGGTGACCTTGATGGGACTGGTGACGCTCTGGTCGAAGCCGACGAGCAAGGCGTTTTCGTTGCCCATGAGGCCGGTTTCGTACTCATAGCGGAGCCCGAGGTTGAGGGTGAGCTTGGCGTTGACGCGGAAGTCGTCGTGGAAGTAGAAGGCGTAGTAGTCGACGTGCTGGAAGAGCTTGGTGGCGATGATGCCTGTGCCCGTGGAGGGATAGCCGAGGAGGGCGCTGGCGACATCGGCGCCGGTTCCGGCGGTGGCGCGGAGGTGGGTGGCGCGGGTGAAGACGTCGTTGAAGGTAAAGGCGCCGGCGTTGTTGTCGTAGTTGACGCCGTCGATGTTGATGCGGCGGAAGTCGGCGCCTGCTTTGACGCTATGGCGGCCCATGAATTTGGAGACGCTGCCCAAGAGGTTCTTGGAGTGGAAGACGGAGGCCGAATTGGAGTTGGTGCCGAGGCCGGAGACGGTTTCCATAGTGATGTTGGGGAAGGTAGGCTGCTGGACGGCGCCGGTGAAGCTGGAGGCGAAGCCCAACTGCGAGAGGTTGTAGCCGGAGCTGAGCTGGGGGGAGAGGTTGGGGAAGCGGTTGAAGCCGTAGCGGATGCTGACGACGGTGGTGGGGTTGGGGGTGAGGATGTTGTTGACCTGGGTGGCGTCGACCTTGCGGTAGAGGAGCCAGGAGGAGGGGCCGGTGGAGGTGCCGAACCAGTTTTCACCGGGTTCCTTGGAGCCGTAGTGGAGGTAGGAGATGGAGGAGCGCCACCAGGGGGCGAACTCATGGTCGAGCTTGGCGGTGAACTGATCGGCGCGGTCCTGGAGTGAGGCCGAGGCGGAGTAGTTGTTCTGGCCGTAGAAGGAAGCGGCGCGGGAGGGGTTGGGGAATTCGTTGAGGATGTTCTGGCCGACGCGGTCGATGCGGCTGGCGGGGAGGATGTTGCCGGCGAAGGGGGTGCGGGAGAAGCCGCCGGCGCCGTCGGAGACGGTGGTGAGGGGATCGTATTGGAGTTGGAGGCCGCCGGCGCGGGCGAGGGATTGAGAGAAGTTGCCGTTGCGTTCGAGGGCGGTGGGGACGCTCATTTCCTGGGAGAGGCCGGATTTCTGGCGGTAGGCTTCGGCGCCGATCCAGAAGAAGGTGCGGTTTTTGCCGTTGTAGAGTTTGGGGATCCAGATGGGGCCGCCGAGGGAGCCGCCGTAGTTTTTGAAGGGGACTTCAGCGCGGGGGAGTCCGGCGCGGTTGTTGAAGAAGCTGTTGGCCGACCAGGCGGTTTCGCGGAGGTAGCCGAAGCCGGAACCGTGGAGCGCGTTGGAGCCGCTCTTCATGTAGGTGTTGAAGACGCCGCCGCCGGTGCGGCCCATTTCGGCGTCGTAGGTGTTGGCCTGAACCTTGACTTCCTGGACGCTTTCGATGGTGGGGATGATGACGGCGCGGTTGACCGAGTCAGTGATGGGCACGCCGTCGAGGAGGTAGTTATTGCCGCGGACGGGGCCGCCGGCGATGGAGATTTGCGAGGAGCCGGACTGGTCCTGCATGCGGTTGTAGATGGGGTTGCCGACGGGGACGACGTTCTGGGCGATTTTGGACATCATGAAGGGATTTCGCCCGAGGTTGGGGAGGTCGACGAGTTTCTGGCGGTCGACGACCTGGCCGGTGGAGGCGTTGGCGGACTCGATGAGGGGAAGCTCTTCGGTGACCTGGACGGTTTCGACGACGCTGCCGACGGAGAGTTTGACGTCGAGGGTGACGAAGGCCTGGGTGGCGACGGTGGCCTTGGCCTCAAAGGCCTTGAAGCCCTGGGCCTCGACGGTGAGTTTGTAGTCGGAGGGATTGAGGGCCTGGAAGACGTACTCGCCGGCGTCGTTGGAGAGGGTGGAGCGGGCGACGCCGGTGGCGATGTCGGTGGCGGTGACCTTGGCGGTGGTGACGGCGGCGGCGGATTCATCCGTGACGCGGCCGCGGAGGCTGCCCTGATAGGACTGTCCGAAGATCAGTTGCGAGGCGAGAGCGGCGAGCGCGCACAGGCGCACGGCCGATGTCCCCGCGCGGGGAAACACGAATGGCATTCTGGTTCTCCTCATCTGCCCGTATTGGAAAAGCTGGTGGTGAAGCCCAACTGGGGAGTGATCCGCCACGCGGCGGGTGAGTGAGCTGGCGGTCCGGGACTGGACCGGGAGACTACGAGGGAGGCGCGAGGGCCTCGACTGGAGGAGAGCAGAGAGAGGTCAACGATAGACCCAAACGGGGCCGCCTGGTGGAACCGGGAGGCGGCGAACCCTTTCCCCTATCGGTTGCCATGCTAGCACGGGGCGGGGCGGATGCGAATTCAAGATATTGATGGGGTGGATCAGGATTTTGGATGACGGGAGGAGTCGCGTAGGATGGGGCGATGGAAGGCTCACTGCAGGAGAAGTTTGCGCGGGTGGACGAGCACTGGCGGCCACGGGTGATTGCGGAGTTGAACGGGCAGGAGGTGAAGGTGGTGAAGCTGCGGGGGGAGTTTCCGTGGCATCACCATGCGGGAGAGGATGAGATGTTCCTGGTGTGGAAGGGGGCGATGCGGTTGGAGTTTCGCGACCGGGTGGTGGAGATGAAGGCGGGGGATTTTTGCGTGGTTCCGCGGGGGGTGGAGCACAGGCCAGTGGCCGAGGAGGAGGCCGAGGTGGTGTTGTTTGAACCGGCGGGGGTGCGGAACACGGGGAATGTGGTGGATGAGCGGTTTACGGCGCCGGGGGGGGTGAGGGTGTAGCGGGGCTCTTGAGGCCTTGCCGCACGGGGATGCCGCCAGGAGATGATCAAGAGGTGAATGTGGGAGCGACTGAGTTCCAAACTCGCGTCATCCGTGACCCACAGAGGCTTTCCGCGAGTGTAGGCATTACGATGGAGGTCGAGTTGCACCGGGGAGATGGGCTGCCATTCGGTGAAGACTATTACGTATGTCTCTTGAGCAAAGCGTCAAATGACGATGTGCTGGTGTTCGTGTACTCGGATGGCGCGGATTTCAAGCGCGGCTCAGAGCAAAACCGCTACGAGCGATGGGACTTCGCGAGTTTGGACGAGTTGGAGAGGGTTCTCATTCGTGACTTGGAGTCGTGCATTGCCAGGTGAACAATGCGGAGTTGACGGCTTTCGCGGCTTGGCGCGCAACGAGACGACTGGGGTATCTCGACCGGGTGGTTGAGTTGAACGCGGGGTGAGCGGGCAGCGCGGCTACTTGAGGGCTTCGTTGATTTCGATGTCGTGCTTGAGGACGTCGGTGAGGAGTTCGGCAAGTCCGATGCCCTTCTGCTCTGCCTTTTCGGAGAAATACTCCCACACGCTGCGTTCGATGGAAGCCGGGAGATAGACTTTGGCTTCGGGCGGGATGTGGTGCAGTCCTCGGGTGGCCTTGCTGAAGTCGATTTCGTCGGGCATGGGGGCGTCGTCGATAGGATCGTCGATCATTCTCGGTCTTTGCACCAGCATATCTCCGAGGCGGTGGATCGTCGAGCGGAGATCAGGCGGATCTTGAGGAATGGGTAGTGGGAGGCATCCCAGAGATGGGCGATCGATAGCAGAACGCCGTTCCTCGCCAGCCCGATGGAGAACCAGCGTTCTTCCGCTTCGCCGTGGACGATGTCGGCAACGGTGGGCAAGCGGGGGTCCTGAAAGACAGTGGCAGCGATTTCGAAGGAGACCTTGTGCTTGCGGAGATTCACGGAGGCCTTGGTTTCGTTCCACTCGAATTGGAAGTGGAGTGCCGGCACCCGGGTGTCTCTGAGACATCCTAATCCCGTGGAGGCACCGGAGAGAAACGATGGCAGGGGTCGCGTTGGGATGCGGAGCAGTCGGGCCCTGCGCGGGATGGAGCAACGGGCGTAAGCTGATTGAGGTTCAATTTATGCAACGCCGCAACTTTTTTCTTACGACGATGGCGGCAGCCGCCGCTGCTTCCGCTTCCGCGCAGGGCAACCGCGCGAAGTTCAAACTGCGCTATGGACCGCATCCGGGGATGTTCCGGAATTCGGCGGGCAACGACGTGATCGACCAGATCAAGTTTTCCGCCGATCAGGGGTTCACGGGATGGGAGGACAACGGGGGCAACAAGCGCCCGGTGGAGGAGCAGACCAAGATCGGGGAGACGCTGCAGAAGTTGGGGATGAAGATGGGTGTCTTTGTCTCGTGGGCGGACTTCAAGACGAGCGATTTCGTGACGAAGACGGATCGTGAGTTTCAAGACCGGCTGCGGGCCGAGGCGCGGGCGGCGGTGGAGGCGGCCAAGCGGTTGGGTACGCCGTGGACGACGGTGGTGCCGAGCACGACCAATGACCGGATCGACCCGAATTACCAGACGGCGAACTGCATTACGAACCTGAAGGTGATGGCGGAGATTTGCGAGCCGGCGGGGCTGGTGATGGTGCTGGAGCCGTTGAACTGGTATGCGAATCATCCGAGTCTGTTTTTGCGCTCGGTGCCGCAGGCGTATGCGATCTGCAAGGGGGTGGGGTCGAAGTCGTGCAAGATCCTGGATGACCTGTATCACCAGCAGATCGATGTGGGAAACCTGATTCCGAACATGCAGAAGGCGTGGGACGAGATTGCCTACATCCAGACGGGCGACAATCCGGGGCGCAAGGAGCCGGGTACGGGCGAGATCAACTACAAGAAGATCTTTGAGTGGCTGCATGAGCGGAAGTATGACGGCGTGATCGGGATGGAGCATGGGAATTCGAAGCCGGGCAAGGAAGGCGAGCAAGCGGTGATTGACGCCTACCGGTATTGCGACAGTTTCTGATTTGAGAATGAGGAGTGCGGAAATGAACCGACGGAACTTTTTGCATGCGGGCACGGCGGGGTCACTGAGCACGGCGGCGGCGCTGAGCGCGGCCTCGGCTTACGCGGCGGGCGAGAACAAACGGGTGGGGCTGATCGGGTCGGGGTGGTATGGGAAGAGCGACCTGCTGCGGCTGATCCAGGTGGCGCCGGTGGAAGTGGTGTCGCTGTGCGACGTGGACAAGAAGATGGTGGCCGAGGCGGCGGAACTGGTGTCGACGCGGCAGAAGTCAAAGAAGAAGCCGCGGACGTTTCATGACTACCGCGAGATGCTGAAGCAGAAGGATCTGGATATTGTCCTGATCGCGACGCCGGACCACTGGCATGCGCTGCCGATGATTGAGGCGTGCAAGTCGGGCGTGGATATCTATGTGCAGAAGCCGGTGGGGGTGGACATCGTCGAGGGGCAGTCGATGGTGGCGGCGGCGCGGAAGTACAAGCGGGTGGTGCAGGTGGGGACGCAGCGGCGGAGCACGCCGCATCTGATTGAAGCGCGCGACCGGATCATCAAAGAGGGGAAGCTGGGGAATATCGCGTATGTGGAGATTTGTTGTTACTACCACATGCGGGCGGCGGTGAATCCGCCGGACACGACGCCGCCGGAGAATTTGGATTACGAATTCTGGACGGGGCCGGCGCCGATGCGGCCGTACAACGAGCTGTGCCATCCGCGGCGATGGCGGGCGTTCATGGAATACGGCAACGGCATTGTGGGCGATATGTGCGTGCACATGCTGGACATGACGCGGTGGATGATGGACCTGGGCTGGCCGACAAGCGTATCGTCGACGGGCGGCATTCTGGTGGGCAAGAACAGCAAAGCGAACATCAGCGACACGCAGGAGGCGTCGTTCGATTTCGGCAACGTGAAGGTGGTGTGGACACACCGTTCGTGGGGGCATCCGCCGGATGCGAAGTATCCGTGGGCGGCGACGTTCTACGGCGACAAGGGGACGCTGAAGGCCGGCGTGATGGGCTACGACTACACGCCGATGGCGAAGGGCGAGCAGCCGATTCACAAAGACGTGACCTACGAGTTTGAGCAGTATCCGGAGGACCGCACGGAGAAGGACCTGGAGCGGCACGTGGCGCCGGCGATTCGCGGGCATATGGTGGATTTGCTGAACAATATCGCGTCGCGGGGCAAGCCGGTGGCTGATATTGAGCAAGGTCACATTTCGACGACGGCGTGCGTTTTGGCGAACCTGTCGATGAAGTTAGGGCGGTCATTGAAGTGGGATCCGGTGAAGCACGAGGTGGTGGGCGACGCCGAGGCGAACAAGTTGCTGCGGCGGCCGTATAGGAAGCCGTGGGTGCATCCGGAGCCGGGGAAGGTGTAGGGGGGCGGGCTTGGTGGTTGGCGGTGGGGACAGGCAACCTTTTTCGCGGGTCGTGTGGCTGGGGGACGGTGAGAGTTGGTTGGCGAAAAAGGCGCCAGTCCGGAGCCGGGGAAGGTGTAGGGGGCGGGCTTGGTGGTTGGCGGTGGGGACAGGCAGCCTTTTTCGCTGGTCGTTTGAATTGGGCATGCAAAAGTTGGTTGGCGAAAAAGGTGCCAGTCCCCGGGGGGTGGCGCCCTAGAACACCAGGCGCATGCCGAATTGGAGTTGACGGGCAGGGCGGGCGGAGGCGACGACTCCGAAGCCCGGCCCTTCGAATACGCGGCCGGGGATGCCGAGGTTGGGGTGGTTGGCGACGTTGAAGCTTTCGGCGCGGAATTGGAGGGTGTAGCGCTCTTCGATGCGGAAGGCGCGGATGAGGCTGGTGTTGAGATTGGCGACGCCGCTGGCGCGGATGAGGCCGATGCCCTGGTTGCCGAACATGTTGGTGGCGGGCTGAGCGAAGGCGGAGGTGTCGAACCAGCGCTGGACGGTGCGTTCGGAGGCAGGGAGGTTGGGATCGCGGAGGACGTCAGCGCGCTGGGGGCCGGAGGAGTAGGCGAAGGTGGTGTTGGTTTGGGTGGCGACGGTGATGGGGGGGCCGGATTGGAGGAGGGCGACGACGCCGATGCTCCAGCCGCCGGCAAGTTTGGCGGGGAGTCCGGATTGGAGGAAGGCCTTGCGGCGGCCGAAGGGGAGCTGCCAGACGGAGCTGAGGGTGAAGCGGTGGTGGATGTCGTTTTCCGAGGGGCCGTAGTCGGGGCGGCGGTCATAGAGGTTGGAGAAGGCGTTGCCTTCATCGCCGAGGGAGCCGCCGGAGGAGTCGGCGTTGTCGAGGAACTTGGCCCAGGTGTAGGTGGTGAGGATGTTGAAGCCGCGGGAGAAGCGCTTTTCCATTTTGACCACGCCGGCGTGGTAGTTGGAGATGCCGAAGGACGGGGCGAGGAGTTGGACGTTGCTGAACTGGGGGAAGGGGCGGTTGCGCTGGCTGGCGGTGGGCTGGACGATTTCGGGGCGGATTTGATTGAGGCTGAGGTTGGAGGTGGCGAGTTTGCGGGAGAGGTTGCCGAGGTAGCCGAGTTCCATGACGGCGCCGCCGGGGAGTTCGTACTGGAGGCGGAAGTTGTGCTGCATGCTGTAGCCGGTGCGGCGGTTTTCCTCGAAGACGGTGACGGTGTGGGTGGCGGCGGCGCCGAGGGGGACTGAGCCGAAGCGGTCGTCGAGGGCGGGCTTGGTGGCTTCGGGCAGGGGGAGTCCGCCGGTGAAGGTGTAGGGGACGGTGAGGACGTTGTCGAGGATGTTGAGGGTGGCGGAGCGTTCAAAGCCGAGGCTGGCGGCGTTGGCGACGGCGCGGTCGAAGGGGTGTGCGAAGAAGACGCCCCAGGCGCCGCGGATGACGAGGCGCTGCATCCAGGAGGGCTGGTAGGCGAAGCCGAAGCGGGGGGCGAAGTTGTTGCGGTCCATGTTGTAGGGGAGGGTGCGGAAGCCGTCGACGCCGGCGAAGCGGATGACGCCGGGGGTGCCGGAGACGGGATTGATGCGGGTGGCGTCGAAGCCGTTGACGGCGTTGTTGAGGTCGCGGAGGGGGGTGTCGCCTTCCCAGCGGAGGCCGATGTTGAAGGTGAGGCCGGGGCGGGCGGTCCAATCGGTTTGGAGGAAGGCGGCGTAGTAAGTGGAGCGGCGGTCCAGCGGTTCGGTTTCGCGGACGTCGACGGCGGAGGGGGTGCCGAGCAGCATGGAGGCGATGCCGTTGCCGGTTTGGGCGTTGCCGGGCTGGCCGCTGAAGCCGCGGTTGAAGACGTAGCGGCCGCTGGCGTAAGGGCGGAAGATTTCGTAGTTGAGCGAGGGGCGGAGTTCGGCGCCGAACTTGATGGTGTTACGGCCACGGACCCAACTGGTGTTGCTGACGACCTGGTATTGCTGGATGGGGGTTTGGTTACGTTCCTGGGTGGTGGAGCCGAGGGCGGCATAGCCGGCGGGGGCGATGTTGGGGAAGGCGTCGTCGCTGACCTTGGTGAAGCCAAGCTTGGAGGGCCAGTTGTCGCCGTAGCCACGGGAGAAGGTGCGGGCGCGGCGGCGGGTGTAGGTGGCTTTGAGTTCGTGGATGAGGTTGGGGGAGACGATGCGGGTCCAACTGCCGCTGGTGTTGGATTGCCAGGCGTCCTGCTGATTGGTGGTGTCGGCGGCGGGGGTGGGGTAGACGCTATTTCGGATTTGATCGTCTGAATTGGTCATGATGCGGCCGCTGATGCGGTCCTTCTGACTGAGGGTGTGGTCGATTTTGACGAGGAAGTTATTGCGGGTGAGGGCGTTGACATCGTTGGCGCGGTAGTTGTTGGCGCCGGTGACGTCGTCGGGGGCGCGGTTGGCGAGGGGGAAGAAGGGGATGAGGCCGGCGGCGATTTTATCGATGCGGGAAGCGGGCATGATGTTGCCGGGGAAGGCCTGGCGGCGGGTGGAGCCGGTGCTGTTGTCGCCGGTGTAGGGGTCATAGACGACGGCGAGGCCGCGGGCGTTGAGGGTTTGGGAGAAGTCGCCCTGGCGCTGGAGGGCGGTGGGGACGGTGAGGGTACGGACGCTGCCATCGCGGCGGCGGGAGCCTTCGTAGGAGACGAAGAAGAAGGTGCGGTCGCGGCGGATAGGGCCGCCGACGGTGCCGCCGAAGACGTTGTAGCGGAGGGAGGGTTTGGTTTTGCTGCCGTTGTCGATGGGGGAGAAGAAGTTGGGGGCGTCGAGGAGCTGGTTGCGGAAGTATTCAAAGAGGCTGCCCTTGAGGCGGTTGGCGCCGCTCTTGGTGTTGGCGATGATGACGCCGCTGGCCGAGCCGCCGTATTCGGCGGAGAAGCCGTTGCCGAGGATTTTGACTTCGCTGAGGGATTCAACGGGAGGATCGATATCCATCTGGCCGACCCCGAGGCGCATGTTCTGGCCGGTGCCGCCATCGATGAACATCATCTGGCTTTGGGAGCGGCCGCCGGCGAGGGAGAACTGGGGTTTGGAGCCGCTTTCGTAGTTGACGAAGACGGCGGCGCCGGTGATTTCGATGAGGTTCATGGCGCGGCGGTCACCGAGGGGCATGTCCTCGATGGTTTGCGATTCGACGAGCTGGCTGGATTCGGAGGTGCGGGTTTCGAGAAGCGAGGGGCGTTCGGAGACGGTGACGCTTTCGCTGACCTGGCCGAGTTCCATTTTGACGTTGAGTTCGAGGACCTGGCCGGTGGTGAGGGCGATTTCGGTGCGGGTGTAGGTGCGGAAGCCGGGGCTGGTGACGGTCATCGAATAGCGGCCGATGGAGAGGGGGCGGAGGGCGAAGTAGCCAGCCTCGTTGGCGGAGGCGGAGGAGCGGGCGCCGGTGGCTTCCTGGACGGCGACGATTTCGGCTCCGGGCATGGCGGAGCCTTGGGGATCGGTGACGCGGCCGGTGAGAGAAGCGTCGGTGAGTTGGGCGGAGAGGGGAGAAAGGGAGAGTAGAAGGATAAGGACTAAGAACCCTGAAATTCGCATTACGAGACCTCGATGGCGCTATTGTATGGCGCGGCGCGGTGGAGTGCATGGGGGGAGGGCTGGTCCTCGCAGGGGCCGCATGCCACCTGACGCTAGGCGGTGAACTGGAAGGCGAAGAGCTTGGCGCTGCGCATTTTGAAGAGCAGGCGGATGGGGCGCGCGGCGAGCGGGGCGACGGTGGAGCGGCCTTTCCAGGCAACGGTCATGCGGGTGCGGTTGCCGTTGAGCTGGTCGGCTTCGAGCATGGTGTAGCCGGGTATGGGGAGGCCGTGTTCGTCGAGTATGGCGACGCGACCCATGCCGCCGCCGCTGGTGTCGAGGTTGAGTTCGAGGCGAGAACCGGAGAAGCGCATGGGGGGAGTGAGGAGGGTGCCGCCGGTGTAGGCGAAGTCGGCCGAGACGAAGCCGTCGAGGCGGAGGACGGCGCGGGAGATGGCGGTGGCGAGGGTGGGATCGTTGGGGTCGCGCGAGCCGGAGTGGCGCTGGTTGGAGCCGACGTAGTAGATCCAGAGTTCGTCGCCCATGGGGACGGGCATGGGGAGAGCCCAGATCCATTGGGAGTCGAAGGATCCGGCGGGACCGAGGCGGAGGTAGGGGAAGCGGTTGCCGGGGCGCTGGAAGTGGAGGCCGTCACGGGAGAGAGCGAGGGCGATGTCGCCGGTGTCGGGTCCGGCTCCGGTGGCACCCCAATGGTGGAACTGGGAGTAGAGGGCGATGTAGGCGGAGTCGGCCTGGTCGTAGCGGATGATGCCGGGACCGTAGATGTCGAGGGGGGCGCCGGGGTCGGGGACCTGGTCGGGGGATTGGCCGGAGGCATCGGCGGGGGCGAGGAAGAGGCGTTGTTTGGGGCGGCGGGTAGCGGCGGCGGTGGGATGTTCGACAAGGCGTTCGCCGATCATGGTCATGGCGGGGAAGTCGACCTGGGGGCGCGGGTTGGCGGTGAAGTCGGCCTCATCGGGTTCGAGGACGATGTGGGGGTTGGACCAGTGGAAGAAGTTGGCCGACTCGTTGTAGCTGGCCATACGGATTTGTTGTTCGCCGCTGAAGACGACCCATTCGCGGGAGTAGCCGATGTATTTGCCGATGCGGGGTTCCCAGAACCAGGTGGGCTGGGTGTCGGCGGCGCGGAGTCCGGTGACGAGGGAAGGGTGGAGACGCCAGCGGATGCCATCGGGGGAGACGAAGACGCGGTGGGGTCCCTGGATGCCGGAGTTGGGGCGGGGGTAGATTTTTTGCCAGCTTTTGTAGCGTTCCGAGGGCGGGCAGGCGGGGTTGGTGTCGATGTTGACGGAGCCGCCGCCTTGTGACATGAGGGCGGGGTCAGCGGGCATGACGAAGTTGTTGCGGCGGGAGCCGCGGTGTTCGATGAGGTTGAGGATGGGCTTTTCGAAGTGGAGGCCGTCGGAGGATTCGGCGTAGGCGACGAACATGTTGTCGGGGTTTTTGCCGGGTTCGTGGGCTTCGTCGCGGATGTTGTACCAGAGGCGGATTTTGCCTTGGTCGCGGAGGATGCTGGAGTAGGAGCCGATTTGCATGTCGCGCTCCCAGGGGGCGTCGGCGCGGAGGAGTTGCTCGCCGGTGCGAGCGGGAAGGTTGACGGTGTGGGTGAGGCCGGAGGAGGACTCGATGAACTTGGTGTCGAAGAGGAGTTGCTTTCGATTGGAGACATCGAGGGAGCCGTCGGCGGCGCGAGCGGCGAGGGCGGCGGCGGGGAGGGCGAGGAGGTGGCGGCGCAACATGGGTCGAGATGAGTGTAGCGAGTCTGCGGGCGTTGGGGTGAGATGGGGTGGGGTGGTTTGTGAAGGCAGGGCGCGGCTAGCGCTTTTTGCGGCCGGGCTTTCGTTCCCTGGATGGGGTTTCGCCGGCGGGGGCACGGCCTTGCTGGCGGGCTTCGACGTTGTCGGGGGCGTTGTGGATGGCTTTCTGGCGTTCGGCTTCGTCGACGTGAGCGTAGAGCGGCGTGGACATGCCGGGGACGCGAAGGGCGGGGGGCTGGGCGGTTTGCACGGCGGCGATGCGCTGGCGGGCGTTGGCAAGGCGGTCGCGGTGGGCGGGTTCGGCGGCGAGGTTGCGCTGTTCGCGGGGATCGTTGCGGAGGTCGTAGAGTTCGGGAGTTCCCTGCCCTGCTGTGCCGCTTTCGATGTACTTGAAGCCGTTTTCGAGCCACATGCGGTCGCGCAATTGAGAGAAGACGGTGCCTTTCCAACTGGGGTCGTCGCCGGTGCGGGCGAGCTTGAGGAAGCTGCGGCCCTGGAGGCCTTCAGGGATGGGGAGTCCGGCGGCTTCGAGGAGGGCGGGCATGACATCGGTGTTTTCGATGGCCTGGCGGACGACCTTGCCGCCGTTTTCGCGGGAGCCCTTGGGACCGCGCCAGATCATGGGGACGCGGGCGGAGCCTTCGTACATGACGCCTTTGAACCAGCGGCCGTGGTCGCCGAGCATGTTGCCGTGGTCGGCGGTGAACATGACGAGGGTGTTGTCGGCCATGCCGAGGCGGTCGAGCTCGGCGAGGAGGCGGGCGATTTGATTGTCGATGTGGGCGATGGAGCCGTAGTAGATGGCGCTCATGAGGCGGACCATCTCGGGGTCGTCGACGAAGGCTCGGCGCTGGCGGCCGCGCTTGGAGGCGCGGATTTCGCGGGCGTTGGCGGGGAGCGCGGGCATGGGGATGTCGGAGGGTTTGTATTTGCCGAACCAGGGTTGGGGTTCAACGGAGGGGGAGTGGGGCTTCAGGTAGGACGTAAACAAGAACCAGGGTTTTTGTTCTTTTTGGCGGGAGCGGAGGTAGTCGAGCGAGCGGTCCGTGATCCACTCGGTTTCGAAGTCGGCGGCTTTGTGGAGGAAGACGCCGACGTCGCGGCCGAGTTCGTCGTTGGGCCAGGGGCAAGAGCCTTCGACTTTGGGCCACTTGGCGGGGGAGCCGTACGTTTTCTGGAGGTAGGCGATGTAGCCGAGTTCGGGGGTGGGGCCTTCGTTGGTGAAGGTCCAGAACTGGTCGAAGCCGTAGTCGAACTGTTTGGGGGTGTAGTGGAGTTTGCCGGAGATGGCGGTGTGATAGCCGTGGTGGCGGAGGATGGAGG
>JAFLBB010000059.1 GCA_017304135.1 Acidobacteriota bacterium | reverse complement strand
CGACGAGGTCGCAGCACAGCGCCACCGAGCAGCCGGCGCCGGCGGCGATGCCGTTGACGGCGGCGATGGCGCGAGCGGCGTCGTGGGCGTCGTCGAGCGACGTGATGGTGCGGCCGGCGAGGAGTTGGGCCTCGAAGAGGTTGGGGGTGGCAAGGGTGGTGCGGGGCAGCAGTTGGCGGTTGAGGCAATCGGAGTCGTCTGCCGAGAGAAGAGGAGCGCCGGGTTTGCTGATCATGACGGGGTCGAGGACGAAGGGCAGGGGGGAGCTGGCGAGGCGGGCGGCGAGAGCCTCGACGACGGCGCGGTTGCCGAGGGCTCCGGTCTTGATGGCATGGGGCGGGATGTCTTCGAGGACGGCGTCGAGTTGCTCGAGGATGAGGGCGGGGTCGAGGACGTCAACGCGGGAGACGCGGCGGGTGTTCTGCACGGTGATGAGCGTGATGACGGCTTCACCGTAGACGCCGAACTGGTGGAAGGTTTTGAGGTCGGCCTGGATGCCTGCGCCGCCGCTGGGGTCAGAGCCGGCGATGGAGAGTGCGATGGGGATCACACTTTCATGATGGACCAGTGGGTGGGCCGGGGGAAATGAAGGCCGGGGGAAATTCAGAAGGTGACGCGCTGGGATTTGGTGGAACCGGCGGAGTTGAAGGCTTCGATCTCCAGGGCGGTGACGTTTTCCGGCGAACCGGCGACGGGGAAGGAGAACTGGGCGACCCAGCCGCCGCCGTTGGAGTAGTTGCGGAAGTAGTTAGCGACGAGGCTTTCGACGACGCTCACGATGGGACCGCCGCCGATGAGGGAGCCGTCCTTGTGAAACCAGGTGAAGGCGACGGCGTTCATGGTGCGGGCGTTGTCGAAGCCCAGGAGGCTGACAGACAGAGTGTTCAAGGTGCGGGTGATGGCGACCTTTTCCAGCGCCGGTGGGGCGGGGGGGATGACGAAGTCGGCGGTACGGGTGGTGGTTTCGTGGGTGAGGGTGAAGCGGAGGCGGCCGGCGGTGGTGCCGGTTTGGAAGAGCAGGTTGGGGTCGCCGTTCCAGGTGAGAGCCTCGTCGCCGGCTTTGGCCTGAAGGGTGAGGGCGCGTGTGCCGTTGGCAAGGAACAGAACGGCGGGATCGTCGGGCATACCGTTTAGGGGCTCAAAGGCGATGGCGAGGCGGATGACGGCGTTGCCCTGCATGGGGGCGGCAAAGCGGACCTGGAGGGCTTGCTGCCTGGCGCTGGCGTGGACGGCGGACGGGAAGTCGAGAGAAAACTCGGGCAAGGGAGGTTCATAGGCGTTGCCGGCGAGTAGGAAGGTGCGCTGGTCAAGCAGCAGGTTGGCGCGGAAGACGCCGCCGCGGAGGGGGGCGTACTCAATGGCGAAGCGCAGCTCAGCGGCAGCGGGAATTTCGTAGGGCAGGGTAGGCGGGTTGACGAGGGAGAAGGGTCCGGGCGGCAACAGGAGCGAGGAAACGCGGACGGCGACGGGGGAGGGGTTGCGCAGGGCGAACAGGAGAGTGGTGGTGGTGTTGGCAAGGACGCGGCCGAAATCGACTTCGCCGCTGTTGGTAACCTGCTGCCAGCCACCGCGCTCAAACCAGAGGGTGGCGGCCTCGGGCGAGCGGCCGGAGAGAAAGAAGGCGGTGGTATTGAGATAGAGCGTGCCGCTGAAGGAGCCCGAACCTGTGGGTTGAAAGCGCAGCCGGACGTCCATGTTGCGGCCGGGGGGGAGGAGTGCGGGGAGGGCTCCGACCGAGAGCAGACGAAAGCCGCTGCCGTTGGCGTAGAAGGCGCTGATGATCTCATTGGCCGAGCCGGTGTTGCGGACGCGCAGCAGGAGATCGGAATACTCGCCGCTGACGGTTTCAGGCGCGGTGATGCGGGTGCCGACGGGCGTTTCCTTATTGTTTGTCTCGATATAGAAGAGCGACAGCTCAGCCTGAACGGGCGCGGCGAGGAGCAGAACGAACAGCAGCGCAGGGATCATTCGAGGGATTCTCCGGGCAGGTAGAAGGACTCAATGGCTCCGTGGTGAACGCGGACGGCGAATGGCAGACCGGCGGAGGGAGAGGCGGCCATCCAGCCCTCCGAAAGGGGAGTAAGGAAGAGGGGTGCGACGGGAAGGGTGGTGTGAGGGGCCGGGGACAGGGCGGCGCAGGATGAGGGGGTGCAGTGGAACCACATGCCGTCAGCAGCGGCGAGGACGGCACGGCTGGAGAGCAGCGCGGCGGGGCCGGCGGGAACGTGGATGGGGTCGGAAGCGAGGAGGGCGCCGGCGGCGAGATCCCACTCTTCGATGCGGCCGGGGGTGAGGACGGTCAAGCGGCCGGAGTCGAGCCGGATGGCGCGGATGCCGGCTGGGAGTTGGAAGGAGGCTGTCCGCCATTCACCCGCCGCGAGGTGGAGCACCGAACCGGCATCCGTGTTGACGGCAACGGCGTTGTCGCCGTCGAGAGCAAGTGAGAAATGGCCTTCGAGGGGAAAGCTGTCGCGGCGGTCTTCCTGATCGAGGATGAGATGCCGGCCGGTGTGGCGAAGAATGCGCGACTCGCTGCAGGCCGCGGCCACCACGCCCTGGCCGTGAGGGGTTACGGCGACGGCGCCGCGAACGCCTTGCAGGACGCGGAGTTGCCCCTGTTCGCCGGCGATGTGGCACCCGAGGAAGGGGGGGCGAAAGTCGACCTGTGCCGAGGCGGCCGCGAGGCAGAACAGGCTGGTGAGGAGGGCGATGGAAGAGGTGATATTCATGGCTTGCCGATGATGACGGTGGGCGGGCCGATGGCGACGGGGATCTGGGCCACGCTGCCTGGCGTGATGGGGGCTGGGGCGACGGAGGCTGCTCCCGAGGTGCGGGTTCGGGCGGCGAAGTAGCCGGCCGTCAAGGCGCCGCCGGCGGTAACGGCGACGAGAACCCACTTGCCGCGCCAAAAAGAGGGCGGTTCGTACTTCGGCACTTGTAGGTCAACGGGGACCGGCGGGGGAAGCTTGGGGGCGATCGAGGCGCCGAGGACGACGGGGTTGGGGACGATGCGGTCGGCTGGGGGCGGCGTGGCGGGAGCCGGCGAAGAGAGCACTGTGAGCGTGGGGAGGGCGGTGGCCGGGCCTTTCGAACCCTCGACCAGGATGACGACTCCCGCGCGCTGATCTCCTTTGGCGGCGGTGACACGGACGGCGACGGGTGGGCCTGAAGAGGGCCATCGCACCGCCGAAGTGGCGGCGCGGCCATCGGGGCCGGTGGTGGCGATTTCGGTGCGGAGGCCGTTTTCGAAGACGCCGGCGGGGGAGGCCTCAGGGAGGCGGAAACTGACGGAGGCGGAAGGGATGGGGGCACCGAGGCCGTCTTCTACTACAACAATAAGTTTAGAGGGCGAAGGGAGCGATACTGACGACTGTAGTTTTTGACCGCCGAGGGGGCGGACGCGGAGGGTGGCCGATTGCTGGGCGGAGGCGGCGAGTGCGGCGGCGAGGGTAAGGGCGAGGAGACGGCTAGCTCCAGCGAAGGACAACGACGGTGACGTTGTCGGGACCACCTGATTGTCGCGCGGCATCGACAAGATAGTGGCACTGGCCTTCTAAAGATCGCTCACGATTGAGGGCTTCAATGATGGTGTCGTGGGAGACGACGCCGTGGAGACCGTCGGAGCAGAGGAGGAACTGGACGCCGGCGGCGGGGCGGACGGAGTAGGAGTGGATACGGAGGGCGGATTCGACGCCGATGGCCATGGTGAGGACGTGGCGCATGGGGTGGGACTTGAGGCGGTCGTCGTCGAGGCCGAGGCGGCGGCCGACCTCGTTGGCCCAGGTCTGGTCTTCGGTGATGGGGAAGAGGATGCCGTCCTCGTAGAGGTAGACGCGGGAGTCGCCGACGCTGGCGATGGCGAGTTCCTCGCCGCAGACGAGGACGCCGACGAGTGTGGTGCCCATGCCGTTGAGGGAGACGTCGGTGGCGGCGCGGGAAAGGACGCGGCGGTTGGCTTCCTGGAAGGCCTCAATGAGGACGCTGACGTTGCGTTCGCCGGAGAAGCGGACGAAGTCGGCGACGGTTTCTACGGCGAGTTGGGAAGCGGTCTCGCCGGCCTGAGCGCCGCCCATGCCATCGGCGAGCAGGTAGAGACCGGCTTGCGGGTCCAGGAGGAAACTGTCCTCGTTGTTTGTGCGTACGCACCCAGGATCGGATAGCCCGAACGCTTCCAGCATGCTCCTCCGGTTAGCGGCCAACTCCAGCGGCGCGAACAGCGCTCTGGGCATTATACGGCCATAGAGGAGCTAAATCGAGCCGGAGGCACATCACAGGGTCATTCTCACACTGAATTGGAAGACGCGGCCGTCGTTGAGCGTATTGGTGATCTTTCCAAAAGAAGGCGAACTGAGGTTGCGTTGCGGCTCATCGAACTGGGGAGTATTGGTGAGATTGTAGGCTTCGCCGCGCAATTGAGCGGTCCATTCGCGATGGGAGCCGATGCGCCACTCCTTGCCGATGGAGGCATTGAGGTTGGCGATGTTGGCTTTGCGGAAGTTGTTGCGGCCGAGCGAGCCGTGGGTTTCGCCGGGGATGATGTAGGCGAAGCGGTCGCGGCGGAGGATGAGCGGGGCGCGGTCGGGATGGGAGATGGTGTCGCCGAGGATGGAGGGGTCGATAATGTTGGGGCGGTCACTGGGACCGCCGTCGACGTTGCCGAAGCCGGGGGCGTCGGAGCCGATGAAGAGGGTGAGCGGCGTACCGGTGCGGAGCATGGCGACGCCGGAGAGTTGCCAGCCGTTGAAGATGGCGCCGGTCCAGCGGGAGCCTTGGACGGGCTTGGGCAGATCGTAGGCGTAGTAGAGCTGCAGGGCGTGGGTGGAATCGAAGTTGGAGAGGCCCTTTTTGTCGTAGCGGGTGTCGTACTGCCACTGGCTGCGGCCGCGGGAGAGGTCGTTGTTGGCGGCGGTGGCGGTGTAGTCGGGGCCTTCGTCGGTGGCTTTGCTGAAGGTGTAGGAGATGCCGCCGCGGAGGCCGCGGGCGCCGGGCAGATCGAGGCTGATGAGGGCGGCGTTGTAGTAGGCGATGCCGGCGTTGACGATGTGGCGGACTTCGGTGAAGTTGGGGTCGGGGCGGCGGCGGTCGACGGTATCGAGGGTGAGGGGGATGCCGGGCACGGGCTCGGCGCGGTTAAAGATGAACGAGTTGATGAGCTTGAAGGAACGGCTGCCGACGTAGCCGAGGCGGAGGGCTGTGCCGCCGGCGAGACGGCGTTCGAGGGTGAGGCCGTACTGGTGGCTGTAGGGGGAAACGAGGTCGGGTGCGAGGTTGGTGGGGCTGTTGCGAACGGCCGAGGGATTGGAGGCGAGGGTGGCGAGGGGAGTGACGAGGCTGGGATTCTGCAGTTGGATGTAACGGGCCTCGGGGAAGTTGTTGCGGATCTGCTGCCAGGTGACGGGCTGGATGTCGCCGAAACTGATGTTGTAGTTGAGGCGCATGACCCAGGCGCGGGGAGCCTGCCAGGCGAGGGTGAGGCGCGGGCTGAAATTATTGCAGTCGCAGGGATAGGAGGGAGCGTTGTAGCCGTTGACCTCGGTAGGCGTGGTGAGCAGCGAATAGCGCAGGCCGTAGAGGAGCTGGAGGCGGGGGGTGAGGCGCCAACGGTCAGAGAAGTGAAGGGCGGCGGCGGAGTTGCGGAAGCCACGATGGAGATCGCCGAGGGTGACTTCGTAGAAGGCGGGGATGCCGAGGCGGAAGTTCTCGACGGCGGTGCGGCCGAAGGCGTTGCTGAAAATGAAGTAGCCGCGCTCGTTGTTGGTTTCGCGGCCGTTGAGCTGATAGCGGCTGAACTCGCCGCCGTAGGTGAGAGTGTGGCGGTCGCCGGCGCGTGTGGCGAGAGTGGCGGCGTAGCGGAAGGTGTTGTAGGCGCGGTTAATGGGGAACTCACTGTTGGGACCGAGCTCCTCGATTTGAAAACCGAAGCGGACGCGGGGGCCGACGGCGTTGGGTTCGGGCTTGAGGAGGGAGCGCACGCGTTGGAAGGAGGCGCCGAGGTCGAGAACGGTGGTTGTGGTCAGCTCGCCGTGCCAGGAGGCTTGTGAACGGTGGGTGTGGATGGAGGCGTCGGGATTCTGGCCGGCGACGAATTGGAAGGCGCTGGTGTTGCTGCGTACGAGCGTATGGCTGAGGGCGAGGCGGCCTTTGGCGAAGGTGTCGCGGTCGAGGCGGAGCGAGCCGTCGAGCTCATCGATGCGCTGCGGGGAGTTGGTGTTGAGGGCGCGCATGTCGTAGTCGGGGCGGTTGGGCAGGGTGGTGGGATAGGCGTTGAGGAGGCGTTGGACGATGGCGCGGGCGGCGGGGTCGGTGGTGAGGGGCGTGCGTTCGGAGGCGAGGGGCACGAGGACGTTGCCGTTGACCATGCCGCGAATTTTGCGCTGGTTGAAGGCGGCGGTGAGGTAGCCGAAGGGTCCGGCTTCGGTGGTGGCGCGCAGGCCGTAGGAGTTGCGGCGGGAGGGTTGGACGGGGCCGACCTGGAAGAAGGTGCGGGCATTGAAGACGCTATTGCGGTGGTCAGCGAAGAGCTCGGCGTGCCAGGAGGGAAGGCGGTTGGGGGCGGCGAAGAAGGGCGGGCGTTGAGCCGATTGGCCGAACTCGGTGGCGAAGTAGACGCCATCGGGTGGGGCTTCCTGGATGAGGGCGGTTTGGATGCCGAGGCGAATGCCGGCCTCCTTGACGACGTTGTTGTCGATGCGCTGGAGGGCGACGTTTTCATTCCGCTGCGCGGAGGCCTGCATGCGCTGGGTGCGGGTGGGGGCAGGCTTGGGAGCAGGGGTAGGCGGAGGAGCCTGGGCCAACGAGACGGTGGGCAGGGTGAGGGTGAGTACGACGAGGGCGATACGCGGCAATTCACTATTCTATGCCCGCGGGGGTGGAGAACTACGCGGGGAGGGAAGCGGGTGGACGAGCCGGCGAGGTGGGAAATAGGGAATAGCGGTGACTGTCACTATTTAGGGATTTCTTCTTTGAGGCGTTCGAGGCCTTCCAAGCGGAGTTCGCCCTGGCGGGGTCCGCTTTCCTTGAGGGAACGGCCGAGGAGGAGGATGGCGTCCTGGTCGTCGTTGACGCGGTCGAGGACGGCGCGGAAGCCCTGGGCGGCGGCAGCGAAATCGCCGCGGCGCCAGAGGGCGTAGGCGACGTTGAAATGGTAGTCGGGGTCGGAGGGGTCCTTGGCGAGGGCAGCTTTGAAGTGGGTGAGGGCGTCGGGAAGGTCGAGGGCGAGCTCGACGGCGCCGAGGTTGTTGACTACTTCCGGGAGTGGATGGCGGGCGGCGAGGCGGCGGAAGGCTTCGAGAGCCGCCTCGAAGTTGGCCGACTGATAGCGGCTGAGGCCGAGGAAGAACTGGGCGTCCCAGTAGTGTTCCTGGTCGGGGGAGATGCGTTCGAGCCAACCGGCGGCGACACGGTAGTTATCCATGTCCCATTGCATGCGGCCCAGATAGAAGCAGGGCTGGGCGAAGGAAGGCTCAAGGCGGACGGCCTGGGCGAAGTAGCGATGGCGCGCCTCTTTAGAGGAAGCCATCAAGCCACGGATGTAGTATTCCTTGGCGGTCAGCTTCAGCGGAGGATGGCGGCGTTCAAACTCCTCACGGCTCAGTTGGAAGTCTTTGACGAGAAAATGAACGACGCGGTAGGAGACGAGGGTTTCCAACATGGCCAGGTCTTCGATGGGACCGCGCTCGACGACCTCAGTGGTTTGGAGCACGTGCTTACGGTCGTAGATGCGGACGTCGATGCGCAGTTGTCCACGCGGAGCGGCGGGCAGGGTGAGCAGAGGGTCGTCAGCGGTTTCGAGGGCGGCGGAGTCGCCGGGCAATGGTGATGGGGGAGCCGCGGGGCTTGGCGTGAACTCAAAATAACCGTGGACGAGAAAGGCAGCTTCGAGATTTTCGGTGAGTTTGATGAGGGAGGCAAACGAGAGTGGCGCACCGGGCTTGAGGGAGAGACGCTTGATGCCGGACTCGCGTTCTTCACGGCTGAGGACGGCGAGATCGGAAGAGAGCAGGGCGGCGCGAACGGATTCGGCGATGCTCTCTCCAATCCAATCGAGATTGGAATTGCGGGAGCGATTCTCCAGGGGCGCCACAAGGAAGGTCTGCGAGAAGCCCGGCGGGATGAGGAAGGGGAGGACAGCGAGCAGAACCGCGGAACGAAACATCAAGTTTCCAGTTTACCAGCGGCGGTGTGAATGGCCGAAAAAAACCGGTGTGAGACGGCTCATCCCGCTTCACACCGGATGACATTTGAAGAGAGCCGCGCGCGAGCTCCCCTGCCGCGGACTGGGCGGCGAAGGAACTCGAACGCGGTTGGAGGAATGGTCCGGCACATAAGTGCCGGGCCGGTTGGGGAAACTCAGTTGACCTCGAAAACAAGCTTGGTGGAGGTGCCGCCAACGCGGATTTCCTTCACGCGATACTTGCCGTCGCCATTCTGATAGCGAACCGAGGTGGAAGAGAACTTGCTGTCGGCGGTCTCGACCTTCACGGGGACCTCGACCTTGTTCTTGCCGGCGCCGATCGTGGCCTTTTCGCCATCGACCATCACCTTGTAGTCACCGGGCTTCAGCGTGGCGCCATTGACCATCGATTCCTGGAACAACGTCACTTTGTAGGTTTCAGCCGCAGCGGCGACAGACATGGCCGCCACTGTCAAAAATGCCATCAACTTCTTCATGGTTGTTTAGCTCCTGCTTAGCTCCTTGGCTTGTGCTTGCGCACACCTCTTGATACGAACCAGGCACGGAATTGTTCCGGTGTTTGAAAAAGAAAAGTGCAAGGATCGGTGAGGTGTTTCCGAGTGGTTACGGTAAGAGCGCGGCACAACTAAGAACGCGCAAGGAAATCAGCGACAAGCTCAAAGGCTCGTTGCTGAACGGTATCGCCGGCGCCAAAGCCATCCAACCAATTCAGTTCGGTTTCGCGGCGGAACCAGGTCCACTGGCGCTTGGCGTAGCGGCGTGTCTGCTTGCGCGCTTCCTCGATGGCATGTTCGGTGGTCGACTCGCCGTTCAACACGCTGAGAGCCTGGACGTAGCCGATGGAGGTGAAGGGCTTGGCATTGGAAGGAAAGCCCATGGCGAGAATGGACTGCACTTCCTCAAGAATGCCGGGTGAAGCGAACATGCGATCACAGCGCGCATCCAACCGTTCATAGAGCTGTTGGCGGGGCGGGTTGAGGCCGATCTTCAAGGTGCGATAGCCGTGCAGAGCCTCGCGGCCTTGTTCGAACAAGGTGGAAATGGGGCGGCGGGTGAGGAGGCGCACTTCGAGGGCGCGGAGGAGCTTGGTGGAGTCGTTGGAGTGAATGCGGGCGGCGGAATGGGGGTCGAGGCGGGTAAGGAGGCGGTGCATGGAGCCGGGGCGGGCGGCCTCACGCATGAGCAACCTGTGGCGCAACTGTTCATCGCGGCCTGGGCCCTCGAAGAGGCCGTCGAGGAGAGCGCGGAGGTAGAAGCCGGTGCCGCCGCAGACAATGGGGAGACGATTGCGAGCGGTGACGGCGGTGAGGATGGTGCGGCCGAGGCGGGCATAGTCACCGGCTGTGAACAACTCGTCGGGATCGACGAAGTCCAACAGATGGTGGGGGATGTGGCGGCGTTCGGGGAGGGAGATCTTGGCTGTACCGATGTCGAAGTGGCGGTAGACCTGGACGGAATCGCAGTTGAGGATTTCGCCTTGGAAGCGTTCGGCGAGGGCAATGGCGAGATCGCTTTTGCCGGAGCCGGTGGGGCCGAGGACGGCAATGAGGGGTGACCCGTTCACGGAGAATGACTTTTAGTGTACGGTGTGCGGTCAAGTGGGGGGAGCGCATCGTACTGTACGGAAACGAGTTGAAACCGGGGTGGTGGTGTGGCGCATCCATTACACAAGGCGTGTACGGTTGCTGGTATTGCATGGGGTTAGCCATGCCCAGAGTCTGGGAGATGGCAGTACGGTCCGGCAAGGTGGTACCGCCCAAAGCCGGTCAAGGCCGGGGATATACTAGGAACCAGAAAGGCGTCGGAAACCCTTTGGAGCGTTGGGTCCCCCCTTGGCGCCGGGACCTGTTCCCCAAGAACTGACGGAAGGAAGTAGATGACTAGGACACGCGTAACCCTGGCCGCGGGGATGAGCCTGATGTGGGTGCAGATGGCCATCGCGCAGCAACCGACCGCACCGCCTGCGAAGGAACAGACACTGGACCGAGGGGCGGCGTACTATCACTATTCCCTGAGCCACCTCTATACGGAGCTGGCGGGCGCCTACAACAATCGAAGTGAGTATCTGAACCAGGCGATCGATAATCTGCGGCTGGCGATGAAGGCTGACCCTTCGGCGCGGTTCCTGGCCGATGAGCTGTCGGACCTGTACATTCAGGGCGGGCGGCTGAAGGAAGGCGTGACGGAGGCCGAGGCGGCGCTGCGGGAGAATCCCGACGATTTGAACGCGCGGCGACTGCTGGGGCGGATCTACATGCGGTTGATCGGCGACCCGCAGCAGGGGCGTGTGAACGACAGTATGCTGCAGCGGGCCACCGAGCAATATCTGAAGATCACCGAGAAAGACTCCAAGGACACGGAAGCGTGGTTGACGCTGGGGCGGCTGCATAAGATCAGCCAGAACTCGGTGGAGAGCGAGAAGGCGTTTCAGAAGGCGCTCGATCTGGATCCGGAGAACGAAGATGCGCTGACCGGGCTGGCGCTGGTGTATTCGGACCTGGGCGATGCGCGGCGGGCGAGCGAGCTGCTGAAGCGCGTGTCGCAGAAGTCGCCGAACCTGCGCACGTTCATGGCGCTGGCGGGCAGCTATGAACAGATGAAGGAATATGGGCTGGCGGCCGAGACGCTGCGCAAGGCGCTGGAGCTGGCGCCGGAGAATCCCGACCTGAAGCGGGCGCTGGCGCAGAGCCTGCTGTATTCCGATCAATATGACGAGTCGCTGAAGCTCTACACGGAGTTGATTGCGGAAGACTCGAAGGACGTGCAGAGCTGGCTGCGCATCTCGCAGATCCACCGTGAACGAAGGAACTGGGAAGAGGCTCGCAAGGCGATCAACGAAGCCAAGAAGCTGGAGCCGGACAACCTGGAGATCGTGTTCAACGAAGTGGGCATCTTCGAGGCCGAGGGCAAGATGGGCGAGGCGGTGGCGGGCATGAAGAATGTGCTCGAGTCGACGGCGAAGAAGTCATATACGGCGGCGGAGAAGGCGAACCGGGCGATTCTGCTGGAGAGGCTGGGGCTGCTGCAGCGCACGCACGAGCAGTATGCCGATGCGGTGGCAACGTTCCGCGAGCTGGCGGTGATGGATGAGAAAAACGGGCCGCGGGCTTCGGCGCAGGTGATGGACACGTGGCGGCAGGCCAAGGAGTTCAACAAAGCGCTGGAGGAGTCAGAGGCGGCGAAGAAGAAGTTTCCCGACGAACGCATTGTGATTCTGGTGCGCGGCTCGCTGCTGGCCGATATGGGCCGTGGGGCGGAAGCGGCGGCGGAAGTGAAGAAGCTGCTGGGCAAGAAGGAAACCGACCGCGAAACATGGCTGACGCTGGCGCAGTTGAACGAGAAGACGAAGAACTGGGGCGAGATGGCCAAGGCGCTGGATGAGGCGGAGAAGCTGTCGGCGTCGAACGACGAGAAAGAGCCGATCTACTTCATGCGCGGGGCGCTGTATGAGAAGCAGAAGAACTTCGATAAGTCAGAAGCGGAGTTCCGCAAGGTTCTCGACATGAACCCGAAGTCGGCGTCGGCGCTGAACTATCTGGGCTACATGCTGGCTGACCGCAATGTGCGGCTGAACGACGCGCTGGAGATGATCAAGAAGGCTGTCGACCAGGAGCCGGACAATGGGGCGTTTCTGGATAGCCTGGGCTGGGTCTATTACAGGTTGGGGCGTTTGGACGAAGCGGTTGAATATCTGAAGCGGGCCATTGTGCATAGCGGCAAGGACCCGACGGTGAACGACCACCTGGGCGATGTCTACATGAAGCAGGGCAACCTGAAGGACGCCATCGAGCAGTGGGAGACGTCGATCCGGTTGTGGAACGCGCTGGCTCCGCCGGACATCGACCAGGCCGAGGTTGCCAAGGTGCAAAAGAAGCTTGAGAGCGGACGTGTGCGTCAGGCCAAAGAGCAGGCGCCGCGCAAGAACCAGCAGTAGCGGGCTGGGCAGTAGAGGGCTGGGCCGCCTGGCTGACCGTCTATTTCGAAGGCGGCGGCGCGAACACAACGAGGACGACGAGGTTGGCCGCGCTGGTGTTGCGCAACGAATGGACGACGCCTGAGGGGGCGAGCACGAGGTCGCCCGCGGTGACCTCTGAGATGTGTTCCCCAACCATGGCCTCGCCGGAGCCTTCCAGAATCACGTACATTTTGTCCTGACCCTGATGGGTGTGGGCTTTGTGTTCCTGGCCGGGCAGGAAGCAGTTGAGCCCGGCGTAGAGGTAGCCGCCTTTGGCGAGCGTGAGCTTGCCCATCTTCTCTTCACTAAACTCGGCGCGTGCGGCGATGTTGGTGAGGATCATGCAATATGATGGTCGCACGATGCGCTGGCTTGGATTCGCGTTGGTAATGATGGCTGCCGGGAGTGCGGTGCACGGGCAGGAATGGCGGCATTGGGGCGGCGATGCGGGGGGAACGCGCTACTCGCCGCTGAAGCAGATTCACCGCGGGAATGTGGGGAAACTGAAGGTCGCCTGGACCTACAAGACGGGGGAGCAGAGCGACGGGTCGGCGTTGCCGTTCCGGTCAACATTTGAATCGACACCGCTGGTGGTGGATGGCGTGATGTACGTAACGACTCCGTTTGCGAACCTTGTGGCGCTGGATGCGGAGACGGGCAAGGAGCTGTGGAAGTTCGATGCGGGGTTGGACCGCGAACGCATTTCCGGCGGACTGTACATCAATCGCGGCGTGGCGTATTGGACCGATGGCAAGGAGAAGCGGCTGTTGCTGGGCACGCTGGGCGGGCGCCTGTTTTCGATTGACGCGGCGACGGGCAAAGCTGATGCGGCATTCGGCGACCAAGGCTCAGTGAACCTGCGGACGGGGATCGCGGAGAAGTTTCCGAACCACCGCGTGGGCATGACCTCGCCACCGGCGATCTACAAGGACCTGGCGATTTGCGGCTCGATTGTGCCGGATGGGGAGCCGAAGGGTCCGGCGGGCGATGTGCGGGCCTACGATGTGCGGACGGGCAAGCTGGTGTGGCAGTTCCACACCGTGCCGCGGCCGGGCGAGTTTGGGCATGACACGTGGCCTGGCGATTCGTGGAAGGACCGCGGCGGGACGAATGTGTGGAGCGTGATGAGCGTGGATGCGGAGCGCGGGCTGGTGTTTCTGCCGCTGACCTCGCCGTCCACCGATATGTATGGCGGTGATCGCGCCGGGGCGGGGCTGTTTGGCGATTCGCTGGTGGCCCTCGAAGCGGCGACGGGAAAGCGCGTGTGGCACTTCCAGACGGTGCATCACAACATCTGGGATTACGATCTGCCGGCGCAGCCGAACCTGGTGACGGTGACGCGCGGCGGCAAGCCGGTGGCGGCGGTGGCGCAGGTGACTAAGACGGGCTTTGTGTTCCTGTTTGACCGTGCGACGGGCAAGCCGCTGTTTGAGATCGAAGAGCGGCCGGTGCCGCAGAGCGAGACGCCGGGCGAGTATACCTATCCGACGCAGCCGTATCCGGTGAAGCCACCGCCATTCACGCGGCAGAGCATGAAGCCGGAGGAGCTGACGGATGTGACGCCGGAGTCGCGGGCGTTCTGCGAAGAGGTCATCAAGGACGCCGTGTTTGCGCCGCTCTACACGCCGATTGGGATGAAGAAGACGATTCTGTTCCCATCGACCAATGGCGGGGCGAATTGGGGCGGGGCGAGCTTCGATCCGCAGACGCAGACGCTGTATGTGAACTCGATGGAGATCGGCTTTGTGCAGCAGATGGTGAAGCGGCCGGAGGGGTCGGTGATACCGTACCGGTCGCAGGGTGTGCGGACGCCGAATTCGCGCTTTTGGGACCCGCAACTACGGCCATGCCAGAAGCCGCCGTGGGGGTTCCTGACGGCGATTGATTTGAACAAGGGCGAGTTCAAATGGCGGTCGGTGTTGGGCGTGGATGATGAGTTGATGGCGAAGGGCTTGCCGCAGACGGGGACGATGAACCTGGGCGGTTCGATTGTGACGGCGGGCGGGCTGGTGTTCATCGGCGCGACAAACGATGCGCGCTTCCGGGCGTTTGATAAAGACACGGGCAAGGAGCTGTGGGTGACGAAGCTGCCGGCGACGGCGCATGCGGTGCCCTCGACGTATCAAGGGAAGAAAACCGGCAAGCAGTTTGTGGTGGTGGCGGCCGGGGGAGGGAACAAATACAACTCGACGTACGCGGATTCGTTGGTTGCCTTCTCGCTGGAGTAGGGGGGCTGGGGCTGGCGCTGGCGATGGGGCTGGGGCTGGCGATGACGCTGGACGCGGAGACGTTCAGCCACAAGCGGCATGATCCGCTAAAGCTGAAGTGTGTGGTGTGTCATACGGGAGCGGAGAAGGGCGAGCGGGCGTCGTTTCCGAAAGCGGCGCAGTGCATGGTGTGCCACAACGGGGCGGAGTGGAAGGCGCCGGAGATTCCCTCGCAGCGTGTGTATCAGCAGCGCGATTTCGTGGTGTTCTCCCATGCGCGGCATGTGACGGCGGGCAAGGTGATGTGCGCGACGTGTCATGGCGAGGTGGCGCAGGCCGACGTGGTGGTGCTGGCGGTGGAACACACGATGAAGAGTTGCATGGCGTGCCACAAGGAACGCGGGGCGAGCAACGCGTGCAACGTGTGTCACGAGTTGGGACAATAAAAGGACTATGCGCTCCCTACTGATTTCCCTCCTGATTTCCACGCTCTGTTTCGCCGGCGAGATGAAGCTCGGCCAACCACTCACGCTGGACAAACCGATGTCCATCAGCCAGGTGATGGCGAAGGCGGACAAGCTCTCGGGCAAGACCGTGCAGGTGAAGGGCAAGGTGACCGAGGTGTGCCAGAACGCCGGTTGCTGGATGGCGCTGGTGGAGCCGGGTACGCAATCGACGCTGCGCATCAAGGTGAATGACGGCGAGATCGTGTTCACCAACGCCTGCGTGGGCAAGATGGCGGTGGCCGAGGGTCAACTGGTGAAGATGGAACTGACCAAGGAACAGGCGATTGCGATGGCGAAGCATGAAGCAGAAGAGCAGAAGCGGAAATTTGACCCGGCGAGCGTGAAGGGCCCGACGGTGATGTATCAGATTAAGGGCACGGGCGCGGTGGTGAGCGAGTAGGCTTGGCCAGCGCCGCGGTTGCTACACTGGCAATTCCATGCTGAGACGAACTCTTCTGCCGCTGCTGGCGGCCCTTTGCCTGCCGGCCTTTGCCCAGACCACGCCTGCCCCCGCCAAGCCCGCTGCCGCCGCGGCGAAGAAGCCGAAGCTGGTCCTCATGATCGTGGTGGACCAGTATCGCGCCGATTACCTGTGGCGCTTCCGTGAGCAGTACAACGGCGGCATTGACCGGCTGCTGCGGCAGGGCGCGGTGTTCGTCGATGCGCATTACGAGCACTTTCCGACGGTGACGGCAATCGGGCATTCGACGGTGCTGTCGGGGGCGACACCTTCGATCAGCGGCATCATTGGCAACGACTGGTATGACCGCGAGACGGGCAAGTCGATCACGAGCGTGGTGGATGATTCGCTGAAGCTGTTGGGGGCAACGGGGACGGCGTCGTCGCCGCACCGGCTGCTGGTGAGCACGGTGGGCGACGAAATGAAGTCGAACGGGCGGGGGAAGCCGAAGACGATCGGCATTTCGATCAAGGACCGCAGCGCGATTTTGCCGGTGGGGCGGACGGGGGACGGGGCGTTCTGGTTTGACAACAAGACGGGGAACTTCGTGTCGAGCACCTGGTATTTCCCGGAGCTGCCGAAGTGGGCGGCCGATTTCAATGCTTCGCGGGCGGTGGACCAGTGGCTGAACAAGTCGTGGGTGTCGATTGAGAATCCGAAGGCCGAGCCGTTTGTGCTGATGGGCGCCGAGCCGGTGGAGAAGTATTACGCGCAGATGCAGCGGACGCCGTTTGGCAACGACATTCTGGAGATGCTGGCGGAGAAGGCTGTGGAGGCCGAGCAGTTGGGGCAACGCGGGGAGACGGACCTGTTGAGCGTGAGCTTTTCATCGAACGACTACGTGGGGCACGAGGTGGGGCCGGATCATCCGAAGGTGCGGGACATTTCGATTCGCACGGACCGCACGCTGGCGAAGCTGTTTGCCTTCCTCGACAAGAAGATCGGCATGGCGAACATCGTGGTGGCGTTCACGGCGGACCATGGCGTGTCGCCGACGGCGGAGATGCAGAAGTCGCGGCGGATGCCGGGCGGGCGGTTGTCGGAACCGCAGATGATGGAGAGGATCGAGAAAGCGCTTTCGGCGCGCTATGGGGGGACGAAGTGGGTGATCGGGCGGAGCGGGCCGTCGGCGTACTTGAACTATGACCTGATGCGGCAGATGAAGCTGGATGCGGCCGAAGTGCGGGCGGTGGCGGCGGAGGCGCTGCGGAGCTTTCCGCACATTGCGCGGGTGTATACGCGCGACGACCTGCTGCGCATGGCGCCACGCGACATCATCGACAGCCGTGTGCGTGCGGGCTTCCATGAGGCGCGGGGCGCTGATCTGTATCCGGTGACGGAGCCTTACTTCACCTACGGCAAGGATGGGGCTTCGCACGGGGCTCCCTATAACTACGACACGCACGTGCCGGTGATCCTGATGGGGCCTGGTGTGAAGGCAGGCCGGTACACGCAGCGGGCGATGGTGAACGATATTGCTCCGACGCTGGCTGTGATGCTGGATGTGGAGACTCCGAGCGGGTCAGTGGGCCGCGTGCTCACGGAGGCTCTCGTCTCGCGCTAGCATCATAAGGATGCAGTGGAGTGGGCTGGCGTACCCGGCATTTGCCGCGCTTCTGCTGGCGCAGCAGCCGCAGAATCATCTCGCTGAGGAGGTCTCCCGCCAGATGGGACGCGGCGAGGGGAAACTGAAGCTCGGGGATGGCGCGGTCGATTTTGAGCTGGCGTACGCGGGCGGCAAATCGGGCCGGGTGCAACTGAGCAAGTTCTTCGGCAAGCGGCCGGTGGCGCTGGTGTTTGGCAGCTTCACTTGACCGCCGTTCCGGTCCTCGGTGGGGACCCTCAATGCGATGTATGAGCGCTACGGGAAGGATGTTGAGTTTCTGCTTGTGTACATCCGCGAGGCGCATCCCACGGACGGCTGGCAACTGCCGCGGAATGAAGCTGAGGGCGTGCTGATCGAGTCGGCCAAGAGCGAAGACATGAAGCACGGCCATGCCACGTCGTGTGCACGAACCTTGGGAATCAAGTTTCCCGCGTTAGTTGATGGCATGGACAATCGCATCGAGGGCGAGTATGCGGGCTGGCCTGACCGGCTGTATCTCGTCGATCGCGCGGGCAAGATTGCGTACAAGAGCGGCGTAGGCCCAGCCGGGTTCAAACCGGCGGAGTTGGAAGCGGCTATCCAGAACGAGCTTGGAAACACACAGTAGGCCAGAGCCCGCCGGCGAGAGGGGTGGGACGCTGGCATTCATCAAGGAGGCTCTCGCCGGAACCCGCCGTGACTTCACGGAGGGTAGCATCCCGCGCGCGGTGATTCTGCTTGCCGTTCCGATGGTGCTGGAGATGTTCATGGAGTCGCTGTTCGGCTTCGTAGACATGCTCTTCGTGTCGAAACTGGGCGCGGAAGCCGTGGCCGCGGTGGCGCTGACCGAAGGCATGATGTCGCTGCTGTTCGGCGTGGCCGTGGGGCTGAGCATGTCGACGACGGCGATGGTGGCGCGGCGGGTGGGCGAGAAGAACTGGGAAGAGGCGGCGGTGGTGGCGGTGCAGGCGGTGTTCGTGGGGTTGTCGATTTCGGCGGTGGTGGCGGTGACGGGCGTGTTGGCGGCGCCGCATCTGTTGCGTGGGATGGGTGCGGACGAGAAGGTGGTGGAGGTGGGGGCGCGATTCACACAGACGCTGATGGGCGGGGCTTGCAGCGTGTTCCTGTTGTTCCTGCTGAACGCGGTGTTTCGCGGGGCGGGTGACGCGTCGGTGGCGATGCGGTCACTGTGGCTGGCCAACGCGATCAACATCGTGCTGTGCCCGACGTTCATCCATGGGTTTGGTCCGATACCGGCGATGGGCGTGCAGGGGTCGGCGATTGCGACAACGATTGGGCGGTCGAGCGGGGTGCTGTTCCAGCTCTACATGCTGACCTCGGGGCGGGGGCGGCTGCACGTGCATGCCAGCCAGTGGCGCTTCAAGCCGGACGTGATGCTGAAGCTGGTGAAGATCAGTGTGACGGGCATTGCGCAGGTGCTGGTCTCCTCAGCGAGCTGGATTGCGCTGATGCGCATCATGGCGACGTTCGGAACGGCGGCGCTGGCGGGCTACATGCTGGCGGTGCGCACGATCGTGGTGACGATTCTGCCGGCGTGGGGCATGGCGAACGCGGCGGCGACGCTGGTGGGCCAGAACCTGGGGGCGAAGAAACCGGAGCGCGCCGAACGCAGTGTGATGCTGGCCGGACTGCTCAACATGAGCTTCCTGGGCTGCATCGGGTTGATCTTCTTTTTCTTCGCGCCGCAGATCATCGGCCTGTACACGAGTGCGCCGGAGGTGATGCAGTATGGCGTCGGCTGTTTGCGCATCATTGCGTTTGGGTACCTGTTCTTCGGCTGGGGGATGGTGCTGGTGCAGTCGTTCAACGGGGCGGGCGACACGGTGACGCCGACGATCGTGAACATCTTCTGCTTCTGGCTGTGGCAGATTCCGCTGGCCTACACGTTGTCGACCGTGCTGGGCTTCGGCCCGTGGGGGATCTATTACGCCATCACCATTGCCCACTCCACGATGGCGGTGACGGGGTTCCTCCTTTTCCGCCGTGGGAAGTGGAAAATGGTAAGGGTTTGACGACAAACGTACCGGCGCGCCGCTTTTTCCAAAAGGGCGGTTTGCTTTCGGAGTGGCATCCACAATTCGAGTTCCGGCCCGGCCAGTTGCAGATGGCCGAGGCGGTGGAGAAGGCGCTCGCCGACGGGCGGCACGCCATTGTGGAAGCCGGCACAGGTACGGGGAAGACGCTGGCCTACCTGATTCCGGCGATTCTGTCGGGCAAACGCATTGTGGTTTCGACGGGGACGAAGAACCTGCAGGAGCAGTTGTTCTTCAAAGATGTGCCGTTTTTGCAGGAGATGTTCCAGGGGCGTCTGCGCATCTGCTACATGAAGGGGCGGAACAACTACGCCTGCCGCCAGAAGATCTACGACGCCGAGAAGGAGCCGATCCTGGCGGGGCTGGAAGAGGTGGCCGATTTCCAGATCATCCGCGAATGGGAGAAGACAACGGAGATTGGCGACCGCAGTGAGATCAAGACGCTGCCGGCGAACAGCGGGGCCTGGCCGAAGGTGGATGCGCGGCGCGAGCTGTGCAGCGGGCAGAAGTGCGGGCAGTTTGAGCGCTGCTTCCTGACGCTGATGCAGCAGCGGGCGCATGAGAGCGACATCATCATTGTGAACCACCACCTGTTTTTCGCCGATTTGGCGGTGAAGGAGGAGGAGTTTGGCGGGGTGATCCCGGAGTACCAGGCGGTGATCTTCGATGAGGCGCACGAGATGGAGTCGGTGGCCGGGCAGTATTTCGGGCAGAGCGTGAGCAGCTACCAGATTGAAGAGCTGCGGCGCGATGTGCTGCAGATGATCCGGCGGAAGAGTCTGTCGTCGGCCGAGCTGGAGCGCGTGCTGATGACGCTGGCCGATTGTTCGGACCGTTTCTTTGCGGCGTTTCCTGACCGGGACGGGCGGTCGGGGTTTCCCGATCCGAAGGAGTATTTGCAGACTGGAGGGGAGAAGCTCTACCGCGAGCTGCTGGGCGTGTTGGAGCTGCTGCATACCGATCTGCAACTGGTGCAGGGCGCGCCGGAGGAGATGATTCCGCTGACGCGGCGGGCCAAGGATACGCAGGGCAAGTTGCGGGCATGGATGGAGGATCGCGACGCGAAGTACGTCTATTGGATGGAGCGGCGGACGCGCAGTGTGTCGCTGGAGATGACGCCGATTGACGTGAGTACGCTGCTGCACGAACGGTTGTTTGAGAAGGTGTCGACGGTGGTGCTGACCTCGGCGACGCTGGCGGTGGCGGGCGAGTTTGAGTTTGTGGAACAGCGGTTGGGGGTGCAGTATGCGCGGACGCTGGTGGTGCCGGGGCATTTCGACTATCCGAACCAGGCGATTCTCTACGTGCCGCAGCATCTGCCGGACCCGCGCGAGGCGGGTTTTGCCGATGCGGCGTGCAAAGAGGTGATCCGGCTGCTGCATCTGACGCAGGGGCACGCGTTCCTGCTGTTCACCAGCTATGCGCAGATGAAGCAGTTTCAGGACCGCATCTGGGACAAGATCGATTACCCGACGCTGATGCAGGGGACGGCGCCGAACAACGCGCTGCTGGAAGAGTTCAAGCGAACGCCGCACTGCGTGCTGTTTGCGACGTCGAGCTTCTGGCAGGGCGTGGATGTGCCGGGCGACCAGTTGCGCTGCGTGATTGTGGACCGGCTGCCGTTTGCGGTGCCGAGCGATCCGGTGGTGGAGGCGCGTGTGCGGGCGGTGCGGGAGGCGGGGGGAAATCCGTTTTTCGACTACCAGGTGCCGGAGGCGGCGCTGACGTTGAAGCAGGGCTTTGGGAGGTTGGTGCGCTCGCGGCAGGACCGGGGGGTGCTGGCGATTCTCGACAACCGCATCACGAAACAAAAATACGGGCAGGTGTTTTTTGACAGCCTGCCCGAGTATTCCTTCACGCTGGAGCTAAGCGAGGTGGAGGAGTTCCTCGCCCGCTAGATCGCCTGCGTGTTAGCGTCCGAAATACGCCGCGTTGCGCTGGGTGAACTCATTCCATTTTTCCGGAAGGTCATCGAGCGCGAAGATCGCCGACACGGGGCACACCGGCACGCAGGCGCCGCAATCGATACATTCGACGGGGTCGATGTAGAGCAGCTCCTCGGCTTCGTGCTTCGGATCGTCCTTTTTGGGGTGGATGCAATCCACCGGACAAGCGTCGACGCACGCCGTATCTTTGGTGCCGATGCAAGGCTCAGCAATCACGTAGGCCATGAAATCACTCCTTTCGCCCGGCGGGGTCCCAGGTGCGGGCGGAAACTCCATTTTTAGCATAGGGGGCGCGGGAGGCACAATGGGAGTGAAATCCGGCGAATGGGGGACTGGGGCCGCTGAATGCGCATTCAGGGCAATTGATTGGGGCGCGGGGTGTCTTACAGCGCGGCGTGGCGGCGATACCATTCGATGGTTTGGCGCAGTCCCGGTTCGAAGCCGGTGGCGGCGCGCCAGCCCATGAGGCGTTCGGCGCGGGAGACGTCGAGACGGCGGCGGGGCTGGCCGTTAGGCTTGTCGGTTTCCCAGACGATGCCGCCCGTGAAGCCGCAGAGGCGGGCGATGAGCTCGACGAGGTCGCGAATGGAGATCTCGGAACCGCTGCCAAGGTTGACCGGCTCGGCGCCGGAGTAGCGCTCGGCCGCGGTGATCAGGCCCTCGGCGGCGTCTTCGACATAGAGGAACTCGCGGGTGGGCGAACCGTCGCCCCAGACGCGGATCTCGGGGTGGCCGGCGGCCTGCGCCTCAAGACATTTGCGGATGAGGGCGGGGATGACGTGCGAGGTGTGCAGGTCAAAATTGTCGCGCGGCCCGTAGAGATTGACTGGCATGAGGAAGATGGCGTCCATGCCGTACTGCTCGCGGTAGCTCTGGCATTGGACGAGCATGGCTTTCTTGGCGATGCCGTAGGGGGCGTTGGTCTCCTCGGGGTAGCCGTTCCAGAGGTCGTCTTCACGGAAGGGGACGGGGGCGAACTTGGGGTAGGAGCAGATGGTGCCGGCGACGATGGTTTTTTCCACACCGGCGCGGCGGGCGGCCTCGATGAGCTGGATGCCCATGATGGCGTTCTCGTAGAAGAAGAGGCCGGGGTTGTCTTTGTTGGCGCCGATGCCGCCCACAACGGCGGCGAGGTGGAAGAGGACTTCGGGGCGGGCGTCGGCGATGAGGCGGGCGACACCGCCAGAGGTGGTGAGGTCGTAGTCGCGGCGGCGGGGGATGAAGATGTCGCGGCAACCGCGGGCTTGCAGGCGTTCGACGACGAACGAGCCGAGGAAACCGCCGCCGCCGGTGACGCAGATGCGCTTGCGGGTGAGGTCGAGCATGGCCAGTTTAGCTCTCCTTCCGCTCGTCGACGGTTTCGAGAATGCCGAGGCGGCGGCGCTTGAGGGCGTCGAGTTCGGCATCGACCATGATGCGGACGAGATCGGCGAACGAGGTTTGATGGCGCCAACCCAGGCGGCTGTAGGCCTTGGAGGGGTCGGCCTGGAGGGCGTCGACTTCGGCTGGACGCAGGTAGCGCGGGTCGATCTCGACATGGTTGCCGGCATCGAGGCCGACGTGAGCGAAGGCGAGGTCGAGGAACTCGCGCACGCTATGCATCTCGCCGGTGCCGATCACGTAGTCGTCGGGGGTGTCCTGTTGCAGCATGCGCCACATGGCCTCGACATATTCCGGCGCAAAGCCCCAATCGCGCTGGGCGTCGAGGTTGCCCATGTAGAGCTTGTTCTGCAGGCCGTACTTGATGTGGGCGACGGCGCGGGCGATTTTGCGGGTGACGAAGGTCTCGCCGCGGCGCGGGGACTCGTGATTGAAGAGGATGCCGCTGACGGCGAAGATGCCGTAGCTTTCGCGGTAGTTGACCGTAATGGAGTGGCCGAAGAGTTTGGCGCAGGCGTAGGGGCTGCGCGGGTGGAAGGCAGTGGATTCGTTTTGCGGCGGCGGTGTGGAGCCGTACATCTCGCTTGAGCTGGCCTGGTAGAAGCGTGTGCGGATGCCGGTTTGGCGGATGCTTTCGAGCAGCCGCAGGGCGCCGGTGGCGGTGATGTCGGAGGTGTACTCGGGGATGTCGAAGCTGACGCGGACGTGGCTTTGGGCGGCGAGGTTGTAGACCTCGTCGGGGCGGATGTCGTAGAGCAGGCGCGAGAGGCTGGAGGAGTCGGCGAGATCGGCAAAGTGGAGGAAGAAGCGGTTGGTTTCCTCGTGCAGGTCGGCGTAGATGCCGTCGACGCGGCCGGTATTGAAGCTGGAGGCACGGCGCTTGATGCCGTGGACCTCATAGCCTTTTTGCAGCAGCAATTCGGCGAGGTAGGAACCGTCCTGGCCGGTGACTCCGGTGATGAGCGCCTTGGGCATAGTGTGGTGGGGGGCGGGCAGGGCCCGGAACCCCTCATAAGAGAGTAGCCCCCGGAGGCGATTGTTCGCACTCCGGGGGCTGTTTTGGACTCGCGGGGTGGCAAACCGCCGCGAGGGGGCTAGAAGGAGAAGCGCAGGCCCAACTGCAGCGTACGCGGGTCGGTGGCGCTGGTCACCTGGCCGAAGTTGGCCGCGCCGAGCTGGGTGGCGACACCGAAGTAGTTGAAGTGATGCGGGGCGTTGTAGATCTCGCCGCGGAAATCGAGCTTGTAGCGCTCGCCGAAGTTGAAGATCTTTTGCAGCGAGACATCCCAATTATTGGTTCCGGGGCCTGTGATGACGTTGCGGCCGAGATTGCCGAAGACACCGTTGGCGGGGTTGGCGAAGGCCGAGGTGTTGAAGAAACGCAGGGCTTGCGAATCGCCGGCGTAGGGATCGCCGACGACGTCGGGGCGCTGGTTGGTGAGGCCGGTGCCGGCGATGTCGCCCTGGATGCCGAGGTTGAGCGGACGGCCGGTCTGAAGCGTGGTGACGCCGGAAACCTGCCAGCCGCCGAGCACGGTTTTGTACCACGTGCCGCCGTTCTGCCAGAAGGGCAGCGGGTAGACGTAGCTGAGGATGAAGATGTGGCGGCGGTCAAACTCGGTCAGCCCGCGGTCGCGTGTGGGGTTGTAGCTGTCCATGGGCTGCTCGGCATAGTTGGTGGCGTCGGCGATGTTCTTGCTCCAGGTGTAGGAGATGTTGAGCAGGCCGCCGCGGTTGAACTGCTTGCGCAGTTGGGCTTGCAGCGAGTGGTAGCTGAACTTGGCGTTGGTCACCAGGTGTGTGATGTCGGCGTAGCCGCGATAGGGCCTGAGCGCATTCACATTGGCGCCGGGGTTGGCCTGGCGGGTGCCTTCGCGGAGCTGGTTCAGGTTCAGCTGGCGGTACTGATCCCAGCCGTTGGAGCCGACGTAGGCGACGTCGAGCAGGAGGTCCCTGACGAGCTTGTGCTGGACGCCGAGGCTCCAGTTCTGCACCTTGGGGATCTCAACGTCGATGTCGTAGGAAGAGACGTTGGAGGGGGAAATGCGGGTGCTGCCGCCGGCGGGGTTTTCGATGTTGGCGGAGAACAACTGCGAGTCCTGAATGAAGGGCGGGTTGTTGACGCGGCCGAAGAGGAAGTTGCCCTGGACGCGCTCAAAGAAGAGGCCGTAGCCGCCGCGGAGGACGGTGGTTTGCTTGCCGGTGAGATCGAAGGCGAAGCCGAGGCGCGGGCCGAGCGTGTTGTAGCGCCAGGGTGAGATTTCCTTGGGCAGGCCGCGGAAAACGCGCTTGACGTCGGGATCATTGGCATTGGGAATGCGGGAGGCGGCGAAATCGGGGAAGCCGGTGCCGCCGACAACGAGGCCGTTGACGCGGTCGCCCGTGCCAGGGGTGATGAGGCCGGAGGCGCGGTCGATGGTGGGCACCTTGGACTGGTCAAAGAAGCGCGGGGCGAACACGGCGGCATTCTGCAATTGGGCGTACTGCGGCTGCATGAGCATGTAGCGCAGGCCGAGGTCGAGGGTGAGGCGCGAGGACACCTTCCAGTTGTCCTGGGCGTAGAACTCACCTTGTGAGAAGCGGAACCAACCTTCGCGTCCGCTGGAAGCCTCGGTGTAGGTATTGAAGTTCCCCAGCAGGGCGTCGGCGAGCGAATTGCCCGAGGAGAGGGCGTGGCCGGGGGCGAAGTTGACGCTGCCGTTGATGGCAGGCTGGTTGTCCTGGTTCTTGCGGCTGCGCATGGCCAGGACGCCGAACTTGAGGTTGTGATTGCCGACCAGCTTTGAGAAGTCGTCCTTGAACTGGAAGACCCGGTTGAAGTTATTCCAGTTGCGGGGCGTGGTGTTGAGGGCGTTGAAGCCGGCGATGGAGATGTTGGGAATCGACCGCTCGTTGTTGTAGATCATGGGGTAGTCGATGCCGTTGGACTGCCGGGAGTAATCGTTGAGGAAGAGCGGGTTGGCGGCGAAGTTGGTTTGCAGAATGACGTTGCCGGTGAAGGTGAACTGGAAGGTGTTGACGGCGGTCGGGCTTTTAATCCAGGTCCATTTGCCGGAGGTGTTGGTGCCGGGGATGAGGCGCTCAAAGGTGGCCGTCTGGCCGGTATTTTGCAGCGAGGTGTAGTAATCGCGCATGTAGTGAAGGGCGATGGTGTGCTTTTCGTTGAGCAGGTAATCGCCCTTGATGATGTACTGATTGGTGTTGAGCGGGTCAGGAGGGAGGAAGGCGAAGTTGCCGCCGGTGCCGGTGAAGTTGGGTTGGGGATAGAGATTCACGAGACGGGAGCCGTTGCGTGAGAAGCGGGCGGTGGGAATGACGCCGCCAGGGAAGGGCTGGCCGTTGGTGATGTCGCGCGGTTGGGCGCTGGCGGCGAGGCCGGAGAAGTCACCGCGGCGCTGGGCCGGGAGGGGGATGTTCCAGAACTGCGGCGTGCCGCGGCGGAGGCGCTTGAACTCAGTGGCGGCGAAGAAGAAGAGCTTGTTGCGGTCGGTGTTGAACTTGCCGGGAATCGTGATGGGGCCGCCGATGTTGCCGCCGAAGTTGTTGAAGCGCAGCTTCTGCTTCGTGCGCGAGTTCCAGGAGTAGGCGTCGAAGGCGTCGTTGCGGACAAACTCGTAGACGGTGCCGTGGAAATCCTTGGTGCCGCTCTTGAGGGCAAGATTGATCACGGCGCCGGAGTTCTGGCCGTATTCGGCGTTGTAGTTGGTGGTGAGCACCTTGAATTCGGCGATGGCGTCGGGGTTGACGTTGACGAAGTTGTTGCCGCCGCCGCCGTTGTCTTTGTTGTCGGCGCCGTCGACGTTCCAGGAGAAGGTGTAGTTGCGGCCGCCGTTGACCGACTGGTTGCTCATGTTCGAACCGAAGCCGCCGAACAGATCGAAGCTGGAGCGGTTGTTGGTCGATGTGCCGGGGATCAACGCCAGCAACTGGGCGAAGTTGCGGCCGTTCAACTGAAGCTGCGTGGCTTGCTGGCCGGTGACCAGGCGACCCACTTCGCCTGAGCTGGCCTCCACTTGCGCCGCGTCGGCCGAGACAGTGACCGATTCGGCCACGCCGCCCACCTGCAGTTCAACGTCAACGTCGACCTTGGCGCCGATGGTGATCTGTACGCCGCGGCGGGTGTACCTTTTAAAGCCCTCGGCCTCGACGGTGACGTCATAGCTGCCGATGGGCACGTTGGCAATCACGTAGTAGCCGTTTTCATTGACCGGTGTGGTGCGCACCTGTCCGGTGCCGCTATTGGTGACCGAGACGCTGGCTTTCACCACCATGGCGCCAGAAGGGTCGCGCACGAAGCCGGCGATTTGTTGAGAGGTATACTGCGCCCCTGCGGGCAGGATGAAGAGAAGCGGAATTGCGCTCAAAGTGAGCTGACGAAACAAGGTCATAGGATCTCCCCAGTCAGGGAGCGAGTAACGGCTCAAGGTGTAAAGAAATAACGGGTTGGATGTGCCGATGCCGATCCCTGAACTGGGAATAGTGTATTGAAAAGTTACGACGGATACAAGATAAATGTAAGCGTTTTAAGGAGCCGTCCCGGGTCGCCCACCGCGGTTCATTTCCCGATGCAGAAGGTAGAGAAAATACGGTTCAGGATGTCGTCGGCGGTGGTTTTGCCGGTGATGGCGTCGAGGGCTTCCAGGGCGGCATAGAAGTCGAGCAGGAGCATCTCGTGGGGCACGCCGTGGCCGAGCGAGGCGAGGCCTTTGCGGAGGGAATCGAGGGACTGGCGGAGCAGCCGCTCCTGGCGCAGGCTGGTGATGAAGCCGGACTCCAGTTCGAGTCTGCCGCCGGGGGAGGCGGCGTCGACAATGCGCTGGCGGAGAAGATCGAAGCCCGAGCCAGTGGCGGCGGAGACGGGCAGCAGTTCGGCGGGCGGTGGGAAGGCGGGGGCGAGGTCGCACTTGTTGCCGAGGAGGAGGTAGCGGCCCTGGGTGCGGGCGCGATCGAGGACCTGCTCGTCATCGGGGATGAGGGGCTGGGAGAGATCCCAGACGACGAGGGTGAGGTCGGCGTCGGCCATGGCCTGAAGGCTGCGCTCGATGCCGAGGCGTTCCACGAGGTCGTGGCCTTCGCGGATGCCGGCGGTGTCGACGAGGCGGATAGGGATGCCGTCGAGGGAGGCGGTTTCGCTGACGGTGTCGCGGGTGGTGCCGGCGATGTCGGTGACGATGGCGCGGTCCTGCTGGAGGAGGCGGTTGAATAGGCTGCTTTTGCCGACGTTGGGGCGGCCGGCGATGGCGAGGGTGATGCCGGAGGTGACCACCTTGCCCCAGGAGTAGCTGCGGACGAGGCGGTCCAGTTCTGCCTCAAGGGGGGCGATGCGGGCGGCGATTTGCGTTTCGCTGGCCACGGGCACGTCGTCTTCGGCGAAATCGATGCCGGCTTCGAGCAGGGCGATCAGGTCGAGGAACTGCGCTTTGAGGGGATGGAGGAGGCGGGCCAGCGAGCCTCCGCTCTGGCGTGCGGCGACGCGGGCCTGGTAGAGGGTGGTGGATTCGATGAGGTCGTGGATGGCCTCGGCCTGGGGGAGGTCGATGCGGCCGTTGAGGAAGGCGCGGAAGGTGAATTCGCCGGGCTCGGCGAGGCGGGCGCCGGCGGCGGCGGCGCGCTCCACGGCGTGGTGCAGGATGGCGGGCGAGCCGTGGCAGGAGAGCTCGACGACGTCTTCGGCGGTGAAGCTGCGGGGAGCGGCGAAGTAGGTGACGATGACCTGGTCGACGACGGAGCCGCCGGCGGAGAGGAGGTGGGCGAGATGGGCACGCCAGGGGGTAAAGGAGGCGCCGGCGGGGAGGCGGAGAATGGACGCGGCGATGGGGCGGGCGTGGGCGCCGCTGATGCGCACAACTCCCAAGCCGCCGCGGCCGGGCGGAGTGGAGATGGCAACAATGGTGTCGCCGAGATGCACGGAGAAGGGTGGGGCTTAGGGGCGCGGTCCGCGGTCAGGGCGCGGGCCACGGCGGTCGCCGCCGCGTCCTCCGCCTGGGCCACC
>JAFLBB010000058.1:3972-29699 GCA_017304135.1 Acidobacteriota bacterium | reverse complement strand
GCTATTGGGGGCTGCTGCCGGCGGAGAACGTCATCGGGACGCCTGTGCTCATCTGGTGGTCGTTTGATGGCGACGGCGCGGGCATGAGCGATCGCAACCTGAACCTGCGGCACTACGCCGACGTCGTGCTGCACTTCTTCACCCAGACGCGCTGGGAACGGACCTTTCAGCTCGTACGGCGCCGCGCCGCGTAGCCGCGCGCAGACACACACATGGCACAATCACATCTTCACGGCCTCATTCTGGCGGGAGGCCGAGGCACGCGCTTCTGGCCGCGCAGCCGGACGAACACTCCGAAACAGCTGCTGAGCTTTCTCGGCGAGCAGTCGCTGATTCAGGAAACGGTGGAGCGGCTCAAGCCGTTGATCCCGGTTGAGAACATCTGGGTGCTCACCAACCAGCACCTGGAGAAGGACATCCGGCGGCAACTGCCCGGAGTGCCGCGCCAGCAGATCATCGCTGAGCCGGCACAGCGCAACACGGCGCCGTGCCTGGGGCTGGCGGCGCAGGTGTTGTATGAGCGCGATCCCGAGGCCGTGCTGGGCGTGTTTCCGGCGGATCACCACATCGGCAAACCGGCGCGCTTCCGGAATTGGATGAAGCCAGCCATACAAGCGGCCAAGGCGGGCAATCTGGTTACGCTTGGCATCGCGCCGCGCTGGGCCGAGACCGGCTATGGGTACCTGGAGTTTCCCAAAGGCATCGCCGCGGGTCATAAGCTGCCCACACCGTTGAAGCGCTTCCGCGAGAAGCCCGATGCGAAGACGGCGCAGCGGTTTGTGAAAGCGGGCCACTACTTCTGGAACGCGGGCATCTTTTTCTGGCGCGCCGGCACGTTTCTCAATGCCATGCGGCAGCACCTGCCGAAGACGGCCGCCGTGCTCGCCGCCCTGCCCCCGTTTGGCCAGCGCAACTTCACGGCGCGGCTCGCCGAGGCCTATCCGCTGTGCGACAACATCTCGGTTGACTTCGGCATCATGGAGAAGGCGAGCAATGTCGTCGGGCTGGCCACCGACGATTTCGGCTGGAACGACCTGGGCAGTTGGAACGCCGTCTACGAGCTGCTGGCGCGGGATGCCGCGGGCAACGCCAGCCGCAGCCCGATGGTGACCGAAGGGGCGCGCGGCAACTACGTCGAAGCGCCGGGCAAGCTGGTGGCGCTGGTGGGCGTGGACGACCTGGTGGTGGTCGATACGCCCGACGCGCTGCTGGTGGTGCACCGTTCGCAGGCGCAACGCGTCGGGCAGTTGGTGAAGCAGTTGGAAGCGGCCGGGCGCAAGGAACTGCTGTAGCGCAAAGGGCGGCGCAGGCCGCCCAGCTTCAGGCCTGGCCTAGGCGGCCCAGCGTTTAAAGACGCGGTTCAGGATGCGCGCGGCCTTGTCGATCTCGTTCTCCGAGATGATGTAGGGCGGCAGGAAGCGCAGCACGACGTCGTGCGTGCAGTTGATGAGCAGCCCTTCTTTCATGCACTCGGTGACGAGTTCCTTGCCGGGGCGGTCGAGTTCCACGCCGATCATGAGGCCGTGCACGCGGACCTCCTTGATGAACGGGTAGCGGCTCTTGAGCGCTTCCAGTTTGTGGCGGAAGTGTTCGCCGCGCTGGCGGATTTGCGGCAGCAGGCCCTCGAGGATGTCCATCACCTCGAGGCCGATGCGCGTGGCCAGCGGTCCGCCGCCGAAGGTGGTGCCGTGCATGCCGGAGGCGATGGAAGAAGCGGCGCGCTCATTGGCGATGACAAAACCGATGGGAATGCCGCAACCGATCGGTTTGGCCGAGGTAAGTACGTCGGGCAGCACGCCGGGTTCAATCGACTGGAAGCCGAACCAAGTGCCGAGGCGTCCCACGCCGCACTGGATTTCGTCAAAGACAAGCAACGCGTTGTGGCGGTCGGCCAGTTCGCGCGCCTTGCGCAACATGCGGCCGCAGAGGGGATAGACGCCGCCTTCGCCCTGCACCGGTTCGATGAAGATGCCGGCCGTGCGCTCATTCACCGCGGCTTCGAGCGCCGATTCGTCGCGCACGGGCACGAACTTCACGCCCGGCAGCAGCGGTCCGAAGGGGGTCTGGTATTTCGGTTGGCCGGTGATCGACAGCGCGCCGATGCTGCGCCCGTGGAAGGAGTTTTCCAGCGCCACGAGTTCGTATTTGTCGCGATGGATGGCCTGGCCGTGGGCGCGGGCCATCTTCACGGCGCCCTCCATGGCCTCGGTGCCGGAGTTGCAGAAGAAGGTGCGCTGCAGGCCCGATGCATGCGCCAAGCGCTCGGCGAGGCGGCCCTGATACTCGTGATAGTAGAGGTTCGAGATGTGGATCATCAGCGCGGCCTGCTCGCGCAGCACACGCAACAGGCGCGGATGGCCGTGGCCAAGCGCGTTCACGCCGATGCCGGAGAGCAGATCGAGGTACCGCTTGCCATCGGGATCATAGACCCAGGCTCCGCGCCCGCGCGCCAGCACGAGAGGATAACGCCCGTAGTTTTGCAGCACATACTGCTTTTCGCGGGCGATCACCTGATCGGCAAAGCTGGGGGGAGGGGTAGCGGGGGTGAGCTGCTCCTCGGCAGGCATGGTTTCGACGGGGATCATCTTATAAGTATGCATTGCAGTGCATAAAAATGCAAAACCTCAGCAGGTGGTTGTGGCGGCCAGATTGGCGCGAATCGTGAGAGCGATCTCTGGATCAAGCATCGGCGCGGTGGCGAGGTGAACGGCGTGAGCGCCCGCGTTAAGCCGGGCCGTGACATCGGTGGCAGTCATCACGCCGCCGACACCGACCAGCCGCAGTTTCGACTGTTTCCGTTCGACGATGGCCCGCAGCATGGCCATCTCTTCGTTACAGCGCTGCGTGATGGCCGCGCCGCCGATGCCGCGGCGCAACCCGCCGAAGGCGCCACGCACCACGGCCGTGATCGAGTTGGCGGAGCTGAGTCCGTCCACATGCGGGCTGACGGCTTCCACCAGAGCCTCAGCCTCATCACCATGGCGGAAGAGACCGATTTTCAGGGCCAACGGCAACCGTGGCAGGCGCGCGCGCAGTTCCGCGGCGATGAGGGCGGCGGCCTGGGCATCGAGGTAAAGGTCGGCCTCCTTCGTGCACACGTTGGGGCACGAGAGGTTGGCCTCCACCACGTCGGCGCCTGCTTCGGCAGCCCACACGGCGCACTGGGCGAAGTCCCGCGCGAGGTCATCGATGGTCCAATCGGGCTGCGGCGAGGCGACGACGGAAACGACGAGCGCCTGTCCTTTGCCCATACCGCGGCGTGTGCGTTCGACATCGGCGCGCCACTCAGTCGGCGACTTCGACGGCATGCCAAACGAGATCGCCCAGGTGTGTGGGTGCACACTGCCGGGGTCGGCGTCGATCTCCGTTCCTTCGCGCGTGAGCGAGGTGGCGCTTACGGGCAGCAGGTTGGGCGGCTCGAAGCTGGCGCGGAAACCGGAGCGAACCGTCTTATACACAAGCACGTCGAACCCAAGCCGCGCATAGTAGAGCACCCAGCGGCTGTTCAGCAGCGGACCGGCGGGAATGCCCAGCGGCGAGTTCACTGGAATGCCGAGGAAATCCCAACGCCCCGGAAACGGCGGCACCTCGACCTCGGGCGGTTCGGCGGGGGCATTCGCGTAGTTCCAGTCGTAACTCTGCGCGATGTCGTAACGAGGCAACATCAGTGCACCCTCACCTGCACCGGTTGGCGCAGCTTGCGCTCCCACAATTGAAACTCCTCAAGCGATGAGGCCAGCACGAAAACGGTGTGTTCGCGAAATCGGTCGCCGGGCTTGAGCGGCGTCGTTTTCCGCGCAATCACCTGCCGGTACCAATACTTTCCATTCTCCGCGCCGTCGGCGATTTGCGTATCGGCGTTGGTCTCCGTGGTGGCTTCATAACCGAGCACCACCGCCCCGAAACCGTATCCCTTGGCGGGGTTGAAGAAGGCCACCCAGGGGATGTCCTTGGCGAGTTTCGTCTGCTCCAGGATCGGCTTCGCCTCTTCAAACGAATGGTAGTGGCCGGGCCAGGCCACGTGCGTGAAGAACTGGTCCATGGTCATCTCCTGGTTGCGCAGCCAGAAAATATCGACCGGCTTCACGATAGAGAGCGTCGACTCAAATTCAAAATACGGAACACCGGGAAAGAAGCGGTAGATGGCCTCGATGCCGATCTCCGGATAGAGCCTGTGGGAGCCTTTGCGATGCGTGAACACCGCGCCATCCACCATGCGGCGCGAGTGTTCCTGCACCGGACTCCACGTGGCGATGCTTGTGTAGCCGCGCGCGCCTTCGCGCTGGAAGCTGGGCGCCCAGTGCATCCGGTTTTGCGTGCGCAACAGGGTGACGCCGGCGGGCTTGTAAGTGAGCGCGCGCAGTGTGCCGCTATCTTCGGGGCCGCTCGCGGTGAGGCGCATGTCGAGATTGGCGCGCAGCACGGAGTTCTCCGCCAGGAAGCCCACCTCGCTGGTCGGCATCACGCTGACGGGCTCGACGTGCAGCGGTTGGTCGAGCGGCATCGTCTTTGACTCGCCCGCGCTGAGCGTCACATAGAGCACACGCTCGCGGCCGCCCACCGTGACACGCACCGGTTCGTTCACGCGAGTAATACCGGCGGTCTCGCTGACGGTGACCATCTCCGGTTCATAGACGCGCACATAATCGATTTCGTATCGCGAGGGAAAGATCGTGTCGTCGATGCCCTTGCGCCCGCCCCAGGCGCCGCCGATGGCAGTGTTCAGGATCAGATACTGCGGCTTGTCAAAAGGCCAAGAGCCATCGCCCGCGCCATCGTTGCGATAGGTGAAATAGACGCGCCCATCGACGGAGAACTCCAGCCGCGCCGGCGTCCATTCGAGCGCGTACACATGGAAGCCTTCCATCACGCCCGTCACGCGAATGTTGCTTCCCTTCCCCGTCCCCTGGGCGTGGTTGTAAGCGCCGGTGTGCACGTTGGCGTGGACCACATCGGAATCGAATCCGACATGTTCGAGTATGTCGATCTCGCCGCAGGCGGGCCAACCAACTTTCGGCATGTTCACGCCGAGCATCCAGATGGCGGGCCATGTGCCGCGGCCTTTCGGCAGTTTCGCCCTCACCTCGATACGGCCATAGAGGAACTCGCGCTTGCTCTCGGTGGTGAGGCTGGCCGAGGTGTAGTCGGCGCCCTGCCAGCGTTCCTTCCGCGATTCGATCACGAGATGGCCATTCTCCAGACGTGCATTCTCCACGCGCGCCGCCGTGTAGAACTGCGCCTCGCGATTGCGCACGCGGCCCTGCTCATAGGTCCACTTGGAGGAATCAGGAAGCCCGGCGCCGTTGAACTCATCGGACCAGACGAGCTTGCGCTCGGCGCTCAGCAGACAAGGCAGGAGCAATAGCGGGAGAAGGCGTGCGGTGCGCATGGCTGGCAACCAGTCTATGCCGGAACGACGTCGATACCGATGGGGTCGTGATCGGAGAGCGGGGCCTTGCGGCCCTCGCTCAAACCGTGAATCACCACGGGCTCGACGACGTTCACATCGCGCGAGGAGAACCAGTCGATCTTCAACGGGCATCCGCCGCCGTGTTCGCGCAGTGCCCAGCGGATGAACTCGAAGCACCACAGCGGCACCCATTCGGCGAGCGAGCCAAAGGCGCGCAGATCGTCGACGTGATAGTAGATGGTGTGGCCGGCCGGCACATTGGAGCGGTCGTATTCGTAGCCGCGCTTCCGCAGTAGTGTAAACAGCTCGCGTTCGAACCAGCGGTCGGGGTGGAGGAAGTGGTTGCGGATGACGCGGCCCGGCCCCATGAACACGCGCAGCCAGTAGCCGCAGATGGCGCGGAAGGCCGTCGAGGAATCGAAGGTAGTCGTGTTCCAATCGCCGCCCAGCAGGGCGGGCCCGGAGGCCGGCATGGCGTCGAGCACACAGCGCATCTGCTCCATGCGGTGGCGCTGCGTCGATTGCGCGTCGAGGTGGACGCTGGCCACCGGCAGGCGGTAGTTGGGGAATTCTATCTCAGCCAGCAGCGAAGTCTGACGGCCGAGGCGCTTCTCTCGCGAGGCCATCTTGTCGATGCCGTTATCGAGGTGCACGGCGCGCGCCGAGTGAATGGGATAGCGCGAGAGGATGGCATTGCCGTGCAGTCCCAAATCGTTCTCGCCGTCCACCTCGCGTTCCGTGCCAGAACCCTTCACAAGGCTCAGATAGCAGGGCACGAAGGCGTAGTTCATGCCCAACTCGCGGGCCATCGTCTGGGCCACATCGACGTTGCCGCTGCGGGCCATGCCGACGTCGGTCTCGGTGAGCAACAGCACGTCGGCTTCGCGCAGCCACTCGTGGTTGCGCAGCACGTCGAGCTGCCCTGAGAGTTCCTTGCCGCGTTCAATGTTCCAGGCGGCGATGCGATACGCGGACTTGGCGGGCGCGGGCGGCGCGAAGTCGTCGGTCTCCACGGTCTCCAACACGCGCGTGACGATGGCGGCCACTTCGCGGTAATCGGCGCGCGCGTGCAGTTCACCCAACGAACCGCAGGTGATCCAGGAAGCAAAGCGCGGCTTGAGCCGTTCACGAATAAGCGAAGGAATGTCTTCGAGGATTGCGGGTGTCAACTCACCATTTTAGCTGGTGAAGCGCGGTGACAGCCTATGCCGGCAACTTCGACGCGCCCATCAGGTAGACATCCATTGCCCGCGCCGCCTTGCGCCCTTCGCTGATGGCCCACACCACGAGCGATTGCCCGCGGCGCATGTCGCCGGCGGCGAACACACCGGGGACACTCGACATGTACTGGTCGTCGCACTTCACGTTGCCGCGGTTGTCGAGATCCACGCCTAGCTGGTCGATCATGCCTTTCTTCACCGGACCAAGGAAGCCCATCGCAAGCAGGACGAGATCGACGTCAAGAACGAATTCGCTGCCGGGAATGGGATCGAACTTCGGCGCCGGGCCCACCTTCACCGCATGCAGGCGCTTCACGTTGCCGTGCTCGTCGCCTTCGAAACGCGTGGTGGCCACGGCCCAGCCGCGCTCGCCGCCTTCCTCATGCGAGCTCTCCTGGCGCAGCATGAGCGGCCATTGCGGCCACGGCGTGCTTGAGGCGCGTTCGGGAGGAGGCATCGGCATGATCTCGAATTGATGAATGCTGGCCGCCTTGTGGCGATGCGAGGTGCCCAGGCAGTCGGCTCCGGTATCGCCGCCGCCGATGATCACCACCCGTTTGCCGGTGGCCATGATCTGGTTCTCCACCGTGTCGCCGGCCACGCGCATGTTCTGCTGCGGCAGGAACTCCATGGCGAAGTGGATGCCCTTCAACTCCCTGCCCGGCACGTTGAGGTCGCGCGGCCACTCCGAGCCGCCTGCGAGGAGCATGGCGTCATACTCGCTGAGCAGATCCTTCACCGGCACATTGCCGCCGACGTGAGCGCGCGTGCGGAATTCGATGCCTTCGCTCGTCATCTGCTCGACGCGGCGGTCGATGTGGTGCTTCTCCATTTTGAAATCGGGGATGCCATAGCGCAGCAGGCCGCCCAGGCGATCCGACTTCTCGAGCACGGTCACCCAATGCCCGGCGCGGTTGAGCTGTTGCGCCGCGGCCATCCCGGCAGGGCCGCTGCCCACCACGGCCACGCGCTTGCCCGTGCGCTGCGGCGGCGGTTCGGGTTTGATCCAGCCGTTCTCCCAGGCGTGATCGATGATTGTGCGCTCGATCACCTTGATCGCCACCGGCGGCTCGTTGATGCCAAGCACGCAGGCCGATTCGCACGGGGCGGGACAGATGCGGCCGGTGAACTCAGGGAAATTGTTCGTCGAATGCAGCACGCGGATCGCTTCCTTCCAGCGGTCGCGATAGACGAAGTCGTTCCAGTCGGGAATGATGTTGTTCAGCGGGCAGCCCGTGTGGCAGAACGGCACGCCGCAATCCATGCAGCGGGCGCCTTGCGTGCGTACTTTCTCATCGGAGAACGGCTGGTAGATTTCGAAGTAGTCGTTGACGCGTTCGGCGACGGGCCTCCGGGCGGGAAGCTCGCGCGTGTATTCCATGAATCCGGTATCTTTTCCCATCGTGACTCCTCGTTGCGGCTACTTGCGCGTGGCGCCAACGGCTTCCGGCGTAACGCCGGCGGCGACGGCGGAGGAGACGTGAACCGCGCCCCCCGCATCCTTGCGCGCAATGCCGAGCACCCGCTTGTACTCATGCGGGAACACCTTGACGAACTTCGGCAGCAGCGCGGACCAGTTGTCGAGCACATACGCGGCCCGCTTGCTGCCGGTGTATTGCTTGAGGTTGGTGATGTAGCGCCGCAGCAGGTCGATGTCGGCGGTGTCCATCACCGGCTCCAGGTCGACCATCGAAAGGTTGCAGTTGAAGCGTGCAAAGTCGCGCGTTTCGTCGAGCACGTAGGCGAAGCCGCCGGACATTCCGGCGCCAAAGTTGCGCCCCGTCGTGCCGAGCACGATGACAAGGCCCTTGGTCATGTACTCGCAGCCGTGGTCGCCGACGCTGGTCACCACGGCCGTGGCGCCGGAGTTGCGCACGGCAAAGCGCTCGCCGCCCATGCCGTCGAAATAGGCTTCGCCTCCCGTTGCGCCATACAGCGCGACGTTGCCGACGATGATGTTCTCATGCGGATCAAAGGTGGAGTTCTTCGGCGGGTAGACGATCACCTTGCCGCCGGAGAGCCCCTTGCCCGTATAGTCGTTGCTGTCGCCCTCGAGCGTAAGCGTGATGCCCTTGGAGAGGAACGCGCCGAAGCTCTGGCCGGCTGAACCCTGGAAGCGGAACTTCAGCGTGTCATCCGGCAGCCCGTTGCTGCCGTATTTGCGCGCCACCTCGCCGGAGAGCATTGTGCCCACCGTGCGGTGAACGTTGCGGATTTCCAGTTCGGCCTCCACTCGTTCACCGCGCTCAAGAGCCGGGGAGGACAGGCGGATGAGCTCATGGTCGAGCGCTGCTTCCAGCCCGTGGTCCTGGGCGATGGAACAGACGCGGCCCACGCGCGAGGGAACCTCGGGATTGTGGAAGATCTGACTGAAGTCGATGCCCTTGGCTTTCCAGTGATCGATGGCTTCGCGCGCATCGAGCTTGTCGACGCGGCCCACCATGTCGCGCACGGTGCGGAAGCCCAGCTTCGCCATAATGCGGCGCATCTCCTCGGCGATGAAGAAGAAGAAGTTGATCACGTTCTCCGGCGTGCCGGTGAACTTGGCGCGCAGGGCCGGGTCCTGCGTGGCGATGCCCACCGGACAGGTGTTCAGGTGGCACTTGCGCATCATGATGCAGCCCACCGTCACCAGCGGCACGGTGGAGAAGCCGAACTCCTCGGCGCCGAGCAGCGCGGCAATGGCCACGTCGCGGCCCGTGCAGAGCTTGCCGTCGGTTTGCACGATGACGCGCGAGCGCAGGTCGTTCATCACCAACACCTGCTGGGTTTCGGCCAGGCCGAGCTCCCAGGGCACGCCGGCGTGCTTGATCGAGGTGAGCGGGCTAGCGCCGGTGCCGCCCGTGTCGCCCGAGATGAGCACGACATCGGCGTGGCCCTTGGTGACGCCGGCGGCGACGATGCCGACGCCCACTTCGGAGACCAGCTTCACTGAGATGCGCGCCTTGGGGTTGGCGTTCTTCAGGTCGTAGATGAGCTGCGCCAGGTCTTCAATGGAGTAGATGTCGTGGTGCGGCGGCGGCGAGATGAGACCCACGCCGGGCGTGGAATGGCGCACGCGGGCGATCACCTCATCCACCTTGTGGCCGGGCAACTGGCCGCCTTCGCCGGGCTTGGCGCCCTGGGCGATTTTGATCTGCAACTCGTCGGCATTGACCAGGTAGTTGATGGTGACGCCAAAGCGGCCGCTGGCCACCTGTTTGATCGACGAACGCCGCCAGTCGCCGTTGGGGTCGCGGGCAAAGCGCGCTTCGTCTTCGCCGCCCTCGCCCGTGTTCGAACGGCCGCCGATGCGGTTCATGGCGATGGCCAGAGTTTCGTGCGCTTCCTTGGAGATGCTGCCGAAGCTCATCGCGCCGGTGGCGAAGCGTTTCACGATCTCGCTGGCCGGCTCCACCTCTTCGAGCGGAATCTCCTTGGCGGCGAATTTGAAGTCCATCATGCCGCGCAGCGTGCACAGCGACTTGTTCTGATCGTTGATCAGCTTTGAGTACTCCTCGTAAGTCGCATAAGCCTTCCGCGGGTCTTCCGCGCGCACGGCGTGCTGAAGTTTGGCGATTGTCTCGGGGTTCAGCAGATGGTATTCGCCGCGGATGCGGTACTGATAGCTGCCGCCCACCGGCAGCTCCGTGTCGGCCTCGGTGAGGGGCTGGAAGGCGAGGTCGTGTTTGAGCTTGGCTTCGCGCGCCAGCACCTCAAGATCGACGCCCTCAATGCGTGAGGCCGTGCCGGTGAAGTACTGGTCAACCACCGCCTTGGCCAGACCGATGGCTTCAAACACCTGCGCGCCGCGGTAGCTTTGCAGCGTCGAGATGCCCATCTTCGAAAACACCTTGAGCAGTCCCTTATTGACGGCCTTCTTGTAGTTCTTCAGGGCCGTCTCAAAGGTAATGTTGCCGAGCATGCCCTTGCGCTGCATGTCTTCCAACGTCTCGATGGCGAGATAGGGGTTCACTGCGCTGGCGCCGTAGCCGATGAGCAGGCAGTAGTGCATCACCTCGCGCGGCTCGCCGCTTTCGACAATCAGGGCCACCTGTGTGCGCGAGCCCTCGCGGATGAGGTGATGGTGCACGGCCGACAATGCCAGCAGCGAGGGGATCGGGGCATATTCGGGGTCCACGTTGCGGTCGCTCAGCACGAGAATCGTGTAGCCGGCCTTGATGGCCCACGAGGCGCGGCGGCAGACGCCGTCGAGTGCGCGCTGCAGGTCCTTGGCGCCGCCATCGGCGGGAAACACCGTGTAGAGCGTGGTGGAAAGGAAGTCGCCGTGCGAAACGCGGCGCAGCTTCTCCAGGTCGTAGTTAGTGAGAATGGGCTGCTTGAGCTTCAGCGTGTGGCAGTGTTCGGGCGTCTCGTCGAGGATGTTGCGCTCAGTGCCGATGTAGCTGGTGAGCGACATCACCAGCTCCTCGCGGATGGGATCGATGGGCGGGTTGGTCACCTGCGCGAAGAGCTGCTTGAAGTAATGGAACAGCGGCTGCGGCCGGTCAGACAGGCAGGCCAGCGGCGTATCGGTGCCCATGGAGCCGATCGGCTCTTCGCCGCGGATGGCCATCGGGGCGAGGATCGTCTTGGCGTCTTCGTCGGTGTAGCCGAAGGCCCGCTGGCGCTCCAGCAGAGTGTCGAAATCAGGCTGGTGCCAGCGGCCCGGCGTGGGCAACTCGTCGATGAGCACCTGCTGCTTCTGAATCCACTCGCCGTAGGGCCGGCGCGAGGCCAGCGCCGCCTTTAACTCTTCGTCGGGAACAATGCGCCTGGCTTCCAGGTCGCACAGCAGCATCTTGCCTGGCTGCAGGCGGCCCTTGAACTTCACATTGGCCGTCTCCACCGGCAACACGCCGGTTTCCGAGGCCATGATCAGCAGCCCGTCGTGCGTTACGAGGTAACGCGCCGGACGCAGGCCGTTGCGGTCGAGCGTGGCGCCGATCACGCGGCCGTCGGTGAACGCAATCGCCGCCGGACCATCCCACGGCTCCATCAGCGAAGCGTGATACTCGTAGTAGGCCTTCTTTTCGGCCGGCATCGTCACGTCGTGATCCCAGGCTTCCGGAATCAGCATCGACATCACATGAGGCAGGTCGCGCCCGGCCTGGTAGAGCAGCTCGGCGGCATTGTCGAAGCTCGCCGAATCGCTGCCGCCGGGTTGAATCACGGGAAACGCCTTGTTCAACTCCTCGCCGTAAAGTGTCGACCGCAACACCGCCTGGCGCGCATGCATCCAGTTGCGGTTGCCTTGAATCGTGTTGATCTCTCCGTTATGACAGATGTGGCGGAACGGGTGCGCCAGCTGCCAGGTGGGAAACGTGTTCGTGGAAAAGCGCTGGTGCACCATGCACAGCGCGCTCACCAGCGATTCGTCCTTCAACTCTTTGTAGAACTCGTCGATTTGCGGCGCCAGCAGCAGGCCTTTGTAAACGATGGTGCGCGTCGACAGCGACGGTATGTAGAAGAAGTCCTTTTGCGCGATGTCCTCGCCGGCAATCTCAGCCTCGACGCGCTTGCGCACCAGGAACAGGCGTCGCTCCAAATCCTCGCGCGACATCTCGCCGGCGGGCTTGAGGAAGATCTGCTGGATGTAAGGCTGCGCCGCGCGAGCCAGCCGCCCAATGGCGTCAGGATTCACCGGCGTGTCGCGCCAGCCCAACACTTCCAGTCCCTCTTCGCGGGCAATGCGCTCCAGCACGCCTTCGCAGGTGTAGCGCGGCTGGCGGTCCACCGGCAGAAACACCATGCCCACGCCATAGCCGCCCGGTTCGGGCAACGAGAAGCCGAGCGCGGCGCACTCGCGCTGGAAAAACGCATGCGGAATCTGAATCAGGATCCCCGCCCCATCACCTGTCTCCGGATCGCAACCGCAAGCGCCGCGGTGCGTCAGGTTGATCAGGATCTGGATTCCCTTCGTGATGATCTCGTGAGAGGATTCGTTGTTGATGTTGACGACGAAGCCCAATCCGCAGGCGTCGCGCTCAAGAAGAGGATTGTAGAGACCTTGTGCCGCGGGAAGCCCTGGTTGGGTGGCTGTCGGATGAACCTCGCCCACCGTGATGTGGTGGTCGTGAGAATCGGAGAAGAGGGATTGCTGACTCACGGTAAGCCTTTCCATCAGGGAAAAATGGGGCTCGGTGACGGTGCCCCGTGGATAGAAAATGAGTATAGCGGTACTCTCAGAATTAGTCAAACAGAAGCAAGCACCATTGCACTATTAGTTGATTGGATGATACGGTATGTTCGTGGACTTTCATCATTTCCGCTTATTTCGCGACCTGGCGCATGAACGCTCCATCTCCAAAGGAGCTGAAAACAATGGCATTAGCCAGTCGGCCGCAAGCCAGCACCTGCAGGAGCTCGAGCGCAACCTCGGCGTCATTCTGGTGGATCGTTCGACACGGCCCCTCCAGTTGACGGAGGCCGGCCGCATCTACTGCGATTTTTGCCAGGACATCCTCCACCGCAAGGAGGAATTCGACGCCGCCATCGAGCGGTTGAAAGAAAAAGTGGAGGGGCAGGTCCGTGTCGCCTCCATCTATTCGGTGGGCTTGTCGGAGATGTCACGGCTTGAGGCGGAGTTCAACGCGCGCTACCCGGAGGCCGAACTGGTGGTCACCTACCTGCGACCGGAGAAGGTATACGAGGCGATTCTCTCTGACCGCGCCGACCTCGGCCTGGTGAGCTATCCCAGCGAGACCAAGGAGATTAATGTGACCGCCTGGCGGCAGGAGCGCATGGTGGTGGTTGCCGCGCCCGCGCATCCTCTTGCGCAGAAGGTCTGGCTGCAGCCCGCCGATCTGCAGGGGGTCGATTTTGTCGGCTTCGACGAGGATCTACCCATCGCCGCCCACATCAAGCAATACTTCGAAGATGCCTCGGTGAAGGTGAACATCACCATGCACTTCGACAACATCCAGATGATGAAGGAGGCGGTGGCCCTGGGCGAAGGCTTGTCCATCCTCCCGGTGCGCATCCTGAAGCAGGAGGTGGAACAGGGCCGCCTGGTCGCCATCCGCCTCGACAAGCCCGCGCTGTTCCGGCCGCTGGGCATCATTCACCACAGCCGGAAGCGCTTCAACCGCGCCGCGGAGAGCTTTCTGGCCCTGTTGCGCGAGGAAGAGCCGGCCTGAGAGGGCCCCGGCGCCGCGAGCCGGGGCTGACGCGCAACGGAAACGCCTCCGGCACGTCCTGATAGAATAAGAAATTCCCATGAAATTTTTGATCCTGACCCTGTTGTGTGTCTGCGCGGTGTGCGCGCAGGACGCCTCGGCCCCGCCCACGCCCCAAGAGGTGAAGCCCGACCACGTTGTGGCCGAAGTGAGCGGACACCCGGTGACGGCCGGAGAGTTGAAGCGTATCCTCGCTAATGCCCCGGAGAACATCTACCAGGTGATCAACGAAAACCCGGCCGACTTCCTGGAGCGTTACACAATGCTCAGCCAGTTGACCGGCGACGCCATCAAGGCGGGGCTCGATCAGAAGTCACCCTATAAAGAGCGCCTCGACTGGCAGCGTGCGACCGTGCTCATGATGGCGCTGCTCGAAGAAAAAACGCAGAAAGACCCCGTTTCCAATCAGGAAATCGAGGCGGCTTACAAAGCAGACCTGATGCGCTTCCGCGTCGCCGAGGTGTTGCCCATCGTCCTGCCCTATGACAACTCCGGCGGTGCGCTGCGCGATGAGAACACCGCTCGCAAGCGCGCGCAGGAGGTGTGGCAGGAGTTACGCAACGGCGCGCCGTTCCGGGAAACGATGCTGAAAACCTCCGACCCCCGCGCGGCCGAGAAATACAAGAAGGACCACCCCACCATCCTTCCCAATTCCAAACTGCCACCGAAGGTCATCCAGACGGTCTTCTCTACTCTTCCCGGCCAATACACCGAGCCGCTGCAGTTCGGCAACGCCTTCTACATCCTGCAGACGCTGACCCTTGGCGCAGCCCCGCTTTCGGAAGTGCGCGAACTGATCGCCTCGGAGATCCGGCAGAAGCGCGTCGACGCCCAGATGAAGCAGTTGCGCGAGACGGCCACGGCTGAGGTGAAGCACCCGGTCTACTTCCAGTTGCAGGACCCCACGGCGCCGCCCGGCCGCGAGATTCCCGCCGACCTGAAGCCGGAAACCGTCGTCGCCGTGGTCAACGGCCGCGCCTACACCTCCGCCGAAATGACGCACGTGCTCAACGGCGCCCCGCCCACCGTGCGGCAGGCCGCCTCGCGCCAGCCGCAGGAGTTCCTGATGCAACTGGCGATGATGAACCACCTTGCCGGCGAGGCCCGCCAGACCAAGCTCAACGAACGCGCCCCGGCCTCTGACCGTATTCGCTGGACCGACATGCAAACCCTCATGCAGGCCCAGATCGACGAGACCATGAAGGGCATCTCCAACAGCGCCGAGGAGCAGGAAAAGTACTATCGCGACAACGCCAAGCGCTATCAGAAGGCCCGCGTGAAGATGATCTACATCTCCTATAGCCTGGCCCCCGCGCCCCCCGGCGCTGCCCAGCGCCCGCGCAACGACCGCGAAGCCAAGGCCCGCGCCGAAGAAGCGCTGGCCAAAGCCAAGGCCGGCACCGACTTCACGCTGCTCGTGCAGGAATACAGCGACGACGCCGGCTCAAAGGCCAACAACGGCGACTTCATGCCCATTCTCGCTACCGACACGCGCATTCCGGAAGACGTCAAAAAGGCGATCCTTTCGACGCCCGTGGGCCAGGTGACGGCGCCCATCCAGCAGCCCAACGGCTTCTACCTCTTCCGCATCGAAGAGAGCGGCGTGATCCCCTATGAGCAGATCCGCAACCAGGTGTACGAAGAGATGCGGCAGGCAAAATTCCAGAAGTGGTTTGAGGATCTTCGTAGTGGCATCAAGGTCAAGGTTGTGGACGCCGACGCCATCCGCGCCCTTTCGCTTCGATCCATGCCGATGTAAGGTCGCCGGGTGCGATCTGCCGGCGTTTGCGGGCGAACCCATCGCTGTGCGCTACCGGCGCTCGGTACGCGTCGCACACGGCAAGCTGGTCGCCTCGGGCGGGCATGAGATGCACGCGGCCACCTTTCTGCGCAGCCGCCGTATGGTGTTCGAAAGTGACTTGCGGCTTGACCCCGCCGAATGGCGGCGCATTGTCGTCCACGAACTGTTCCACTTCGCCTGGGTCCGTTTGGGGAATCACGCCCGCCGATCATGGCATGAACTGTTGCGGGCCGAGTTCGCCGCCGGGGTGAAGGGCGAACTGGGCTGGAGCGCCGAGTGGCGCAAAGAGCGGCTTTCGATCGAGAGGCTCCGCGCCCACACGCGCCTGGCCCGCGACTATGCCTGCGAATCGTTCTGCGACACCGCCGCCTGGCTCTATGCCGGGCTCGACGGCCACGAGGAGTTTACACTTCCGGTGCGCTGGCGGAAACCAAGACGGCTCTGGTTCATCCAACACTTGGGGGACCGGGCCGTTCCCCTATAGACTAGGACCAAGGAGATTTCATTGACGCGCGCACCCTTTGCCACCGCCCTTGCGCTGACCCTGCTGGCCGGCTGTTCCTACGCCCCGCCCAGCCGCGCCGCCATCAAGCCCACCGCCAAGCGCAATCCGGCGCCCGCCTTCACGCTGAAGGACTCGCAGGGCAAGAGCTTCAACCTCGCCGACTACAAGGGCAAGGTGGTGCTGGTCAATTTCTGGGCCACCTGGTGCGGACCCTGCAAACTCGAGATCCCCTGGTTCATGGAGTTCGAGAAGAGCTACCGCGACAAGGGCTTCGCCGTGCTCGGCGTGTCGATGGATGAAGAGGGCTGGGATGTGGTGAAGCCTTACCTCGACCGCGTGAAGATGAACTACCGCGTCGCTATCGGCGACGACATGGTGGCCCAGCAGTATGGCGGCGTGGAATCGCTGCCGACCTCATTTCTGATTGACCGCGACGGCAAAATCGCCGCCGTCCACGTCGGATTGGTGAGCAAGAGTGAATACCAGAGAGACATTGAACACCTGCTTAACTCGGGCAAGAAGGCTGCGGCCGGCTCTCGCCCTGTTGCTGTTCCCGCTGTTGCTCTTCCCGCAGTTCAGTAACATCCTGACGGTGCAGACGCCGCCCACGATGTCGATGAAGGCGGGTGTGGAGACGCCGGTGAAGCTGCACGTCAAGTTGAATACCGGCTATCACATCAATTCCGACAAGCCGGCCGACGAATATCTGATCCCGCTGCGGCTCACCTGGACCGCGGGCCCGCTGGCGGTGAACTCGATCACCTTCCCGCCGCCGCGCATGGAGAAGTACAGCTTCAGTGAAAAGCCGCTCAGCGTCTACACGGGCGACTTCGACATCATCACCAAATTTCATGCGCCGGCCAACACGCCGAAGGGGGAGAAACTGGTGAGCGGCAAGCTGCGTTACCAGGCCTGCACGCACACCACCTGTTACCCGCCCCGCACGGCGGAAGTCAAGATCGCCGTCAACCTCTACTGAGACTCAACCGTGCGCCGGCTTCTCATCCGTCCCGGTGCGCTGGGCGATTGCATCGCCTCCCTGCCCGCCCTGGAGGCGCTCTCGGGCGATCCCCTGCGCGGTGACTACACCGAAGTCTGGACCGCCGCCGCTCACGTTCCCCTGATGCGCTTTGCGAACGTGGCGCGCGCCCTCTCCTCCACTGGCCTTGATCTGCTCGAGCTCGGGCTCGCACCGGCCACGCTGCGCGACGAGTTGCGTTCCTTCGATTCGATCGTGAGCTGGTATGGCGCGACGCGCCCGGAGTTCCGCGCCGCAGTGAGCGAACTGCCCGTTCACTTCTTCCCTGCCCTGCCCAGCGCCCTGCCCACCGGGGCCGGGCTGACCGCGTGTGAGTTCTACTCACGGCAGGCGGAGTCGCTTGGTGCCCGCGTTGCACAGCGCACGCCTCGGCTACCGGTTGAGCGAGCCGCTTCGCTGTCCTACGCCGTCATTCATCCTTTCTCCGGCAGCGCGCGCAAGAACTGGCCGCTCGATCGATTCCTGGAACTGGCGGCGCAACTCACCCCGCCAGTGGTCTTCACGGCCGGTCCGGAAGAGGAGATGCCCGCCGCTGGGCCCTCGCGCCGCTTCGCCCAACGCCGATTTCATAATGTCTGGGCGCTGGCGCAATGGATGGGCAACGCCGCCTTCTATATCGGCAACGACAGCGGCCCATCGCACCTTGCCGCCGCCGCGGGCGCGCCCGTGGTGGCCATCTTCGGACCCAGCGACGAGCGCGTGTGGGCGCCTCCGGGCGCGCGTGTTGTGCGATCGCACAGCGACGATCCCTGGCCCAGCGTGGATGAGGTGCTCGCCGCTTGTGTAAAATTGCCGGGATGCACAGACGAGAACTCCTCCTGGCCTCGTTCGGCGGGGGGCTGATCGCAACGGCCCGCGCCGCCAACGCCACGCGCACGCTGGCAGGAACCGGCGTGGCCGGCTACACCAACGACAACGGCCAGGCGGCCACGGCCCAGATCAACAACCCCTATGGTCTCGTCACCGGGCCTGACGGCGCGCTCTACGTGTGCGAGATCGGCAATCACCTCATCCGCCGCATCGACCTCAAGCGCGGTGCCATCTCCACCATCGTTGGAACCGGTTCGAAGGGCTACTCAGGCGATGGCGGCGCGGCATCGAAAGCCGTCTGCAACGAGCCCTACGAGGTGCGCTTCGATCGCGCCGGCAACATGTTCTGGGTGGAGATGCCGAACCACGTCGTGCGGCGCATGGATCGCAAGACGAAGGTGGTCACCACCGTCGCGGGGACGGGCGAGGCGGGCTTCTCCGGCGATGGCGGGCCTGCTGTGAAGGCGCAGCTCGCCCAGCCGCACTCAATCGCCTTCGACCCCCAGGGCCGCCTCATGATCTGCGACATCCGCAACCACCGCGTGCGCCGTGTCGACCTGAAATCCGGCCTCATCGAAACCTACCTCGGCACCGGCGCGCGCGAAGCAACGCCCGACGGAGCGCCTATCGCCGGCACACCGATCAACGGCCCCCGCGCCATCGATCTCGATCCGCAAGGCAACCTCTACCTTGTGCTGCGCGAAGGTAACAAGGTGTTCCGCGTCGACCCGAAAGCGGGCGTCTATCATCACCTCGCCGGTACGGGCGAGAAGGGCTACACGGGCGACGGCGGCGCGGCCAAAGAGGCGAAACTGAACGGACCGAAGGGCATCGCCTGGTCGCCCGAAGGCAGCGCCGTGATTGCCGATACGGAGAACCACGCTATCCGCCGCATCGATCTGAAGTCAGGCGTCATCACGACTCTGATGGGCACGGGTGCGCGCGGTGACGGTCCGGACGGCGATCCTCTGCAGTGCAAGACCGCGCGTCCGCACGGTGTCTTCATCGACCGTGCAGCCAACCTCTATGTCGGCGACAGCGAGGCTCACCGGGTACGGCTGTTGCGCCTGCGCTAAGCGCGGCCAGGGAATTCGTTTTCGCGGCATCGGCTTCCTCTGGCCGTGGCCCGTGTCTATGCTAGATTAGGCAGGCTGGAAGCGACGATGAGCGAGGACCCGAAACAGCAGCCCGCGGCCGGGGAGCCCGAACAGCCGGATGAGGCCCACGCCGAACCGCCGCCGGTGCGGGAGCAGGAGAAGCAGAGCGCCGTCGATGGTGAAATCACGCGCCTGCTGGGAGCCTGGAACACCGGCGACGCCCACGCCTTCCACAACCTGATGCCGCTGGCCTATCCGCAACTGCGCCAGATCGCCGGCGCGTACCTGAGCCGCGAGCGCCCCGGCCACACGCTGCAAGCCACGGCTCTGGTGAACGAGCTCTACCTGCGGCTTATCCATCAACGCAAAGCGGAGTGGAAGGACCGCAATCACTTCTTCACCTTCGCCGCCAAGCTGATGCGCATGATCCTCGCCGACTACGCCCGCAACAGCCAGGCCCAGAAGCGTGGCGGCAACGTGCAGCACGTTCCTCTAAGCGAAGACCTGCCGTGGTTGAACATGAACGGCCCCGAGGCGATCGAACTCGATATGGCGCTGAAGGAACTGGGCGGTATCGATCCGCGCATGGTGCGCGTCATTGAACTCCACCACATGCTCGGCTGCACGGCCCATGAAACCGCCGAGGTGCTGCAGGTGTCCAAATCCACCGTGGACCGCGACATCCGCTTCGTGAAAGCGTGGCTGTGGCGGCGCCTGCGGGCGGGGGAACCTGGGCCGGAGTCCTGATTCATAACCGGGCCGCGATGGACTGGAAAGCCGTTCAAGAGATCTACCACCTGGCAATGGAACTGCCGGCGCAGTGGCGCGACGGTTTCGTGCGCGACCGCTGTGGCGACGACCACGAGCTGCGCGCCGAGGTGCTTTCGCTGGTGGCGGCATTCGATGAGCAGGACCAGTTCACGCCGCCCCCGACTGAAGAGCCGTCGCGTTCCGGCGAACGCATCGGGGCCTGGCAACTGGTGCGCCTCATTGGCCGCGGCGGCATGGGGGCCGTCTATGAAGCCGAACGGGCCGAAGGCGGCTTCCGGCAACGCGCCGCGTTGAAGCTGCTCCATCCGGCCATGGCCGCGCCAATGTTCGCCGAACGCTTCCAGCAGGAGCGCCAGATTCTGGCCGGCCTGAACCATCCCTTCATCACGCAGCTCATCGACGGCGGCCTGACCAAACTCCACGAGCCCTACCTGGTGATGGAGTTTGTCGAAGGGCAGCAGTTGGACGAGTTCGCCGCCCGCGCCAACCTCAACCTGCCGGCGCGCGTCGAGTTGTTCCGCAAGATCTGCGCCGCCGTCGACTACGCCCATCGCCACCTGGTGATCCACCGCGACCTGAAGCCGGAAAACATCGTCGTGCAGGACGATGGCACGCCGAAGCTGCTCGATTTCGGCACGGCCAAGCTGGTGAGCGAGAACATGAAGTCGGCCCCCGGCAAGGTGACCCGCCACGGCATGCACACCTTCACGCCGGAATACGCCAGCCCCGAGCAGGTGATGGGGCAGCCCGTGTCGACGGCGTCGGACATCTACTCGCTGGGCGTTGTGCTATACGAACTGCTGGCAGGCAAGCTGCCCTACCAATTGACCGAATACAGCATGGCGGAGATGATCCGCGTCATTTGCGAGCAGGAACCGCCCACGATGTCGCAAGCCGCCCCCGGCGCCGGCCTCGACCAGGACCTCGACGCCATCGTCGGCATGGCCATGCGCAAAGATCCGGCAGAGCGTTACCGCAGCGTGGATGCCTTTACCGCCGACCTGCTGGCCTGGTCGCGCGGCCTGCCCGTGGCGGCGCGGCGTCCCACGGCTGGCTACCGCATGGTGAAATTCGTTCGCCGCAACCGCGCCCTCACGGTGGCGGTGAGCGCGGCGGCCGTGATCCTGGTGGGCGGCATGGCGGGCATCCTGTGGCAATCGCACGTGGCGCGGCAGCAGCGCGACCGCGCGCAGGCCCGCTTCCAGGACCTGCGCCGCCTCACCAACACGCTGCTCTTCGATTTGAACGATGCCGTGGCCCAATTGCCGGGCTCGACGCCCGCGCGGCGCTTGATTGTGACGCGAGGCCTGGCGGCGCTGGACAAGCTCTCAGCCGATGCCGCGGCCGATGACACGCTGCGCCAGGAGTTGATCGACGCCTATCTCAAGTTCGGTACGCTGCAAGGCAATCCCTATGAGCAGAACCTGGGCGACCAGCAAGGCGCGCTGAAAAGCTATGACAAAGCGGCGCAACTGGCCGGCGAACTACCCGACGAACGCATGCGCAATTACCTCGGCGGCCAGGTGTTGCAGTCGCGCGCCGAGGTGCTGTTCGTGATGGGCCGGACGCAGGAAGGCGTTCGCTACGCCGTGGACGGCTGCCGCATGCAGGCCGAGGGCGCGCGCACGGCGAGTGAATTCGCGCAGGCCGCCTCCTGCTTTGACAGCCTGGCGGATCAGTATAACCAGGTGGGCGCGGCCAGCCTGGCCGATCCGCAAAAGGCCGCCGAAGCCTTGCAGCGCTCGCGCGAATTGAACAGCGCCGGCCTGAAGTTGGAGCCCGGCCACATCCGCTTGCTGCGCGGCCGCGCCATCCTGCTGCTCAAGTCGGGCACGCTCGTGCGCGAACGCCAGCCGCTGGTGGCGCTGCAGCTCTACGAACAGGCGCTGCGGTCGTTGGACGAGTTGCCCGCCTCCGAGCAGGCCAGCCTTCGCGTCAAGCGTGTGCGCGCCTACATCACCGCCCACAAAGGGCGCGCCCACCTGGAGGCCAAGCAGTATGCCGACGCCCTGCGCTTTTTGGAAGCGGCGCGCGATTACTACGAACCGCTGGCCCGGCTTGACCCGGCCAACGCCCAAGCGCAGTTCGACCTGGCCGTGCAGGTGAACCTGGAAGGCAACACGCGCGAGCAGATGGGCGACACGGCCGGGGCGCTGGCCGCTTACCGCCGCGTCGAGCGCCTCATCGAGCCCTTCATCGGCAATCCCAAGGCCCCGGTGAGCATGCGCGGCGCCCATGCCGAGATCCTGGTGCGTGTGGGCTATCTGATGAAGTCGCCAGCCGATGCGGCCCGTGGCATCGCTGAATCGCGACGCATGGCCGACGATCCAGCGGCGCAATTCCAGGACTACGACCGCGTCGTGCGCATGCTTCTCTGGTTCCCCTCCGGCCCGCTGCGCAACCCGGCGCTAGCGGTTGACTATGCGCGGCGCGGCATCGGGCTGCACAAGAGTGACAGGCCCGACGCCTGGCTGCTGCTGGCCGAGGCGCTGGCGGCCAACGGAAGCAAGGAAGAAACACGCGCCGCGGCGAAAAAAGGCTTGGCTCTGCTGCCGCCCGATTACTCCGTGACGAGGGAGAAGCTGGAGGCGCTGGCACGGTGACGATTCGCCGGGGGCAGGTGGCGCTCTTCGTAGCCGCAGTGGTGCTGTATGGTTCAGCCATCGGTTGGGGGCTGCCGGAAACCGAACCGCGCGAACGGCCCGACTCCTGGGCCACCGACGAACTCGCCCCGGCCGGCTTACTGGAAGAGATCGCCAACACGATCTACTTCCGCTCCGGCGTATACAACCCCAAGTATCCATTTTTCGGCTACGTGATCCAGGGCGCGCCCACGCTGCCCTATTACCTCGCCGTGGCGGGGCTCGACACAACCAAAGCGCGCACGCTCGCCGTGGCGCGGCCGATGGGCTACCTGGCGCGGGCCACCACCGTGCTGCTGGCGGCGGGCTTGAGCGTGGTGGCCTGGGAAACAGCCGCCGTGCTGTGGGGGGCGAGCGCGGGTTGGATCGCGGGGCTCCTCACGCTGCTCTTCCCTCCGCTGTTCTACTATGGCCGTACCTCGAATGTCGACGGCCCGGCGCTCTTCTTCACCGGCGTGGCCATGTGGGCCTTTGCGCGCATCCTGCGCGAGGGGCTGACCGCGGAAACTTCGCGCTGGCTGGCCGTGAGCGCTGCCCTGGCCATCGCCACCAAGGACACCGCCTTCGGCGCGATCGTTCCGGCGGGAGTTGTGGTGGTGATGCTCGAGTGGCAACGCGGGCGCGCGCTGGTGGTGCGCACGGCGCTGCTCTCGGCCGCGGTCTATCTGCTGGCGAGCGGCCTGCTGCTCAACCCCGACCGCTACTGGAAGCACATTCAGTTCATCCGCCACGGCTCGACCCGGCACTATGGCTTCCACTACGGCTCAAACCGCCCGCTGAGCGAAGTGCTGATTCAATCGGGCAGCTTCGTGGCCGACCACCTCGGCTGGCTGCTGCTGGCCACCGCCGTGGCCGGTTGTCTGCTCTGCTGGCGGAGTGAGCGCAAGCTGTTGCTGTGGCTGCTTCCGGCGGCGGGCGTGATCGCGCTCACCATCGTGCCCGCCCGCTTCGTGATCTATCGCTTCCCGATGACGACCAGCTACCTGCTGCTCTTTCCCGCCGCCCTGGCGGTGGCCCGTCTCTTAGCGTGGCGACGGTGGGCCGGCGCTCTGCTGCTGGCGCTGATCTGCGCCGGGCAGGCCGTGAAAGGCTTCAACATGACCTGGCTCATGTGGCACGACTCGCGCCATGAGGCTGGGTCCTGGCTTGCGCGCAACGCCCGTCCCGGCGACCGCATCGGCTTTTACGGCACCGAACCGAACAAGCTGCCCTTCACCAATCCGGCGCTTTCCCTCGTGCCGGGCCCCACGCAACTCCCGGTCGCCGGCGGCCCCGAGTTCCTCCTCGTCGTGCCCTACCAGTCATATGAAGTCACCCACGAATACAACCTGCCGGAGGCCACCTACCAGGCGATGCGGGCGGGAGCGGCGGGCTACCGGCAGATGGTGGGCATTCGCGGCGAGGCGCTCATTGGCCGGCGTCCGAGGCTCGCCGTCAGCCCGCCGGTGAAAATCTTCGTTCGCGACGACCGGCTGGCCACGCTGCGCGACCTAGTCCCAGTGATCCCCTACTCAGAGTGAGACGCCGGCGGCCTCGCCCTCGATCGCTTTGCCCCGCACTAACTCCAGGAATGCCCGCGCCGCGTGGCTCATGCCACGCTTGGCCGGATAGACGAGGCGGATCTTGCGCTCCACGTGATGCAGCTCGGGCACCATCACCTCGCGCAGCAGGCCCGACTCAATCTCCTGCTCCACGCACATCCGCGGCAGGAAGGCCACGCCCTCACCGCGCTGCACCATGCGCCGGATGGTCTCCACGGTGGGCATCTCCACGTCCATGTTCAGCGGCACGCGGTGGCGCTGGAACTCCTTCAACACGATCTCGCGGTAGGGCGAGGCGACGTTGTGCGCGATGAAGGTCTCCATGCCCAGTTCGGTGATGCTGATCTGCTCGTGCTCGGCGAAGCGATGGCGCGGGCTGACGACAAAGGCGAGGTGATCGGTGTAGATGACGTGCGACTCCAGGCGCGCATCGGCCGGGTCGTAACTGATCACGCCCATCTCCAGGTCGCCGTCGACAAGTTGGCCCGGAATGCGGCTCGAGAGGCTGCGCCGCACCTCCACCTTCACGCGCGGATACAGATGCCGGTAGCGCTCGATGTGGAGCATCAGGTAGAGGGAGGTGGATTCGTTGGCGCCGATGGTGAGGCGGCCGGCGGAGTTGTCGCGCAGCTCGGCCAGCGCCGTTGTCATCTCGCGTTCAAGGTTTTCAAAGCGCCGCGCATACTCGACCACGATGCGCCCGGCGTCGGTGAGCAGCAGATCCTTGGCGGAACGATCAATGAGCTTCTCGTCGAGCTCGGATTCCAGCCGCTGCACGGCGAGCGAGATGGCCGGTTGGGTGCGCGACATACGGTCAGCCGCGCGGGAGAAGGATTTCTCCGTGGCAACGGCGAGGAAGACTTTGAGGGAGTGTAGCTCCATTCGATTCTCTAATTTTATATGATGAGCGGATAAACATGCTAAATCGTAGATTCGATTGGACGCGGCGAGCGTGGTTGGGAGCGGTGACGGCGGCGGGCGTGGCCCGCGCGCAGACCATTCCCGTCCGCGCCATCACGCAAGGCCCTGGATTTCACTGGTTCGGCTACTACGACAAGCTGCAGTTTGACCCCACCAGCCGCTACGCGCTGGGCTGCAGGGGGACCTTCGAACACCGCCTGCCCACGGCCGAGGATACGCTCGAGATCGGCGTGGTCGACACTGAGGGCGGGGACCGCTGGCAGAAGCTCGGCGTGACCCATGCCTGGAGTTGGCACCAGACTTGTATGTTGCAGTGGCTGCCCGGTTCGCGCAGCGAGGTGATCTGGAACGACCGCGTCGACGGCAAGTTGGTGTCGCACATCACGGATGTGCGGCGCGGCACGCGGCGCACGCTGCCGGGGCCGATCTACTGCCTCTCGCCGGATGCCCGCTATGGCCTCACGACGGACTTCCGGCGGTTGTACGACGTGCGGCCGGAGACCGGCTACGCCGGGGTGGCCGACCCGCGGCGCGACGTGGCCGCGCCCAGTGATACGGGCATCTGGCGGATGGCGCTCGACGGTTCGCAACCGAAGCTGATTCTGAGCTATGCCGCCGCGCTCGAACATCCGCTCACGCACGGCGGCACGTGGGAGAAGGCCAAGCACTGGTTCAACCATCTGCTGCTGTCGCCCAAAGGGCGGCGCTTTGTCTTCCTGCACCGCTGGCGCGGTCCGGCCGAAGGGACGCGCTTTGCCACGCGCATGTTCAGCGCCAACCCTGATGGCACGGGCCTTCGTGTGCTCGACCCCT
>JAFLBB010000058.1:0-3962 GCA_017304135.1 Acidobacteriota bacterium | reverse complement strand
TTCCGACGACAGGATGATTGCCGCGTCGCTGGCCTGCGTATGGCGCTGGGCAAGCACCTGCAGCGTGAAGGCGACGCCGACCGAGAGCACGCCGGCATAGAGGATGGCGGGCATCGCCCCTTCGTGTGCTCGACCCCTACGGCAAGACGTCGCACTTCCATTGGCGCGATGACAACACGCTCATTGTCTGGGCCGACCGACCGGAAGCGGGCGAGGGTTGGTATCTGATCCATGAACCGACGGGCGAGGCGCAGCCGTTCGCGCGGCGTGAGATGCCGCGCAATGGCCACATCAGCTACTTCCACGGCGGGCGCTGGATTGTGTGCGATACCGGTCCTGACCGCGAGCGGAAGCAGACCGTGTTTGTGTATGACGTCGAGCAGCGGCGGGTGCACGAGATCGGGCGGTTCTACTCGGCCCCTGCCTACACCGGCTATTGGCGCTGCGACACGACGCCGCGCATTTCGCCGGACGGGCGCAAGGTGGTGTTCGATTCGCCGCACGGGGGCAACGGGCGGCAGATGTACCTGGCCGATGTGGGGGCGGTGACGGGCTAGTCGCGCGAGGAGTCGGCGAGGCGCTGCCAGAGCTGCTGGGCCGATTCGCCGGCCTTGCCTTCCGCGCAGAAGCGCCAGGCGAGGAAGAAGCCCACGACGAGGCAGATGAGGCCAATGGGGCCGGAAACGAAGGGCTGGGTGATGGCGTAGACGAGGTCGCGCGGTTGGCCGTCATGCTGGGCGCCGTTGGTGAACAGGGCCACCAGAGCGTAGGCGGAGAACATGCCGAAGTAGGTCAGGCCCAGGGCGAGGAACTGCAACGGGAGTCCGCCTTTGTTCCCTGCCCCGGCGCGGGCAGCGATGCCGCACAGGGCGCCGATAGCGAGGGCGAGCGGGGTGGGTTCGAGGCCGGTGCCGGTGAAGATGAGCGCATAGACGAGCGCGCCGGCGAGCGCGGCGCCGGAACCGAAGAGGGCGGCGCGGGTCCACCAGCCTCCGGGGAGGCTAAGCGACTCGGTCTGGCGGCGGCGCAGTTCTTCTCGCAAGCCGGGAGCGCATTCGTCGCAGGCAGGCTGGCCGTCGATGATCTCAAATCGGGCGTCGAGGAGAATGCGGCAGCGCTGGCAGGCGTGCGTCACGGTACTCTCCGAAGAAGCCATAGGAATAGGATCGGACGGCGCGCCGTGGAGCGCCATGGGAAAACGCCTGAGGCCGGCGGGGAGAATGCGCTCAGCGGAAGGGGCCCCGCACGCCACCTTTCCCCGGCGCGGCGCATCCAATCAACTGTTATGGAACCCAAAATCGGATTGACCCAGGAGCAGCGGGCAGGCGTCATCGGGCTGCTCAAGACGTTATTGGCCGATGAGTACATCCTCTACACGAAAACACGCAACTATCACTGGAATGTGAAGGGGCCGCTGTTTTCCGACCTGCACAAGTTCTTCGAATCGCAGTATGAGGCGATTGACGAGAGCATTGACGAAGTGGCCGAGCGCATCCGGGCGCTGGGCGGCGTGGCGCCGGGATCGCTGGCCGAGATGCTGGCGCTGGGGACCTTGCGGGAGACACCTGGCGGCGGGTTGAACGCCCAGGAGATGGTGGGCTCGCTGTTGGAAGACCACGAGCAGGTGATTGTGTTCCTGCGCGGGTCATTGGAGACGTCGGCCAACCGGTTTGGCGACGCCGGCACGAGCGACTTCCTGACCGGGCTGATGGAAGAGCACGAGAAGATGGCCTGGATGCTGCGCTCGATGGTGGAGTAAGCGGGCCGCGGCGAGGACAAAGGGAAAAGGCCGTCCCGAGGGACGGCCTTTGTTGTTGGCATCCGGGGCCTGCCCGCGTTGCGGCGGACCGGCCCCGATGACCGGAGGAGGGGAAGGTTAGGCGCGCTTGCGGCGCAGGAAGGCCACGCCCGCCAGGGCGCTGCCCACCAGGGCGTAGGTGGACGGCTCGGGAACCTCTTCCTGCGGCGGGGGTTCGGTGAAGTCGACCTTGATGGCTTCGATCTTCACGTAGTCCTTGGAATCCGTGTCGCGATAGCAGATGGAACGGTTTCTGTAGCCGCAGGCGTAGGCTTGCGGGGCATCCTGGACGAGTTCAGCGGCCAACAGGAGGGAGAGGCCCTCGCCGCCGGCGATGTCGAACCAGCGGGAGCCCGAGCCGTCGCTGTTTTGCGTCGGGCCGAAGCCCTCGGTGCCGAGGTTGGCGAGAGCGAGGCCGGCCATGGTCGGATTGGCTTCCGAGCCGACCCAGTAGTTCATGTCGGAGTCGCCGTTGGACCAGCCGATTTTGACCTTGATCGGATCGACGGTCATGTTGAAGGTGAACAGCAGGAAGTCGTTGAAGCTGCTGTTATCCATGGCATGGTTGGGCGAGCTGTTGCAATTTTCGTTTTCGTTGCAGACGCCGAGGCCGCCGCCATAAATGTTGGTGCGGGCGGCTTCAAGAGTTCCGCCGGCGCCGGTGGTGGACCAGGAAGTGACCGACATGGTGAGGCCATTGCCGAGGTCGTAGGAAAGGACGTTGCCGATGCCAGTGTTACTGGAGTCGGGAGAGGTCAAGTCGACGTAGATCCACGCCGCGGATGCCGAACTGGCCCAAAGCGCCATCGCGAGGGCCCCGCCCAGCAGCGGTTTCAAGTTCATAAGTTTCTCCTCCATTCGAGAACCACGGCCCAAGCCATGAGTGCCTGGGGCAGGATAGGGTCCGTGTTTCTATAAGGATAAGAGCCGTGGAGGAAAAGGCGAACAGGACCATTGGACCAATCGCAATGGTGTAAAGCCTAGAACCGTGATGGCTTTGCGAGGCGGTACCGGGAGGGGTAGCCTGGTGGCTATTCGAAGTATTTCCCGACGATGAGGCGGAGCTTGTCTAAGGTGGCCGGGGGGACCGTTTTCTTATCCGAGAGGATGGCGTGGGCCAATGCGCTGCAGCACTTACAGGATTTCATGGAGGGCATGATGCGGACGGCTTCGGCGACGACCTTAGCTGCGTTCTCCGCATTTTGGACTAAGGTGGCGATGATCTGCTGTACTGTAACGTGGTCGTGCTCGGGGTGCCAGCAGTCATAGTCTGTCACCATGGCCACGGTGGAGTAGCACATCTCGGCTTCGCGGGCTAACTTGGCTTCCTGGAGGTTGGTCATGCCGACGACGTCCATGCCCCAGGAGCGGTAGAGGTTGGATTCGGCTTTGGTGGAGAAGGCGGGGCCTTCCATGCAGAGGTAGGTGCCGCCGAGTTTGGCGTGGAGGCCGGCATTGGCGGCGGCCTGGTGGAGGACGTGGGCGAGGTCCATGCAGATGGGGTCGCCGAAGCCGATGTGGGCGACGAGTCCTTCGCTGAAGAAGGTGCTGACGCGGTTGCGGGTGCGGTCGACGAACTGGTCGACGATGACGAAGTCGAGGGGTTTGTGTTCTTCCTTGAGGGAGCCGACGGCGCTCAGGGAGAGGATGGTATCGACGCCTAAGGCTTTGAATCCGTAAATGTTGGCGCGGAAGTTCAGTTCAGTGGGGGAGATGCGGTGGCCGCGGCCATGGCGGGCGAGGAAGGCGACCTGTTTACCGGAGAGTTCGCCGACGACATAGGCGTCGGAGGGATCGCCGAAGGGGGTGGTGAGGCGGCGTTCCTCCTGTTGGGTGAAGCCGGGCATGGAGTAGAGGCCGCTGCCGCCGATGATGCCGATGGAGATGGACATAAGGCGCTATTATCTCGCGTGGGGAGGGGGTATGGGAAGGGGAGGAAGGGGAGAAGAGTTAGGCGAGGCTTGAGGGGTGGCCTTTTGTTTTCAACGGAAGTTTGGGTTCGTTTTGTCAAAAACGGGGGGCGGCCCGCCGGGTGGGGTGGCGAAGCCGGGGTGGAGGTCCTGCCGCATAAAGATCAGGGGTAAAAGCAAGTCCGGCAAGTACTGCATATCCTCCGTAACTGCCGCCATATATTGCTATACGCGCAGGGTCTGCAATTCCCTGC
>JAFLBB010000057.1 GCA_017304135.1 Acidobacteriota bacterium | reverse complement strand
CCATGGGTAAATCCGTTCAACGCCAGCCGGCTCTCCTCTGAGGAAATCGGTTGGCAAGCATGAATAAATGGGGGGTTCGCCGCCCGGCGAAAACCTCAGGCCGTAGGCGGCCAGCAGCCGCTCTGTCTCCTCTGGGACCAGCAGCGTGCGCCCCTCCCCGCGGGCCGCGCCCACGATCGACCGGAACACCTCGTGGCGCTCCTCCTCGGCCCCCTGCGCCAGGTCGCGCGGCGTCTGGTAGAGGTTCTTCAGGTTGCGCGCGTAGCGCACCATGTAGGTGAACGAGCGGGCCGCCGTGTCCGGATACGGAACCGTGGGAATCCCGGCATCGTTCAAAATGGAAACCCCGCCGGCCGCCTCGCGCCCGCCGAGAAAGCTCGCCAGCAGCGGCTTGGTGGGGTGATGGGCGTGGGCGCGCAGCGCGTTGGCCACCTCCACCGGAGTGATGCCGGTTTGCGGCGTCAACACGGCCAGCACACCGTCGACGCTGTCGTCGGCGGCCGCCTCGGCCACCGCCTGGGCGAAGCCCGAAGGTTCCGTTCCCGGCGGCAATCCCAGCGGATTCGCTCTCGCCGCCCGCTCGGCCAGCTCCCCGCCGCTGGCCACCAGCGCGTCCACCGCCAACACCGACGGCCCCGCGGCGTTGGTCACAATGGCCAGCCGCGGCCCCCTCGGCAGGGCCTGCTTGCCCAATACCTCGCTCATGTAAAACAGGTCGCTGATGCGCTCCACCCGCAGCACGCCGCAGCGGCGGAAGGCGGCGTCGAGCACCTCGTCGTCGCCCGGCGCCTGCAGCGTGTGCTCACTGGCGGCGCGCGAACCGGCCGCCGTGCGGCCCGCCTTCAGGACAATAATCGGCTTGCTCCGCGACACCTCGCGCGCCGCTGACAAGAACGACCGCGCCTCGCCGATCGACTCCATGTAGATCAGGATCGACCGCGTCCGCGCGTCGTCGCCCAGCCTGTAAATGAGATCGCCCCAGCTCACACCCGGCGTCGCCCCCAGGCTGAGGAACGTGCTGAAGCCGACGTTGGCGCGCAGGCTCCAGTCGAGAATTCCCGCCCCCAACGCCCCGCTTTGGGTGAGGAAGCCCACAGGACCCGGCCGCACATCGACGGGGAACGTGGTTGCCTGCAAGCCCAGCCAGGGGCGCAGAATGCCGATCGAATTCGGACCCAGCAGCCGCGGCGAGCCGATGCCGGCGAGCAGCGGCAAAATATCGGCGCCCGTATGGACCTGCGCCAAAGAGATGGCAAACCGCACCCCGCGCCCGGCGCACCGTTCCAACACCGCCGCCAGTTCCGCACCCGGCGCCGTGATCAAGGCCAGGTCCACCCCGTCCGGGGCCGCCTCCAACTCCTCGTACACAGCCCCCTGGTAGCCGCCGTTGCGAAGGCGCGCCAACAGCCGCTGGCAGGCCTCGTCGCCAGCTTCGTCACGGCCCCCGGCGGCGCCGATGACAACCAGCGAACGCGGCTCAAACAGCGGGTCTAGAAGCCCCGGCTGGTCGAGGAAACTCTCCTGTTTTCTTGACTCGCTCATGCCTGGCGGCAGGCGGCCCGTTCCTTCGTCTCGGCGGAATCTCCGAACACTTCCAGGTTCAACGCCAGAATCACTTCCAGCGCCGGCACCCCTTTTCGCCGCGCGGCCGTCTGCAAATCACAATCATGGTACACGGCGCGGAAGCCATACCGCTCCACGACCTCGGCGGTTCGCGGCCAACGCTGCACAACCTCGCGCACCGTCATGCGGGAATGGATCATCTGTTCAAAGCGGAACATCCTGCTGCTCTCCGCCCATGCTGGAGCACCCCAACGGCCATATGCGGCGCCGGCGCTACCGTGTCATCCCCGCTGCTGCACACACCACCGCCCCGCGGCCGTCGCGCTTGCGGCTCCGGCTTCGAGCGCAACAGGCCAGCCGCGCTGCTCTTGCCCTCCGCGGCCGATGTCTCGTCAAATCCGCGGCTTAGATGCTGATTACCGGAACCGGCGACTCTCGCACAATCGCATACGCGTGCGTGCGCAACCGCCCCAGAATGCCCGCGTTCACATGCCGCCCGATGAGCACGAGGTCAGCCCCCACCACCTTGGCCGTGTCATGCACAACCTGCGACGGGTCGCCGTGTTCCATAATGACTTCGCCTTCAATCTGGAGCTGCCCCAGCAGCTTGGCCGCCTGGGCCCGTGCCTGCCGGGCGATGGACACCTGGATCTCCTCATCCAAATACCGCGCCTCGCCCGAACTCAGCGTGGGCAAGGCATGCACCAGATGAAGCGTAGCCCCATAGCCCTGCGCGAATTTGCTCGCCCAGAGCAACATGGCCTCCGACTGCGGGCCAAAATCCACGGCGCACAGCAACCGGCGAATCGTCAGCCGCTCCGGCGCCGGGGTTTCCACAAGGTGAGTCCCGGTGAACACCGGGCAATCGGCGTCATGCAGTACGCTCGCCGTCACCGAGCCGATCAGGAAACGGCGGAACGGTCCGTATCCATGCGTCGGCATCACGATCAGGCTGCACTGCTCCTGTTGAGCCAGCGCGACGATCTCTTCGGACGGATTGCCTTCCAGCACCACCCGCCGCACCGGTAGCCCTTCGAACTCCTTCACCTGGAACTTGTCCAACTGGCTCTTCCAGTCGTCCAGCCGGGTGGCATACCACTCACTGCCCACGGCGCCGGTCAGTTCCGCGCCACCCATGGCGTAGTCGAGCGGACGCACGACGTGCACCATGATCACTTCGGAGGTAAACGGCATGGCCAAAGCGTGGGCATAGTTGGCCGCCGCGGTTGAGCGCTCGGAGAAATCGACAGGTAAGAGAATCTTGGCTAAGCGCATGAGAAGTTCCTCCTTCTCTCACTCAAACTGATCTGCAGGTGCAATGCCAAGAAATTACACACTGTTCACCAGTCAAGCGCAAGGGAGTCGCTTCCCTGAAAATCAGTAGCCCGGGGCGTGGGTTCCGCTGCCACGCCCCGGGCGGAGGCGAACCGGCACGAAACAGCACATCGTAACCGGTTCGGGGAGGATTCAAGACGCCCAACCAAGGGCCGGAACGCCGGATTCCTCAAACACAAACTTCTATTTGGGCATCATGGAGCCGCTGACCCAGGCATCGCGGATGGCCCAAATCAACAGTCCGGCCCCGTACACCACAGCCACTATCGTCAATGACTTGCCCAACTTGTCGAGAGTCTCTAACTTTTGGGCAAACGCGGCCTGCATCGTGGAAACATTCGATTCGGCGGCGCTCAGATGGATCTGGTCATCCTCTCTGGAGGCGATCGACATCCGGTACACAGCAAGCGCTAGCACGACCAGGGCCAGCACACCCCAGCCGATCGCGGGAACGAGAAACTTACTATCCATTGGTTCCTCCTCACATCTTCCAGGTGCAACTTTGAGGCCAACTCATATCAGGCCTTTGCGGAAGCCGTTTGCCGGAATTCCCGCCAACACCTTGGGGCCTTGCGCACAAAGGACACATCGATCTGGGGATGTTCGCGCAGAATCCTGGACACGCCGACTGACGAGTGAGGCGTAGATCCGCACAAAGAATCGCCATCAACACCGTCTCCAGGCTGTCGTTCTCGCTCACAATACTCACCACGCCGGCCCGCATCGCCTCTTCCCACACATCTCCCGGCCGGGGCGCCAACAGCACCACTCGCTCCGGGTGCACCAAGCGGTGGATCGACCCGCGAAAGGCCAGTTCATCCACTAACAAAACCTGGTGGCTGCGCGCGCTCATAATGGGGCTGCGGCGGACCCGGAGCTGGGTCTTCGCCGTCAAATACCGGCTGATTTCCCGCGCCCGTCCCGGGTCGCCGATTACGATCTGAACTGCATGCATCGCATCTTCGCCAGGGGCTTCCCGCTGGGGAAACCCGCCAGTTGCCTCCAATCGGGCAAACTGCAATTCACTGGCCACCACCACCACCCACCCCCGTCCCACGCCATTCTTCCGACACAATTCGCCGGCTTGGGATACACTGGTAAGGAGTCCCCAGGGCGCGGTAGCCAAGTGGTAAGGCAGAGGTCTGCAAAACCTTTATTCGGGGGTTCGATTCCCCCCCGCGCCTCCAACTCTCCGCCCTTTCCCTCCGTCTGAATTCCCCGCACATCGGTTCGATCGCCCGCCTCACGCCTGCGTGAAGAGGCTCGACAAATAGGTCAGCCCCGGCCCACTGTGCGGAATCTGGCACACTCGGTGGAAATCGACCACGCCTCAGCAGCGCCCCGCCCTGTGCGCCGCCCGCAACGCGTCCAGATACAGCGACGCTACTCGCGCCGCATCGTGCTCGCGGCGAATATAGGCAGCCGCGGCCGACCCCATCCGCCGCGGGCCTTCCCGGTCGCGCAGCGCCCAGAGCCAATACGAGAGCATCTGTTCTTCTTCGCACAACCCCGGATCACACAGCAGGCACGCCTCTGGGGGAAACCGTGCCGTCTCCTCCCCCGCCGTGAGCATCGTGGCGCAACCGGCGCCCATCAAGCGAACGGCAATGCCCGAGCTCTCGCCCGCCGACGGATACCGCAGATTGAGGCAGAGGTCCACCGCCGCCGCATGGAGCCAGAACTCCCGCTCCGGCAGGTAGCCTGTGCGGACCACACCGGGTTGGGCCAGCTCAGCCGCGTAGTTGCGCTCCAGCTCCGGCGACACAAATTCACCGGCAATCAGCAGCCGCACCGGCTCGCCCCGTGCACGCAAACGCGCATGTGCCCGCAACACCGCCCCCAGCCTCTTGGTTTCACGCAGATGCCCGAACACCCCCGCCATCAGCTCGTTTTCAGACACTCGCAAAGCCGCCCGCAGTGACACTACATCGGTTCGATCGGGAACCTCCGCCGGGGTCCACAAATGCGGAATTTCCACCACGGTGGCGCGCGGAGCATGGCGCAACACAGTGGCGCCTGCACCCGGATTGTGGACAATCACGGCGAGCGATTCGCGGCACACCCGCGCAATCATCGGCCACTCGAAGTAGGCTCCATCCATTCCCGATCGTGACCGCCCCCGCCACAACTCGTGCGCCAACCCGCGATACCACTCGCCATAGTTGAAGACAAACTCCTCCACATAAGCCGGCTCATCCAACCGTCCGAGAAAGAAGTGATGGAGCAGCGCATCGTGCAACACCACCACGCCCGGCTTGCGCAGCGCCCGCTCATAGATCGCGCCATGCAGCGGGTTGTTACCGAGATGATACAAGTCGATGTCACACGCTTCGTCCGTGTTGCACACAACCTCGGCGCGCTGCCGCAATTCGCCCAACAGCGCGGCCGAGTAATCGGCCACCCCTGTGGCCGCTGGCGGCAGCGGACTGTGGAAACCAACCTTCACTTTTTAACCCGCCGGCCAAACAACGCCGTGCCGACGCGGATGTGCGTCGCGCCTTCTTCAATCGCCACCTCGAAGTCATTCGACATGCCCATGGAGAGAGCGCTCATGCCGTGCGCTCCGGCCAGTTGGCGCAGCCGGCGGAAGTAGGGGCGCGAGGGTTCGGCGTCTTCGGTCCACGGCGGCATGGTCATCAAGCCGCGCAGCCGCAGCCGCGGGCAAGCGCTTACGGCCTCGATCAGCGCCGGCAACTCCTCGGGCGCGGCCCCGTGCTTGGCCTCTTCCCCGGAGAGCTTCACTTCCAGGAAGACCTCCAGCGTACCCTCGGCCTGCTCGTTCAGGCGGCGCGCCAGCTTGCCGGAGTCCACCGTCTGAATCGTGTGAAACAGCTCCACCGCGCGGCGCGACTTATTCGACTGCAAATGCCCGATGAGGTGAACGTGCGCCCCCGGCAACTCCGGCAGTTGGGGGAACTTGGATTCAAACTCCTGCACATAATTCTCGCCAAACTCGCGCAGGCCCAGCGCGTAGGCGTCCACGATGGCCTGTGCCGGAAACACCTTGGTGACGGCAATCAGCGTCACTTCGCCGCGCCGCCGGCCGGCCCGTGCGCAAGCGGCCTGGATGCGTTCTTCGACGCGGGAGAGATTTTCGGCGAGCACCACTACTCATCATAAAGACGACCCTTCGCAGCCGCCATGCCGAAACCGACGGCCAGCCCGATTCCCCCGCACGAGGTCCTGCTCGGCTTCATCCAACGGTTCCTCGACCAGGCGCGTGAGCCGGTGCTGCTCGAGCCCGGCGCTCCGCTCATTGCCATCACCGCCGGGCGCCTCGCGCTGTCGCCCTCGGCGCGCGGACTTCGTCTGGAAGCTTGGGATGACACGGCCAACTGTAACCGCCGCGTCATCGGCGTGCGCGAGTGCGGGCCGGGCAAGGTTGAGTTGGAGATCGAGAAGTTCGGCGGCAAACGCGGCCGCATCGTGCTGGCCGACCGCGCCCGCCCCCTGCATCAGGGACTGCCGCGCGAAGCCGGACGCATGGTCTTCGCCGAGCGCTTCCGCGACTTCCTCTGCCGCCAGTTCCCCGGCTGGCGCCTGGACGACCTCACCGCGCACGGCGACAAGGAGCACTCGCTGTCGCAGATCTACCCGCGCGCCATGGCCGTGCAGGGGCAGCGCGCCTGGGCCGCCATCGCCGCGCCGCCCGAGGACAGCGGCGACCGCCTGCTCACCTACGGCCTCATCTGGCACAACTATCTCCGCCAGCGCGAACGCGGCTTGCATGTCGAAGGCCTCGCCCTGCTGCTGCCGCAAGGCCGTTCGCGCACCACCTGCCTGCGCGTCCGCTGGCTCAACCCGCGCCCCGTTCAGGTGGCCGTCTTCGAATACGACGCCCAGTTGTGGGAACGGGCCGTAGAGATGGCGCAGGGCAACCTCGACACCGTTCTTCACCACGCCTCGCGGCCCGCGCCACGCCCCACTCACCCCCGGCCCGAACACGGCCCCGAATGGTGGCTCGAACAGACCATCCGCGCCAACCCGCGCCTGATCGACGCTCACCTCTGCCGCGAGCCCGTCTACGGACAGGTGCCGGTAGTGGCGGGCGTTGAACGCGGCCTCATCGATTTGCTCGCCGCCACGGACGACGGCCGCCTCACCGTCATGGAATTGAAAGCGAGCGAAGATCCGCACCTGCCCATCCAGGCCCTCGACTATTGGATGCGCGTGGCCTGGCACGCCGGGCGCGGTGAGTTTCCCGCCGCCGGCTACTTCCCCGGCATCGCCCTGCGCGCTGACCCGCCGCGCCTCATCCTGGCCGCCCCCTCGCTCGAATTCCACCCCACCACCGAAATCCTGCTCAGCTACCTCAACCCCTCCATCGAGGTGGAGCGGGTCGGGCTGGCGGTAGAATGGCATAGGCAGATCCGGGTGTCGTTCCGCCTCCAAGGCACGCGACGGCCAGGCTAAGCCGGCTGGGCCTTTATGTCGACGCGCCTGTTGCGGCAAATTCGAACGGCTATCGAACAGCTCAATCCTCACGACGTGCGGATGGCCGCCGAGCGTCCGGTGAGCATCGTCCTGCACGCCTTCGACAGTCCCTCCTACGCCGAGATGGAGGACTTTTTCGCCCCCGCCGGCGTCTCACACAAGAAGCGGCTTGAGGTGGTCGAATACCTCTTCCGCGAAGGCGACCCCGATGCGCCGCCCGAAGCCGACCTCCATGTGATCGACCGCGAACTTGCCCTGCAGGTCGGAGGCGATGGAATGGACCTCCCGCCCGGCACCTTTGTCTACGACCGCGAGCGTCCCCAAGCGCTCATCCACAACGTGCTCGCCGATAAGCAGGATCTCGGCCTGCCGCTTGCCCGCGCCTTTCCGCCCTTCCGCGGCGTCGTCTCGCAGCGCACCATCCACCAGGTCTCAAAGGAAAACGCCGTCTTCGCCCTGGCCACGGCGCTGCCCGGTATCGCTCCCGGCATTTTGAGCCTGCCGTGGGCCATCCCCGAGGCCATGTCCGACACCGCCGTGCTCACCGTGAACCAGATCCGCATGGCCTTCCTGCTGGCCGCGGCGAGTGACCGCCCTGTCGGCTACCGCGAGCAGAAGATGGAGGTCGCCGGCATCATCGCCGGAGCCTTCGGCTGGCGCGCCCTGGCCCGCAACCTTGTGAGCAAGGTGCCCTTCGGCGGCGGCCTGCTGCCCAAGGCGGCCATCGCCTACGCGGCAACCTATGTGGAGGGGCGCTCGCTCGAGCGCCTCTACGGCCGCGGCTACGGCCTCACGCGCAAGGAACGCAGCCTGGAATACGGCACCGCGATGACCAAGGGCCGCCAGGTGGTGGGGGCCATCTTCGACGCCTGGCAGCAGCGGCGGACCAAAGCGGTGCGGTAGCGGCGGCATAGAATCGGCGCTAAGATCGGTGCGCGGTTTCAGAAGATCGCCGATACATTCCATGAGCAGGTAGAGAAACACTGCGCGACTTATCGTTGCTTATCGCTTTGCGATACGATCACGTCGTGAAGGTTCGCGACCTGATTCGCAAGTTGAATTCGCAGGGGTGGGTGCTCCGCTCAACGAGGGACAGCCGTCGTCAGTTCAAACATCTGCAAAGGCCTTCCGTTGTCACGGGGGCTGGGCAGCCTGGAAAAGACATACCAATCGGCACTCTTCGGGCTATTCTGAAGGCAGCGGACACAGTGATTTACGAAAAGAGCGATTCGACTTGGGGTGCTTACGTCCCCGACCTGCCAAGTGTGATCGCCGCGGGCGATTCGCGAGAGGAAGTCGAATCTTTGATGCGTGAGGCGGTCGAGTTCCACATCGAAGGACTAAGGGCCGAAGGCTTGGCTGTACCACCGCTGCCAGTTGGGCGGGCATGCTCGACATCGTTGCTGCGTAGTTGCGCTCAGGTGGCTGCCATGGCGCCCATCATCAAGTTCTTCGATCCCAACCCTGCGACCGGCTCAATGGCATGAGAAGTATCCGCAACGCCTGGTCGATAGGAGGCCCGCAGATGAAGGCGCTAGTCGTCGGTGCGCCTTTGATTTCGTTCTTCGCTTTGGCCTTCTCGTTGTCTTGGGCCGTTATGATTCCGATGGTGCTTCTGCATGGACCACCGCAGTGGATGATCCTCGCGACATTCGGCCCCACGATCGCGGCGTTGGCTGTTAGCCGAGTTGCGACTGGAAGCTACAACTTTTGGATGGCCTCAGCCGGTTCCATAAAATGGATTCGGCAAGTTTCTGCGGCAGTGGCTGGCGTTGCACTGGTGGTCATTGCCTATGTTGTTCTTCCCGTGATCGTGACGGCGGATCCCACAAAACTGAATTGGAGCATCCTCCTCTCGCTCCAAGTTTTCAACTACTCCACTCTGCTCGGCGGACCTATCGGAGAAGAAGTCGGCTGGACTGGCTACGCAAGTCCGCGAATGCAGAAGCGATACGGCCCACTACTTGGAGTACCGCTCCTCGGCGTCCTTTGGGCGCTGTGGCATCTTCCATTGTTCCTGCGGCCCGGATTCTACAGCACGCCTTTTGGGATCTATCTATTCATTGTAATTGGGCTGCGGCTGCTCATCGCCACGTGTGCCAATTGGTCGGGCCTTGGCATCGCGGTTGCGATCCTGATGCACGCCGCGTTCAACACTTCATCACGTTGGCTCGGAGGACTTTTCACGGACGCTCAGCCTCAATCCTGGCTGCCGTTCGAACTCGTCATGGCGCTTGCTGGATTGGCCGTAGCTGCGATCGTTGTCGTGTGGACACGAGGAAGACTTGCATACCCGCCTGACCATAGTTCGCGGGGTTTCGCAGGATGAGTCCAGCCTAACGGCACAGTGTAGCGCGAACCGCCCAGCAAGACTCGGCCCTGTCTCAGTGAAGCGCTCGGCATGAGCTTCTAGCAATGAGGGCCAATGCCTGCGCGAACTCCTGACACGGTGTACTAAGCTGGAACCCACATGCTCCCCCGAATCGCCTCCCTCACCCTCTTCGCAGCGCTCCCCGCGCTCTTTGCCCAGTCCAACGCCCCCTACGAAACCGCCACCCTCCGCAACGTCATGATCACCTCGCGCGACGGCGTCAAACTCGCCGCCAACCTCCACCTGCCCGCCCGCAACGGCGCGCTTGCCCCCGGCCGCTTCCCCGCCATCGTCGAACGCTCGCCCTATAACAAGGACGCCGTCCCCGCCTCGCTCATCAACCAATACGTCGCCGCTGGCTACGCCGTCGTCATTCAAGACGTCCGTGGTCGATACGCCTCCGAAGGCACGTGGCGTCCGGTGCGCGACGACGGAGCCGACGGCGCGGAACTGCTGAAATGGATCGGCCAGCAGCCCTGGTCCAACGGCAAGGTCGGCACAATGGGCACCTCCTACAATGGCTCCACGCAGCACGCCATGGCCATCGCCAACGCCCCCCATCTCACCGCCATGGTCCCCGTCGACGCCATGAGCAACTACGGCCGCTACGGCATCCGCCACAACGGCGCGTTCGAGCTGCGCTGGTTCAACTGGCTGCTCACCCTCGGCAACGCCACCGGCACGCGCGCCGGAGCCACCGGGCTCACACAATCCGCCGACTCGCGCGCCGCCGCCCTCCGCGCCGCCTCCTCGCCCCATGCCGTCGCCGCGCTCGAAGAGCTGGGCGCGCAGGTGCGCGATTACGTCAAAGCCCTGCCGCTGCGCCCCGGCGCCACGCCGCTCAAGTTCGCCCCCGACTACGAAGCCTGGCTCATCGAAGCCATGCGCCACGGCGACAACGACAGCTTCTGGACCGATATGGGTTCAAGCGTCGTCGATCACATCGCCGAATACAAAGACGTGCCCGCCTATCACGTCACCGGCTGGTATGACTCCTGGGGTACGCAGGTGGCCAACCTCAACTACGTCCAGCTCAGCAAGGCCAAGAAGAGCCTCCAGAAGCTCATCATCGGCCCCTGGACCCACGGCGGCCAGGGCATCAGCTATTCCGGCATCGCCGAGTTCGGCCCCGACTCCGCCATCGACCTCGCCGCCCTCCGCCTGCGCTGGTATGACCGCTGGCTGAAGGGCATCGAAAACGGCATCGACAAGGAAGCCCCCGTGCGCCTCTTCGTAATGGGCTCCGGCGAACCGCACAAAACTCCCGACAGCCGCCTCTTCGTCGGCGGGCGCTGGCGCGACGAGCGTGAGTGGCCGCTCGCCCGCGCTGTTGAGACGCCTTACTATCTCCACGCCGACGGCGCGCTTTCCCCCAACAAACCCGGCACGGCCGCTCCCACCACCTACCGCTTCGACCCCGCCAGCCCCGTGCCCACCATCGGCGGTAACGTCTCCTCGGAAGGCGTGCTCATGCCGCGCGGCGCGCAGGATCAGCGCTGCTCCCCACAGCACTGGCTGTGCAAGGACTCACTGCCTCTCTCGGCCCGCCCCGACGTGCTCGTCTTCCAGACGCCGCCGCTCGACCGCGACATCGAGGTCACCGGCCGCCTCATCGTCAAACTCTGGGCCTCCTCCGACTCACCCGACACCGACTTCACCGCCAAGCTCATCGACGTCTACCCGCCCAGCCGCGACTATCCCGCCGGAGTCGACCTCAACATCGGCGACTCCATCGTACGCGCCCGCTACCGCGCTTCGCTCACCGCCGCCACCCCCCTCACCCCCGGCCAGCCCCAGGAGTTCACCATTGAGATGTATCCCACCTCGCTCGTCTTCCGCCGCGGCCACCGCATCCGCGTCGACATCTCCAGCAGCAACTTCCCGCGCTTCGACGTCAACCCCAACACCGGCGAGCCGCTCAACCAGCAGCGCCGCCTGCGCATCGCCGAAAACACCATCTACCACGACCCCCAGCACCCCTCGCGCATCCTGCTGCCCGTCGTACCGTAAGCACGCGCGGCATCCGGCGCGGCGCGACACTCACGGCGGGGAGGGGCGGGGAGGCTTGCCTCGGACCACCGCATCTGATAAACCCTATGGCCGAGGAATTCCATGCTCCCCGTTGCCGCAATCTTACTGATCTCTCTCCAACTCATCCTGACCGGCTGTTCCGGCGGCGGTCCGCCCGCCGTCAAACCGGGCACCAACGCCTTCTACTGGCAGGCCGCCAACGAAAACTTCCCCAAGGGGGATTACCTGAAAACCTCCGACCAGTTGGAGCGCGTCATGCGCACCGACAACGAGTTCAAGCCCAAAGCCCAGCCCTGGCGCCTCGCCCTGCTCGCCGGCATGATGAACGGCTACCGCGAACTCGCCAATCAATATGAACTGGGCGGCCGCACCAACAAGGCCAACCCCGGCACCTTCCGCAAGCTCGCCTCCAACTACCGCGGCATGGCGTCGCGTAGCGCCATGGCGCTTGCCGATGCTTATAAGGACTTCTCCAAGGACAAGCCGCAGGGTGACGTCGAACTCGTCTTCCCCTATCCAGGCCGCGGCACCACCGGCATGCCGCCTTCGGTGCTCAAGATCGCCGCCGGCAATGTGCCCACCGATAACGACATCGCCACCGTCGAAGCGGCCATGCTCCAGCGCGGCGTCCTGCGCGCCGTATGCGACGCCGTCGGCGCTCCCGGCGATGCCGCCAAGGCGCAGGAGATGATGAAGACCACGCCCGTCACCGTCCCCCGCGCCAAGTTCGAAATGGGACTCGCCAGGGCTTTCTACGACGCCTCGGAAATCTTCAACCCCTACAAGGGCTCTGAGCCCGTGCGCCAGCGCATCATGCTGGAAACCGCGGCCAAGGCGCTCAAGAACGGCCCCGACGCCAAGGACAAGGACGTCGTCGAACTGAGCAAGAAGATCGACGGCGACACCAAGGCCCTCGAAGCGATGCTCAAGAAGATGGGCCGCTGAGTTCCTCACCGCGCGCACTGCGATATCCTGTGCACCGGCCATGGACTTCTCTTACTCCGCCCGCACCAACGACCTGCTTGCGAAGCTCACGCGCTTCTTCGACGAGCACATCCACCCCAACGAAGCCGCGTGGAAACAGCAGGTCGACTCCGGTGATCGCTGGAAGGTGTTGCCGCTGGTGGAGTCGCTCAAGGAGAAGGCCCGCGCCGAGGGCCTCTGGAACCTGTTTCTCCCCGCTTCGCGCCACGGCGCGGGACTCACGAATCTTGAGTACGCGCCGTTGTGCGAGGTGATGGGCCGCGTCTCCTGGTCGGCCGAGGTGTTCAACTGCTCGGCCCCGGACACGGGCAACATGGAGGTGCTCGAACGCTACGGCACGCCCGAGTTGCAGCAACTGTATTTGACGCCGCTGCTCGAAGGCCGCCTGCGTTCCTGCTTTGCCATGACCGAGCCCGGCGTGGCCAGTTCGGATGCCACCAACATCCAGGCCAGCATCGTCCGCGAGGGCGATGAGTATGTGCTCAACGGCATGAAGTGGTGGTCCACCGGGGCCGGCGACCCGCGCTGCAAGGTCTGCATCTTCATGGGCAAGACCGACCCCGCCGCCGAGCGCCACAAGCAGCAGTCCATGATCGTCGTGCCCTTCGATGCGCCCGGCATCAAGGTCGAACGCATGCTCACCGTCTTCGGCTACGACGACGCCCCGCACGGCCACGCCGAGGTCTCCTTCGTGAACGTCCGCGTGCCGGCGTCGCACCTGTTGCTCGGGGAAGGGTGCGGTTTTGAGATTGCGCAAGGGCGCCTCGGCCCGGGCCGCATCCATCACTGCATGCGCCTCATCGGCCAGGCCGAACGCGCGCTGGAGCTGATGTGCAAACGCGTCAAATCGCGTGTCGCCTTCGGCCGCACGCTGAGCGAACAGGGCGCCATCCGCGCCGACATCGCCCAATCCCGCTGCGAGATCGAACAGGCGCGCCTGCTTGTGCTCAAGGCCGCCTACATGATGGACACCGTGGGCAACAAGGCCGCCCAGAGCGAGATCGCCATGATCAAGGTGGTTGCCCCGAACATGGCGCTGCGCGTGATTGACCGCGCCATGCAGGCCCACGGCGCGATGGGCATGTGCGAAGACACCTTCCTCGCCGAAGCCTGGGCCAACGCCCGCACCATCCGCCTCGCCGACGGCCCCGACGAGGTCCACCGCAACGCGCTGGCGAAGATGGAACTGCGCAAGTACAACTGACGCCCTGCCGGTGTGGCCGGATGGCGTCTATCGCCCCGTGAACCGCGCCGGCCGCTTCTCCAAAAAGTGCTCCACGCCTTCCTTGAAATCCTCGCACTGCAGGCTCGCCATCATCTCGCGATAAGCATGATCCGTGGCCCCGGCCAAAGTCTCTTCCATCGCCGCATACACCTGCGACTTCATCACCCGCGTCGACCGTGGTGACACGCTCCGCGCCATCGCGTCCGCATAGGCCGCCGCCCGTTGCGCAAACTCGGCTTCGGCGAACACATGCTCCACCAGCCCCAACCGCTGCGCCTCCGTGCCGTCAAACGTGCGCGCCGTCAGCAGCAGATCGAGCGCCCGCCCCGCGCCCACAATCCGCGGCAACGTCCAGGCCAAGCCATATTCGGCGATCAGCCCGCGCTTGGCGAAAATGGTGGAAAACTTCGCCGTGTCGGCGGCGAGACGGATGTCGCAATAGAGCGCGATGACGAAGCCCAGCCCCACGCAATGGCCGTTCACGGCGGCAATCACCGGCTTGGCGAGCCGCGTGATCCACGAATAGTCACGATGCAACACCGTGCTGCCGCCCGACTCCACCACGCCGCTCAGCAGGCTCATATCGGCCCCGGCGCAAAAGCCCTTGCCCGCGCCCGTCACCGCGATCACACGCACCGCCTCGTCGGCATCGGCGGCGCCGGCCGCGGCGCGGAACTCCTCCTCCATCACCCGCGTCCACGCGTTCAGCCGGTCCGGCCGGTTCAGCGTGATCCAGGCCACGCCGTCGCGGACCTCATGGATAATTTCGGAGTAACTCATGCCGGAACCTCGCTCGCATCGATTGCGCCGCAGGCCACGCCGCGCTCGAGAAACGTCTCCAGGCCGCGCACCGTGGCGGCATCGTCAAACGCCTGGCCAAAGCGCGTCGCCTGCTCGGCCCTCTGGCGAAAATTGCGCAACCGGTCCACGCTGGCTTGCAGATTGTCGCCATAGAAACGATAGACAGCCGCATATCGCGCCGGAAGGTGGGCGGGATGCAAATCCCACCCCTGGTTGATGCCGCTTTCCAGCGCATGGGCGATGTTGGCCATATGCAGCTTCCAGGCCTCCTGCACCTCGCCCTTGGCGCCAATCGGAAGCCGCGCCGTGGGGCCGTCGGCGATGCGCACGCCCGTGCCCGCCAGGGCCACTTGCAGGGCATGCCGCGCATGATCGCAAAGCGGGTGCGTGAGGCTCTGCGCATTCGCCGGAACGCCCAGCGACGCCGTGAAATCATACGGCCCGAAGTGCGCCGCCACAACCGGACCAGCCCTCACAATCGCCAGCGCATCGCGCAGCGCTTCCGGAGTCTCGATCATGACTTCCAGCAAAATCCCCGGCGCCGCCTGCGCCATCCGCTCCACTTCACGCGGTGTGGTCACCTTCGGAATCGTGATCACGAACTCTTTGGGAATCGCACCGGCGGCATCGAGAAAAATCTTCAGCGTCCGCTCGGAGCGTTGAAAATCATTGCGCAACCGGATGCCGATGAGCGGCGGCAGAGCGCCCGCCTGGTAGGCTTCGGCAAACCGCACGCCCGCCGCCGCCGCATCGCGATCCTCTTCCTCATGCGTGCGAATCCCGTAGCCGTCCTCGAAGTCGATGCGCAGATCCTCTACCGGTTCGCGCTCCAACTTGGCGCGCACGCGCCGCGCGATCTCCTCGCCGGCGACTTCGGCCAGCCCGCCCTCCTCGAGCGAGCGCAACGCAAGCCGCCCCATCTTCGCCACCACATCGGCGCGAAACAGATGCGCGCCTCCGTAAAGAACGTGTACGGGCTGCCGGGTGACCATCCGATGCTATGGTAGCGCGCGGCTACTTCTGCTTTGCGATCACCAGTTCCTTGAACTTGTCGTAGGTCGCCGCGGGCACGATCTTCTTGTCCACCAACTCGTTCTTGGCCCGATAGGGGCGGCCTTTCACGATCTTTCCGGCATAGGCATCACCGACGCCGGGCAGCGCCTTCAACTGGTCGAGTGTGGCTGTGTTCAGGTCCAGCAGCTCGGCGGTTTTCTTTGCGGCTTTGACGGTGGCGGCCTTTCCCCCGGCCTTCTTGTCCTGCGCGCACGCCGGAACGGCGCACAGCGCGGCGGCCAGCGCGAGTGCGGTGAGAATTCGTTTCATGAGGGGCAGTATAGCGTTTACAGAGCCAGCGTTCCGAGATAGAGCAGCGTCGTCACGGCGATCACCGTCCCGCGCGGCAGCGTAAGCGCCTCGGGCGCGTCCACGCTCAGCTCCGGCCGCTTTTCATGCGGCAACTCGGCAGCAGGCGCCGAGCGCAAGATGTGGCCCACGTTCGACAGTGTCCGCCGCAGCCGCTTCTTCGCAATCACCAGCACCAGGGCCGCAATGCCGCCCCCCACCGCCGACAACACAAACAGCACCAGCCACACCTCATGCCCCGTGATCAGCCCCATCGCGGCCATCAATTTCAAATCGCCGCCGCCGACGGCGCGCAACAGGTAGAGCGGCAAATACACCAGCACCGCGATGCCGAATCCCTTGGCCGCGCTTAACGGTGAGTTGACGGCGAGCCCGGCCACGGCCCCCGCCACGACAAGCCAGTTCGGAATGCGCCGCCAGCGCCAATCCCACACCCCGGCCAGCGTCACCAGCACGGCCAGCACGGCAATCTGCTGCGCGCTCATGCCACCGGTTCGACGGCCGGCTTGGGCTCGCGCGCCGGATCGTAATCGGCATTCGCCGCGGGCATCTGCGCCCTCACCTGCTTGCGCCACGCCTGCAACTCGCCCAGCATGGCGTCGCGACGCTTGCTCTCGGTAGCCGCAAGATCGCTGCCCTCGCCGACATCCCGGCTGAGGTTATACAACTCCGCCTGCCCTGTCTCCAGATGCTCAATCAGCTTCCAATCGCCCCGCCGCAGCGCGCTCGATGGCCGCCCCAACTGCGGACTGTAATGCGGATAGTGCCAGTAGAGGCTCCGCTCCGCCATCCGGCGCCCGCGCAGCGCCGGCACGAGGCTTGCCCCATCGGGTCGATGCCCGGCATCCAGCGGCGCACCCGCCATCTCCGCCATCGTCGCGTAGTAATCGCATGTGTACACCGGATCGTGGCTCACCGCACCCGGCTTCGTCACGCCCGGCCAGCGCACCAGCGTCGGCACGCGAATACCGCCTTCATACAAATGCCCCTTGCCCAGCCGCAGCGGCGCATTCGAGGTGATCTGACGCTGCTTCCATTCGCGCGACGAGACGCCGCCGTTATCGGCCGTGAAGAAGATCGCCGTGTTCTCCGCCACGCCCATCTCTTCGAGCGTGCGCACGATGCGGCCCACCGACTCATCGACGCTGTAGATCATGGCCGCGTAGTCGGCGAAGTTCTGCCCGCCCGAGGGCTGCTTGCTGTCGAAGCGAGCGATCAATTCCTTCTTCGCTTCAATCGGCACATGCACGGCGTAGTGCGGCAGGTAGAGGAAAAACGGATTCGCCTTCTGTTGTTTCAACCACTCGCAGGCGCGGTCCGTGAGCAGGTCGGTCAGATACTCGCCCTCGCGCCCCTGCAGCCGCGCCGGTTTGCCCTCCCAGCCCGGGTAGAAGAAGCTCTTCGGCGAACCATCCCACGTCCCACCGATGTTCACATCGAAGCCCTGGTCCGTGGGCAAGAACCCCGGATCGCCGAGGTGCCACTTGCCCACGCTCGCCGTCGCATAGCCCTTGCGCTTCAGGATCTCGGCAATCGTCACCTCGCTCAGCGGCAGTTCCTTGCGCGTCACCGGCGCACGCAGCTTCGCCTGCGGCGGCGTCTTGTCGTGGCCTTGTAGATGCGCCGTCAGGTGCAGCCGCGCCGGCCACTTGCCCGTCATCAGCGCGGCCCGCGTCGGCGAACACACCGGAGCCGCCGCGTAGCCGTTGGTGAACGTCATCCCCGATCGCGCCAGCGCGTCGATGTGCGGCGTCTCGTAATAGCGGCTGCCGTTGTAGCCCGTGTCGCGCCATCCGTAATCGTCAATGAGGATGAACACGAAGTTGAGCGGACGGCTTTGCGCGGCAACCAAAGGCGCCGCGGCAGCAGGCAAAAAGGCGCGCCGGGTGAGCATGGCCTTTCGATTATGCCACCGGGGTGCGGCGTGCTGTCGTGGCGCGGCCCGCCCGGCGCGGCCTACTTCTGCAGTTGGAACTGCCCCACGAACATCGCGTCGATGCCGCTCGAATAGAAGCTGCGCACCGCGTCGCGAGGCGAGCACACGAGCGGATCGCCAAACAGGTTGAAGCTCGTGTTGTAGAGCACCGGCAGCCCTGTCGAACGCCCGAAGGCATGCAGCAGTTCCCAGTAAAGCGGGTTATCCTCGCGATGCACCGCATGCACGCGCACATGCCCGTCGCCGAGAATCGCCGACTCAAACGTCTTGCGGTGCGCCTCGCGCACACGCCCCACCGTGGCCAGCGAACGCGCGTTCGGCCCGGTCTCGAAATACTCACCTGCAATCTCCGCCGGCGCCGACGCCGCAAACTTGCGGAACGGCTCCCTGTGCTTGATGAAGCTGTTCAGGTTCTCCGTCGAATACGGGTTGCGCGGCGAAGCGAGAATGCTGCGGTTGCCCAGCGCGCGCGGGCCGAACTCCATCCGCCCGTGCATCCAGGCGATGATCTTGTCGGCGTTCAACTCCTCCACCGCCCGCTCAATCAACTCGCCCGTCGTCAGCAGGTAGCGGAAGCGCAGCTTGCAATTCTCCAGCACCTGCTTGATCGCCTCGGGCGAATACTCCGGCCCCAGCAGCAGCGTGCTCATCGCCGCGCTGCGCGCCTGCCGCAGCGTCCGGTGCCAGGCATAGTAGACCGCGCCGATCGCCGTCCCCGTGTTCCCCGACGCCGGCTGCACATAGACGTTCTTCCACTGCCCGCTGCGCTCAATGGCCGCCACCAGCAGCGCGTTGAACGCCAGCCCGCCCGCCAGACACAGGTTCTCCCCGCTGCCGGCCACGTTCAACACCACGGTCTCAACGGCCTTCTGCACGCCCGCCGCCAGGTCGGCGTGCATCTCCGCCGGAATCGCCGCGCCGTCTTCCAGCCCCAGGCGCGCGTAGAACCTCCCGCTGAAGCCGCCATCGCTCAGCCGGTTGCTGTCGTAATAGCCGCGGTCCACGCGCGGCAGCTTGCCGGGGGCGTGTTGCAGGATGTCGAGAAACAGCGGCGCAAGGCGGTCCGTACCGCCGCACGACATCCACTGCACCTTATGCTCATCCACGCTCTGGCGGAACCCCAGCAGCGCCGTCACACGGCCATACAGATCGCCGAGCGAATCCGGATAGTAGAGCTCGCGTTCGGCCCGCAGGTCCGTCCCCTCGCCATGCCACACCGCGCCGCAGCGCAAATCGCCCAGTCGGTCAAACGTCACCACCGTGGCCGAATCGAACGGCGAAGCATAGTAAGCCGAGGCCGCATGCGCCGTGTGATGGTCCACCAACACCAATTGCGCATTCGGCAGCAGCGCCCGCAGGCTGAGGTGCAGCGACGTTTCCGCTCCGGTGCCCAGCGGACGCGCCAGCGCCGTACACTCCACCTGCTCCGGCGTCACACCGGCAATGCGCAGACACTCCGCGATGGCCGTTTCCGGCAATTCGCCGGGTCGATGCGTGCGCGCCACTTTCTTCTGCTCCACGGCCGCCGCCAGCACGCCGTCCTTCAGCAGCGCCACCGCCGCGTCGTTCAACACACCGCCAATACCGAGAATGATCATGGGAATCCTAAACCGCCGCCAACCGCTTCACCACACGCTCGCGCCCCAGCGCCGCGAACACGGCAAAGGCGCTCGGGCCAACCGTCTGCCCGGTGAGCGCGGCCCGCGAACCGTTGATCAACAGCCCCGCCTTCACGCCCTTCTCTTCGGCCAGCGCCCGCAGCGCCGCCTCCACGCTCGCTTCGCTGAACTCCGGCAGCGCCTCGATGCGCACTGCCAACTCGCGCAGCAACTCGCGCGCCGGCGCGGCGTCGAGCTTCACCACCGCTTCGGGCTGCATCGGAAAATCATCGGCGAAGTAGGCCCGGCCCTTGGTGGCGAAATCGTTCAGCGTGAAAAAGCGCGAACGGATCGTGTCCACCACCCATTGGTACTGCGACTCCGGCTCGAGCGCGGCCAGTCCGGCGGCGGCCAGCACGGCCTTCACGCGCGGGGCCAGTTCGTCCACCGGCCACACGCGCAGATGCTGCGAGTTCAGCCAGATCGCTTTCGGGTCAATCGGATCTTCTTCACTGAAATTCACCACCGCGTTCGAACGGTTCACGCCCGCCAGCGAAAACGACTCCATCAACTCCTGCCGCGACATCTGCTCGCGGTTGTCCTTGGGTGACCACCCCAGCAGGCACAGGAAGTTCACATACGAGTGCGGCAGGAACCCTGCGTCGCGATACGTCGTCACGCTCACCACCGGCCCATGCTTGCGCTTGGAAAGCTTCGCGCCATCGGGGGCCACCAGCAGCGGCAGGTGGGCAAACTGCGGAATCTCGGCCTTCAGCGCCTCGAAGATGAGGATGTGCTTGAAGGTGTTCGAAAGGTGGTCCTGGCCGCGGATGATGTGGCTGATCTTGATATCGGCGTCGTCGGCGCAGGAGGCCATGTGGTAGGTCGGCATGCCGTTGGAACGCAGCAGCGCGAAGTCCTCCACGTCGTCGGCCGATTTCGACTGCTCGCCGTAGACGCTGTCGGCAAACGCGATCGTGCGCCCCTCGCCGCGCGGCACGCGGAAGCGCAGCACAAACGGTTCGCCCGCCGCCGCCCGCCGCTCGCTCTCCTCGGCCGTCAACTCGCGCATGCCCGGATTGCACAGCCACGGCCCTCTCGTCGAATTCGCCGAGGTCGCCTCGTCGTCGGTATTGGTGGCCGGCGTGAAGTCGCGGTAAGCGTGCCCGGCTTCGAAGATGGCCCAGGCGGCCTTCTTGTGCAACTCAATGCGGTCGCTCTGCCTGTACTCCTCGTCCCAATCCATCTCCAGCCACCGCAGGCCGTCGTAGATGGAGTTCAGCGAGGCTTCCGTATTGCGCTCGACGTCGGTGTCGTCGATGCGCAGAATCATCGTACCCCCGTTCCGCCGCGCATACAGCCAGTTGAAGATGAAGGTGCGGGCGCTGCCAATATGCAGGTATCCCGTCGGGGAGGGCGCAAAACGAACTCTAACCATGGTGGGGGTGAACTTTCATTGTAGCGGGTGGGGGGATAGGGAGGCTCAGCCGCCCGTCAGCCGCCGGTACAGATCGCGGAACTGCTCCAGCGTCAACTGCTCGGCCCGCAGCCCCGCCTCGGGCTGGGCATCGAGCAACCCGCGCCCGAAGATCGGCCCCAGGTTGTTGCGCAGCGTCTTGCGCTTCTGCTTGAAACACAGCCCCAGGAAGGCCAGCATCGGCGTCGGGTCGCCCAGTTCGGGGGCGGGAAGCGGATCGAGCCGGATCACCGCTGAATCCACCCTCGGCGGCGGCGAGAAGGCGCCCGGCGGCACCTTGAACAGCATTTTCGACGTCGCGTGCAGTTGCGTCGCCACCGTCAGAAAGCCGTAGTCGCGCGTGCCGGGCGAAGCCGTAATGCGCTCGGCCACCTCTTTCTGGATCAGGAAGACGGCCCGCTCCAGCAGCTTGCCCATGGCCAGGGTCCGCTCGATGACGGGGGAGGTGATGTAGTAGGGCAGGTTGCCGGTGACCACCGCGCGGCCCCACTGCGTCAGGTCCGTCGCCAGCACATCCTGGGCCACGATCTTCAGCCGCGCCTCGCCGCGGAAGCGCAGCATCAGCCTCGCCACCAGCTCCGGGTCCACCTCAATCGCATAGACCTTGTCGGCCCGCTCCAGCAGCTTTTCGGTGAGCACGCCTTCGCCGGCGCCGATTTCGATCACCTGCGCCGCATGTTCGGGGATGGCGGCCGCGGCGATCTTCTCCAGCGTCGCCGGGCGGCGCAGAAAGTGTTGGCCTAGTTTCTGGGGCAATTCTCAGGGTAGCGTGGGCGGCTTAGCCGCGCACGTCCATCTGGCTGCGGCGAAACGTGATCCGCGCCTTCCCGCTGGAGGGCTGCCCGAATCGCGTGGCCGGCTGGAACCGCGTGAACAGCAGCGTGTTCTCCAGGCTCCGCCGGATCTCCGGGTCGGTCGCCCAGCGCTGCCCGGCCGGCAGCGAATATTCCATTACGCGGCCCTGCCCGTCGATCGACAGGTCCACCACAATGTCCTCATCGCCCAACCCGAAGGCAAGCGAACTCATCACGCCCGGCTCGGTCGACACCGGCGTCGGCACATCGCCCTGAATCTCGCCGATCACCGGGTAGCTGGTCAGCAACATGGAAAACAACACCATCGCGCTGAGCAACCCGCCCGTCACAGGCACCGCGTAGGGGCGCATCAAATTGTTGACGATCAAACCCAGGCGTCCCAGCAGGTACGCCGCCGCCGTGGCCGGATTCAGCCACATGCGCCGCCGCAATGCCTCCTGCGATGCCATCACCCGCAACTGCGAACGGAGTTGGGCCGGCGCTTCTTGCCGCGGCAGCGACACCAACTGAGCACGCAGTGCGGCGGCCGCGCGGAGATCGCCGTACTGTCCCGATCGTTCCTCGCTGTGCGGCATGTGTGCCTTCCTATTCCTCACAACCGTCATTCCGCCGCGCACCACCGCAGATCCGATCCGCGGCGCGCTTGCAGTCTGACTTCCAAGGCCACGCGCAGGGCTTCCCGCCCGCGCAGAATTCTCGACTTCACCGTCCCCAGGTTCGCCTGCAGGATATCGGCGATCTCTTCGTAGCTCAGCTCTTCCACATCGCGCAGCACCACCGCCGAGCGAAACGCCGGTTTCAGCGATTGCAGCGCGTCCTCAATCATCGCCCGCGCCTCGGCGTTGGCAAACGACTCAAACGGCGAGCGCTCCTGATCTTCCAATACCTGGTGAAAGTGGACTCCCTCGCTCACCTCGTCCTCCAGCCCCACCTCCTGGCCGCACTTGCGTTCAAACCAGCGCCGGTGATTGTGCGCTTCGTTCACCGCAATGCGGTACATCCAGGTCTTCAGGCTGCTCTGCCCGCGGAAGGTCGTGATGTTCCGGAACACCTTCAGGAACACCTCCTGCACCACGTCCGGGGCGTCGGCGGGATTGGCCAGCAAGCGATAGACAAGGTTGTAGACCGGCTTCTCATACAGGCTGAGCAATTCTTCGTAGGCGCCATCGTCACCGCGCCGCAGTCCGTCAATGAGACGCGCCTGGGCCAGTTCGGTCAGGGAAACAGTAATCTCGCCCGCCTCCGCTGGTTCCCAGCGGGCGGCTGGTTCGACGTGCTCGAAACTGACCGTGCCGTCGGCCATCTCGTCAATCCCTCTGCCCCATTCTAGACCGGGACGCGTCTCGTGTCGTCCGGATTCCCCTGATGAGGCACCCTGTTCGTTCAGACACCGTCCGGGGCGGAAAAGTTCCCCAGAACTTCACGATAGTACTGCTCATACTGCGGAATAATCCGCCGCGAGTCGAATCGCGTCTCGGCCGCCAGCCGCGCCGCCTTCGAAACCCTCCCATACAGCGCCGGGTCGGAAAGCAGTTCCACCACACGTCCCGCCTGCGCCTCGGTATCCCCCACCGCCTCCAGATAGCCATCCACCCCATGCTCCATCAACTCGGCCACGCCCCCCACCCGCGTCGCCACCGGCGGCACACCGCACGCCATCGCCTCCAGCGCCGCCAGCCCGAAGGCCTCATGTTCACTCGGCAGCAGCAGCACATCGGCTCGCGGCAGCAGCCTCTCAATGTGGTCCTGCTTGCCGCAAAACTCCACCCGGCCGCTCACCCCCAGCTCCCGCGCCAGCCGCTCACACGGTCCCCGCTCCGGACCATCGCCCACCATCCACAACTCGGCATCCACCCGCTCCACCACGCTCTTCAGCACGCGAATGCAATCCGTGGGACGCTTCACCGGCCGGAAGTTGGAAATGTGCAGCAGCCTCGGCCGCCGCCCCGCGTTCCCCGGCCCCGTCAGCCCCGCCTCGGCCCCCCGCCGCGGATGATAGAGCTCGCAATTCACGAAGTTGTGGATCGTCCGCATCGGCTTCTCCACGCCAAACACCTCGCGCGTGCGGTCGTTCAAATACTGGCTCACCGTCGTGATGCCGTCAGAAGCCTCGATCGAATACTTGGTGATGGCATAATACGACGGCTCCTGGCCCACCAGCGTAATGTCGGTCCCGTGCAGCGTGGTCACAAACGGTAGCCGCAGCCTCGGCGCCAGCATCTGCCGCGCCAGCAGCGCCGACACCGCATGCGGCAGCGCATAGTGCACATGCAGCAGGTCGAGCCCGTAGCGCTCGGCCACTTCGGCCATCCGCCCGGCCAGCGCCAGGCAATAGGGCGGATAGGCAAACAGCGGATAGTTGGCCACCTCCACCTCGTGAAAGTGAATGTGCTCTGACTCCACCGGCAGTCGGATCGGGTGCGCGTAGCTGATGAAGTGGATCTCATGGCCGCGCAGCGCCAGCTCCAGCCCCAGTTCGGTGGCCACAATCCCGCTGCCGCCATAGGTCGGATAGCACGTGATGCCGATCTTCATGAAACCTCCCGGCTGCTTCGCCCCTTACTGCCGTGCCGGCAGATCCGTGGGCGTCAACTCCAACGTCGCATACCCGATGGCCCCGGCCACGTTCTCCGCCGGATGAGCCACGCTGCCCCCGCCAAACCACAGCCGGAAGCCGCCCTGCTCGCCCGGCTCGACGTGCGGATCGCACACCACCTTCGCCATCCAGTCCGCTGTGCCCGCCAACACCGCCGATTCGCCCACCCGCTCCCAGTGCACGCCATCCAGCGACCGCGCCGCCCCCAGCCGCCTGTACTCAGCCCGGTCCCGCCCCGTGTAGAGCATCCACCACCACCCCGAGGCCTGCCACACCGCCGGCTCGCCCAGTCCGTTTTCGTCAAACGTCCCCGCCGCTCCCAGCCCTAATACAGGCGAACCGCGCAGCTTCTCCCACTGCACCCCATCGCGCGACCGCGCCAGCCCCAACCGCTGCCGCCGCGCCCGGTCCTCGCCCAGGTAATAAAGGTAGAGCCACTCCCGCGACTGAATCACATACGGGTCCGCCGTGGCCCGCTCATCCCACGCCCCGCGCGGCCCAAACGGCACCACCGGGGCCGGCTCCTTGCGCCACACCCGGCCGTCCTTCGAGCGCGCCAGCCCGATGCGCGGCGGCGTCCCGGCCTGATACCAGTAGTAAAACTCCCCCCGGAAGTGCAGCGCCGTCCCGTTGGCGGCAATGTAGCCGCCCTCCCACGTCGCCGCGTCGGGCGACAGCACCTTGCCCTGCTTGGTCCAGCGCAGCCCGTCGGTGGAGGTCGCCAGCGCCGTGTGCCACGTCTTGCCGTCGAAGCCTGAATAGAAGTTGAACCACTGCCCGTCGCGCCGCACCAGCGACGGATTCAGCGCATCCACGCCATCAAACTCACCCCCCGCGCCTCGCTGCAAAACGGGCTCGGCCAGCGCCTCAATCCTCGGCCGCACATCACGCCTCGGCCCATCCGGTTTGGGCAACGTGAAATCGGCGTAAGGCAGGCAACTCGTCAATAGCGCGGCGGCCGCCCCGGCCACGGCCCCGGCCAGCGGGCGTCTCATTGCGGAATGCGGATCCGCACGCTCGATCCCTTGCCCGGCTTCGACTCCAGAATCAGCCCGCCCTGCAGCGCATTCACCCGCCGCTTAATGCTCACCGGACCCAGCCGCAGCAAATCCAGCTCCTCCAGCGTGTACGAGCCCGAAAACGGAAACCCCTGCCCGTTGTCCACCACCGTCAGCAGCAACTCGTGGTCGCCCTGCTCGAGCGACACCTGGATCTCGCTCGCCTTGGCGTGCTTCCACACGTTGTGCAGCGCCTCGCGCGTCATCTGCAACACTTCGCTCGTCAGGTCCGACTCCACCGTCGAGGTGTTGCCCTGTATCTTCAGCGACGTCGTGATGCCGTTGTCTTTTTCAAACAGGTCCACCAGCCGCTCCAGCGCCGAAGCCAGGTTCTCCTCAATCGTCGTCGCCGCGCGAATCGTGTGGATGAACTCGCGCGCCTCGCTCACCTGCTTCTTCCATACCTCCTGCAACTGCTGCAGTTCGGCCAGCGCCAGGTCAGGCTTCTTTTCCATCATCCGGCGCAGCACTTCCAACCGCACCGTCAGGCTCATGAACATCTGCAGCGGGCCGTCATGGAAATCATCGGCAATGCGTGCCCGCTCCTGAAACCGCACATTCTCCGCGCTCGACCGGTACATCACCGCCTGCCGCGACATCTGGAACAGCCGGTCTTCAATCACCTGCTTCTGCCATAGCGCAAACGCCGCCACCAGCGACACCACCACCAGCCCCGGCAGCGCCTCGCGCGCCCCCGGCGGCGACACCAGCAGGAAAAAGGCGATCGAGGTCCCAAACACCGCCAGCAGTTGCTGCCAGTGGTGCAGCAGCAACACCGTCAGCGCCAGAAAGCAGAACTGGTGCAGGATGATCCACAGGTTGCCGTTGGCAACCAGCGTCACCGACACCAGGTACGCCGCCGTATCCAGCACCAGCGCCGTCATCGTCCCCGCCGGACGCTGCAGGAAGCGCAGCAACAGCACCGCCGCGCTGAACACCAGGTAAATGCTCGCCGCCACCTTGGCCAGCGCCGGCGCGTCGTGCACGCTCGCCAGCGCCACCATCCCCAGCGCAAACAACACCCGTGTAATGGCGCTCGACCGCCGCCACAACATCGGAACAAACACGTATTCTCCGGCCACGTTTTGCCTCGTTGGCGACCGCCGGCCCCCTGCCGTCAGCCCCTACCGCCGGTAGAGATACAGCGAGTGCGAACGCCCTTCTCCGTCGTCAGGAATGTCTTCAATCTTCTCCGGCTGCCAGTTCTTAAACGGGAAATCGTGGCTGACAATCCGCGTTCCCTTTTTCAACTGCTTCTCCAGAATCGGCGTCAGCTTCTCGGTGGCGCTTGGCAGCAGGTACACCGTCAGCAGGTCGGCTGAACTGTAATCCTGCGCCAGCACGTCGCCGTGAATGATCTTCGCCTTGCCCTCCAGCCCCAGCCTCTTGATGCGCTCCGAGCTCTGCGTGTAGAGGTCGTCGTCCAACTCCACACCAGTCGCCGTCGCCTTGAATTTCTCGGCCGCCATAATCACCAGCCGCCCGTCGCCCGACCCCAGGTCGAACATCTTCTCGCCGGCCTTCAACGCCCCTAATTGGAGCATCTTCTCGACAATCGTCTCTGGCGTCGGATAGTAGGGGGCGAGTTTCTTGTCTTCCTTTACCTGGGAAAACGCCAGGCTGGGGAGAAGAGCGGCAAGCGCGCGGCGAGTCATCATGGTGCGGTTCCTGCTCCAGTGTACAGCGCCCCGGATCGATCACGCCCCGGCGCCGGGGGCGGTTTTGCCCGCAACGCCGGCCGCCGGGCCGCCGCCGCGACCGTCCTTACGGCTGCAGGTAAAGCGAAACACGGTTGCTTTCGCTTCCACCCGCTTCCAGATACAACTCCGCCGGGCCGGCATCCACCACCGCCGGCAACTCCGCCTCCACCAGGTAAAACCCGATATAGCCCGCCGCCAGCGTCGCCCGCGTCACCGTCAACGGCATCCGGTCCAGGTACACCTTCACTTCGGCGGCCACCTTGGGCAGGTTCTCCACCGGCGCCGCTAACCCCGTCGGCCAGTCCGGCGTCACGCGGCCCAGCCCGGTGCAGAGAATCTGAATGCGCCCGCCCGCGGCGGCCTGCGTCTGGGCGTCCAGCAGCAGCCCGCGCTCGGCGTCGAGCACCATCGGCGAACCGTCGCGGCCAATGAAAATCGCCGGCGACAACGGCCGCAGCGGCAAAGCAAAGCTGCGCCCCCCCGGCGTCCCATCGGCCAGGCTCAACGACAACGTCGCCCCGGCCGCTTCAAACGGCACCTGAATCTGCGACTCCGACTCCGAAGCCGCCAGCACCGGCACCTCGCTATCGCCCATCCGCGCCGAGGCCACCCGCCGCCCCAACACGCTCAGCAGCGAACCCGGCGCCGCCGCCCGCGTGCTGAAATCGGCCGCGTTCACCACCCGGGGGTCCAACAGCCTGTGCGGCGCCAGCGTACGGTACACGCCGTAGCCCTTCAGCGCGATGTAGATCTGGTTGCCCTCGCCGTCGAGCATCACATCCTGCGCGGCCGCCCGCGGCAGCCCCGCGTCGATGCGCTCCCAGCGTGTGGCCGGGGCCGCGTTGCGCAGGTTCGTCATCGTCAGAAACACTCCCGCTTCGGTCGCCGCATACAGCGTGCCCGTGGCCAGGTCGGCCGTCACGCCATGCGCCGCCCCCGGCGGCAGGTTCGCGCTCACATCGTCCCAGAACAGCCCGCCGTTGGTCGTGCGTACGATGCGCGCCCCGCCGGCTAAGGCTGGCGCCAGCGCGGCCAGGGCGATCTGCGGTTCGCGCGGATCCAGAAACAGCGATTCCACCCGCCCCTCGGCGGCCATGCGAAACTCACGCCACGTCGCCCCTTCATCGCTGGAGGCCAGCAGCCGCCCATCCTCGCTTCCGGCATAGAGGTACGCGCCCGCGCGCAGGGCCCGCGTCACCACCGCTCCCGTGCGCGCCGCGATGCTCGCCGCCAGGGCCCGTTCCGCGCTCGTAATCGACGCGTCCGCCAACCGCCAACCGGTGCGCTCGCCCGGCGCCCACACAGCCTCTTCGCCGTCCGCCAGTCCCAGCACCAACCCCTGCCTCGGCTGCGGAGCCCGCAGCAGGCGCCGCGCCGGCAAGTTCGGCAACAAAGCGTTCAAACTGTCCCAGCTCAGTCCGCCATCCAGCGACCGCCACACGCCATGCTCATTGGCCACGGCAATGTCGTCGGGATTCGTCGGCGATACGGCCAGGTCCGCAATCGCGCCCCCAAGGATGGAAAAACGGGCATGCCCGGTGAGGTTGCGCCACGTCCGTCCCTCGTCGTCGCTCGCCCAGGCAAAGCGCCCCGCCGCATACAACCGCCCGCCCGCGCCCCGCACCAGCGCCGATGGCTCCGGCACGGCGCTCGCTTCGGCCTCCCGCCGCTCCGGCGGCACGGCCTGGGAAGGTTTCCAGCTCTCAAAATCCTCTGTTTCCCAGCGCTCGCCCGCCGCCGTCAGCAGCGCCAGCCGGTCACCCGCCGGCGCATACCACACCCGGCTCACCGCACCACTCGCCACCCCCACCGTGGCCGGACCTGTGAGCGAGACAGTGCCGAACTGCCGCCAATCCAGACGCGTTCCGCCTGTTTCCTGGGCAGCCAATTGCAACGCCGCCAGCAGCGTGAGAACGCCCGCCCGGCTCGCCGTTTTGGCCCATATTGTGGCGCTGGGACACATCTTATGCACCCATTCTACCCTTTCCGCTCCCCACTTCTATCGGATGGCGAAGAGGAAAACTATTGATTCGAAGTGATTTTGCCGATAGCTTTCCAACTAGGCCTTCTAGTTGCTTGCACGTTTGATGGTAGACTGGATGTTCTCTATGCGCACCGTGCGTCCGGCGGTAGGGTGGCTGCTGGCAGCAGCAACTCTCGGCGTGTGTCTCGCGCAGACGCCGCAGCAGTTGCTCCAGCCTCTTCCCCCCACCGTACAATACGACCCGTCCTTCACCGGCCTCAACGAAAGCGCCGCCAAGGTGCTCACCATCACAGGCCAGGTTTCGGTATTGCGCGGCTCCCAGCCCTGGGCCTTGAACGCCGGTGAGTTCATTCAGCAAAAGCAGGTTGTCCTGAGCGGTCCTGACGGCTACGCCATCTTCCAGGTTTCCGACGGCAGCACATTTGAGGTTTTTCCCAACTCGCGCGTCACCTTCCGCAACAATCCCGGCACATGGTCCGACATGCTCGACCTCTGGCTGGGTCGCGTGAAGGTGTACGTCCGCCGCTTTGGCGGCCAGCCCAACCCGGCCCGCATCTACACGCCCACGGCGGTCATCTCCGTGCGCGGCACCACCTTCGATGTCGCCCTCGAGGATGAAGACACCACCTACGTCGCCGTCGAGGAAGGGCAGGTCGGCGTCCGCCACCGCCTCATTCCGCAGGATGGCATGCAGCTGGTTAATCCCGGCGAGTTCATCCGCGTCTACAAAAACGCCCCCCTGGCCAAATCGAAAGTCGACAAGGGCGCCGTGGCCCAGCGCGCCGCCAACGCCCTGGCCGAGGCGTTCTACACCATCATGATGCGCGGTCCGCGCGCCGGCTCCGGCGGTGGCGTTCCCACACCGGGCGGCGGCGGCGCCCCGCTTCCGGGCGACACCGAGGCCACCCCGCCGCCA
>JAFLBB010000056.1 GCA_017304135.1 Acidobacteriota bacterium | reverse complement strand
CTCGGCATCCCCACATCCTTCTATTACGACGGCCTCCAACCCGCCGTCGCCCAGGCCCTCGCCGCTCTCCAGCAGAAGGCTGCCGCCCTCGGCGCCACTCTCGTCCCCGTCGACACCGGCGACATCGCCGCCATCAACGCCATCGGCCGCGTCATCCTCTTGAGTGAAGCCTCCGCCGCCCTCGAGCCCTACCTCCACCGCCGTTCCGAATTCGGCGCCGATGTCCTGGCTTTGCTCGACCAAGGCCGCCTCCTCCCCGCCACCGACTACATCAATGCCCAACGCCTCCGCCGCCTCGTCATGGCCCGCTTCGAGTCCGTCTGGGAACACGCCGACTGCCTTCTCATCCCCTCCACCCCCACCACCGCCCCCCAAATCGGCCAGACCACCATCGACATCAACGGCCAACAGGTCGACGTCCGCCTCGCCACCACCCGCTGCATGCGCGGCATCAACGTCCTCGGCCTCCCCGCCCTCGCCATCCCCTGCGGTCAGGATGATGCCGGACTCCCCATCGGCGCCCAACTCGTCGGCCGCCGCTTCGACGAAAAGACCATCCTCGCCACCGGCGAGGCGCTCACGGCGTAGCCAAAAACCTGCTTTCGTAGCCAATGGAACCATCCCGGACCTCCTCTTAAGGAAGTTCTTAGGAGTCCTGCGGCATATTCCCTAATCTCCTGGTCCTATCCGGTCGATAGAGCTTCCTAGAGGAAGTCTCCGTGAGCCGTATCCGCACCGCCATTCTGGAAGCCGACCCGATTTTCGCCTCAGGCTTGAAGTCCGCCTTGTCGGGCGACGACGAGTTTCACGTCACCTGGGTCGCCCACAACCTGGAGTCCGCCATGGGCCTCCTGCGACATGAGCCGTGCGACCTGTTGCTGGCCACGCCCATGTCCGGCCTCAGCCGCACCATGGAACTGCTCATGACCGTTCGTGCCCGCTCGCCGCGAACCCGCGTCCTGCTCTGGGACATGATCGTCTCCGATGTCGCCAAGCGCCAGATGGAACGCACCGCCGCCGCCGGCTGGATCAACCGCAAGGTCTCCCCGGAAGACCTGCGCTCCATTCTCCGCGCCGAACTGGCCAACGGCATCCCCGAACCGATGCCCATCCACGAATCCGAGAACGGCGCCCGCCGCCTCACCGCGCGCGAACGCGAAGTCATTGGCAACGTGCAGATGGGCATGAAAAACCGCGAAATCGCCGCCGCCATGGGCATTACCGCCGGCACGGTCAAAGTTCACCTCATGCACATTTTTGAAAAGACAGGCCTGCGTGACCGCGTGCAACTGGCCCAATGCGCGCCGCAACTGCTTCACCAGCAGCCCGCCGCCGCCGCGCCTGAACCCACTGCAGAGGTGGTCGTTTGAGCGCTACCTCGCCCACAATAGGCATCGCCGGGGAGTCGGCTGAGCGGCGTGGCTGGTCGCGCTGGCTCACGCCTTCGCTTTCTGACTGCTTCTTTGTCGCCCTCATGACGTGGACCTTCCTCGTCTCCCCCTACGGCTGGGCGCAACTGCTCGCCGATGGCGATACGGGCTGGCATATCCGAACCGGAGAGTGGATTCTCGCCGAGGGCCGCGTTCCCTACACCGATCTGTTCTCATTTTCCAAAGCCGGTCAGCCCTGGTTTGCCTGGGAGTGGGGCGCCGACATCTGGTTCGCCCTCCTCCACGGCCAGTTCGGCCTCAAGGGCCTCACTCTGTTCGCCGGCGCCTGGATCGGCTTGTTCGCCTGGCTCCTGCTGCGCGCCATGCTCTGGCGCGGGGCCAACGGTATGATCGCCATCCTGGTGACGCTGATCGCCGTCGGCGCTGCCTCCCTTCACTACCTGGCCCGCCCCCACCTGTTCACCCTGCTCTTTGTGCCGCTCAGCCTGTGGATCATCGACGCCGACCGCCGGGCACCCTCGCGCTTCGTGTGGAGCCTCGTCCCCCTCACCATCCTCTGGACCAACCTCCACGGCGGCTTCCTCGCCCTCATTTCCTTTCTCGGGATTCTCACGCTGGGCACGGCCATCGAGTCGCTTTGGAGCTCCGGCGGGAAACTGGGTGATCCGCGCGCCACCTTCGCCCCGGCCCTGCGCTATGGCTGGCTCACCGCCGCCTGCTCGCTCTCCACGCTGGTGAACCCCTACGGCTGGCACCTGCACGAGCACATCGCCGCCTACCTCAATTCGGACTGGATTAAGACCGTCGTGCAGGAGTTCCAGGCCCCCACGTTTCGCGGTGAAGGCCTGCGGCAATACGAACTGCTGCTGTTTGCCGCCCTGCTCGCCTCGGCCGCCCTGCTCGCCCGCCGCCGCGTCGTCGAGCCGCTGTGGATCCTCTTCTGGGCCCACCAGTCGCTCACCAGCGCCCGCCACGTCACCCTGTTTGCCGCCCTGGCCGCGCCCATCGTGGCGATCGAAGCCACCCGGCTCTGGGATGCCGCCCGCCAGGGAGCGCCCCGCAAAAGCGTCCTTGCTATCCTTCACGCGCTCTCGCGCGACATCGGCACAGGCATGCGCTGGTCCAGCGTCTGGCCGCTCGTTTTCCTGGCCGCGCTCCTCGCCATCGACGAACCGCTGAAATGGCCGCGCGACTTCCCCCAGGAGAAGTTTCCGGTGGCCCTCGTCGGCAAACACCAGGCTCTGATGAGCCGCTCGCGCCTGCTCACCTCTGACCAGTGGGGCGACTACATCCTCTACCGCTTCTGGCCGCAACAAAAGGTGTTCGTCGATGGCCGCAGCGACTTCTTCGGTCCGCGCCTCGGCAACGAATACCTGCGCCTCACCCAAGGCGGCTGGGACTGGCGCCAGATTCTCGACCGGCATGGCTTTGACGCTGCCCTGGTCCCCCTGGAATGGCCGCTTGCCTCGCTGCTGAAGGGCCACCCCGGTTGGCGTCTGCTGAGCGACGACGGTAAGGCGCTGGTCTTTCAAAAGAGGGAACTTACCTCCCCACTTAGGGCCTCCGGCGGCCTTCCGGCCGCGGGAAAAATATGGGGGAGAGACTAATGGAATGCCCTGTGGCGTCCGAAATCTCTATGGGGGATAGCACTTTATGAAGCCCGGCCGGCCTACACCACAGGAACAGGAACAGGGCCACTCCTCCGCCTCCACGCTGAGCCGCCGTGAGCGCCAGCCCCGGAACGCCGAGTCTCCCCTCAACCGGCAGCCCTTCGCCGGCGGGGCTACTCCCGCCTCCGGATGGCGGCTGCCCTCCGGCCAATTGCTTGTCGAATACGCGCTGCAAACCTGCTTTACCGGGTCACCCCTGGCCCGCCCGGCCTTTTCGAGCGCTGGCAAGGTGCAGGAGGGCGCCGATGCGGCTGCCCTGGAAACGCAACAGGATCTCTCGCAACAACTGACCAGCCTCCACGGGGTGCTCGGAGGATCTCCGGCCGGCTCGCCCCAGAAGCGCGGGAAACGCACCGCCACGCTGTCGGCGGCCGGCAAACGGTCCCGCTCCGAGTCCGGGGCCAAGGATCCCGGCTTGAAGGATCCGGGCTTGAAGGATCCGGGCTTGAAGGAAAGGACCCGCTCATGAGCGCCGCCCTGGCTTCGCCCGATTTCGGCTGGTTCACCCTGGCCCAGGCCGAGTACGCGGTCGCCATCCTCATCGGAGGCGCGGCCGTGGCCGAGGACCTGGCCCGGCGCACGATTTCCAATCTCTGGCCGGTGGCCGCCCTGGCCGGCGGCATTGCCTGCCAGATGCTCGCTTCCGGCTGGAGAGGCCTCGGCGCGGCCCTGCTCGGCGCGGTGGCTGGTTTTCTCGTGTTTCTCGTGTTCTACCTGCTCGGCGGCATGGGCGGCGGCGATGTGAAGCTCATGGCGGGCTTCGGCGCTCTGCTCGGCACCGGCAGGCTGCTCCAGGCGGCGCTGTTTACCGCCGCCGTGGGAGGCGTTCTGGCGCTGGCCGCCGTCGCCTGGCACACCCTGCGCCACCGCCGTAAAGAAGGCGCGGCGCCGGCGGTTTCGATTCCGTATGCGCCGGCGATTGCCGCTGGTGTCTGGCTGGCCCTGCTCGCGGCAAGGCCATAACCGGTTTGGGTTTGTGAAGTGGCCGCCTCGGAGGCGGCCGGGAAGGATCGTGAGAATCGTCAACGGAGGAGCCGGACCTGAGGCCGGCCACGTGGTTCTCGAAGGAAGGTAACGCTATGGATCGCAGGTTTTTGACCGTTCTCGGCGTCAGCCTGGTTTTCGCGCTGGTGGTCTCGAGCATCTTCTACCAGATGTCGGCGCGGGCTGGCGGCGGCTCGAAGAAGCCCGACGCGGACAGCATGGTCGACGTCGTCGTCGCCGCCAAACCGCTTTCGGTGGGCGTCAGCGTAAAGCCTGACGATATCAAGGTGATGAAGATTCCCGCCGCCGGCTTTCCCAAGGGCGCCTTTGGGAAGGTGGAGGAGGTCATCGACCGTCCGGTGGTGAGTAACATCCTCCTCGACGAGCCGGTCCTCGACGGACGGCTCGCCGCGCGCGGCGCAGGCATGGGTCTGGCTCCGGTCATCCCGGTCGGCATGCGCGCCGTCTCGGTACGCGTCAATGAGGTGGTCGGCGTGGCCGGCTTCGTGCTGCCCTTCATGCACGTCGACGTCCTGGTCACCGGCCGTCCCCCGGGCGACGCGACCTTCAGCATGACCACCACCGTGTTGCAGGACATCACCGTTCTCAGCGCCGGCCAGACGATCCAGCCCGACGCCCGCGGCCAGGCCATCAACGCCCCCGTGGTGACGCTGCTGGTAACGCCCGAACAGGCCGAAGTGCTGACCCTGGCCGGAACGGAAACCAAGATTCAGCTGGTGCTGCGCAACTCTTCCGACAAGAGCATCACCAACACCTCAGGCCAGAAGCTGCTCTCTCTCTATAAAGGCGTCAAGGACGGCCCCAAACCGGCTCCGAGCGAGGACGAACCGCGCCCCGTGCGCCGTGCCCGTCCGCGTCCGGTGGAAACGGCCCAGTCGTTCACGCCGGCCCCGCCGCCGGTGGCTCCGCCGCCCATCCCCGATCAGATCGTCGTCATTCGCGGTACCACCAAGACCGTTGAGGTTGTGAATAATCCACGCCAGAACGGCGTCGGGAGGAACTAATGTTCTCCACTACACTGCACTCAGGCCGCCTGGCGGCATTTGGAGCCCTTTGCCTGGCCGTCGCCGGCCTCACGGCGGGCGCCCCGGCCGCGCGCGGGCAATCCTCCGCCGAGGAGATCCGCATCACGCTCGGCAAGAGCATCGTCATCGACTATCCGGTCGATGTCGCCCGCATCTCGACGAGCAACCCCGAGATCGTCGACGCCGTGGCCGTCTCCACGCGCGAGGTGCTGCTCCATGCCAAGGCGCATGGCATCTGCACGATCGTCGTCTGGTCCAAGGCCGGCCAGCGCACTTTCTATAACATCTCCGTCGAGCACAATCTCGAACCGATCCGCCGCATTCTGAAAGAGACCTTCCCCAATGATCCGATTCAGATCCAGTCGGCGCGCGACTCCATCACGCTCACCGGCAAGGTGACCTCGCAAGGCGTCTCCGACCGCGCCGGCGCCCTGGCGGCGTCGTTGTCCAAGACCGTCATCAACAACCTCCAGATCAACCCGGCCGGCGTCGAGAAACAGATCCTGCTGCGCGTGAAGTTCGCCGAGCTGAACCGCAGCATCTCGCACTCGTTCGGCGTGAACCTGCTGTCCACGGGCGCACTGGATACGCCCGGCGCGGTGAGCACCTCGCAGTTCTCCCCGCCGCGGCCGACCAACCTGCGCGGCAGCATCCCCGGACAGACCACCGGCACCACCAGTGAGTTCACGCTCACCGACGCGCTGAACGTGTTTGCCTTCCGTCCCGACCTCAATCTGGCGGCCACCATCCGCGCCCTGCAAACCGAGGGCGTGCTGCAGATCATCGCCGAGCCCAACCTGGTCACCACCAACGCCAAGGAAGCCAGCTTCCTGGTGGGCGGCGAGTTCCCCGTGCCCGTGCTGCAGGGCGGCGCCAATGCCGCCGTCACCGTGCAGTTCCGCGAATTCGGCATCCGCCTCACCTTCAACCCGCAGCTCACCCCGCACGGCACGATGAAGATGTACGTTAAGCCCGAGGTCTCCACCATCGACCTGGCCAACGCCGTCACCCTGTCCGGCTTCACCATTCCGGCGCTGGCAACACGCCGCATGGAGACCAACATCGAGCTCGGCCCCGGCCAGAGCTTCGTCATCGGCGGACTCATCGACGACCGCGTGACCGACCAGATGTCGCGCATCCCCGGCCTGTCGAGCATCCCCGTCCTGGGCTCGCTGTTCAAGAGCCGCAACGAGAACAAGACGAAGACCGAACTGCTGGTCATGGTGTCGCCGGAGATCGTCGATCCGCTCAACCCGGGCGACCCCAAACCGATGCCTGTCATGCCGCGCGACCTGATGCCCCCGGTGCAGATCAAGCCCACCTCGCAGAAGGGCGTCTCGGACCCGGTGAAATCCAAGGCTCGCAAGCTGCGCGCCCAGGAGAAGGCCGCACCGGTGACGGTGCAGCCGGTATCGGCCGGCGGCGAGAGCAAGGACACCCCGAAGACCGGAGGCGAGTCCCACTAGGCCCGCGCCTGGTGGATGCCCGATTCCAACGCCATGAGACAGGGACGCGATTCGGCCTTATCGGCCTTCCTCATCTCCCCGGACCGGGAGCTCGGCTCCCAGTTCCTGCGCAGCCAGCAGGAAGCCCGGGCGTTTGAGGTAGCCGGCGAGGTGGCCGAGTATCCGGCGCGCAACACGCTCGACATCCGCCTCCGGCAGATCCGTCCGGAAGTGGTGATCATCGACGTGTCGACCGATCTGGCCAAAGCCCTTGAGATCATCGAGGCCCTGTCCACGCATGCTTCGCCGGCGCTGGTGGTCGGCCTGCACCGCCAGAATGAGAGTTCCACCGTGGTGTCGGTGCTCCGCGCCGGGGCCGCCGAGTTTCTCTATGCTCCCTTTGACACCTCGGTGCAGAAAGAGGCGCTGGCGCGGCTGCGGCGCATGCGGCAGCCTGATGACGAAGCGCCCGCCGAGCTGGGCAAGGTGGTCGTGTTCACCTCATCCAAGCCCGGATCGGGCAGTTCGACCATGGCCACCCATTGCGCCCATGCCATGCACAAGGCTCTCGGCAAGCGCCTCCTGCTGATCGACCTCGATCTGGAGGGGGGCAGCATCGCCTTCTATCTAAAGCTGCAGGCCAGCTACTCCACCGCCGACGCCGTGGAGAACGCCGATCAGATGGATGCCTCCATCTGGTCCGCCCTGGTGGTGGACGCCGGCGGCATCGACGTGCTGGCGGCCCCTGAGGTGCCCTACACGAATCCGATCGATCCGTCGCGGCTGCATGACCTGATCGAATACGCCCGCATGCTCTATGATTTCGTGCTCGTCGACGCGCCGCCGGTGTTTCACCGCACCGCGCTGCTGGCCGTCTCCGAGTGCGACCAGGCGTATCTGATCTCGTCGGCCGATCTGGCCAGTCTGCACCTGACGCGCAAGGCCATTGGATTTTTGAATCAACTGGGTTTCGACAAGGAACGCTACCGGCTGGTGGTGAACCGGCTGAGCAAAAAGGACAGCATCTCGACGGGAGACCTGGAAAAGATCTTCGGCTCCAGCGTCCAGGCCTGCATCCCCAACGAATACTTTTCGCTGCACCGGGTGATCTCGCTCGGCCAGCCGCTGGCGCCGGATTGTGATCTAGGGAAATCCATCGCCCAGCTGGCCGCCAAGCTCATCGGGGCGCGCAACAGCATGGGCGGCAAAGCGGCCCTCACGGCGCCGGCGATGTCCAGGGCCTGAACCATGAACCTGGCACGGAGATGGGAATAAGGAAGCGGATCGGAGCACAACGGATCGACCATGTTACCGACACTGGACAAACACAATAATCTGCCGCCGCAGCAGAATCTGAGCTGGGAGCAGCGGCTGCTGAAGAACGCCGGCCGCCCGCGCGGCACGCTGAAGCCCGAATACCAGGAGCTGAAGTTCACCCTCCACCGCAAACTGCTGGACAAGATCAACCTCGAGGCGCTGGCCACCATCGACAACCAGCGCGTGCGCAGCGAGGTGCGCCAGGCGCTGATGACGCTGATCGACGGCGAGCAGACGCTGCTCAGTTCGCTCGAAAAGCAGCAGATTTGCGACGAGGTGCTGGACGAGGTGTTCGGCCTGGGGCCGCTTGAGCCGCTGCTGCAGGATCCCACCATCAGCGACATTCTGGTGAACACCTCCAAGCAGGTCTACGTCGAGCGCAAGGGTCTGCTCGAACTCACCAGCGTCACCTTCCGCGACGATTCGCACCTGCTGCGCATCATCGACAAGATCGTCTCCCAGGTCGGCCGCCGCGTGGATGAATCGACGCCCATGGTGGACGCCCGCTTAAGCGACGGCTCGCGCGTCAACGCCGTTGTCCCGCCGCTGGCCGTGGACGGGCCGCTGCTGTCCATCCGCCGTTTTTCCACCGACAAACTGATGCCGGCCGATCTGGTCGAGCGCCGCGCCCTTACGGCGGGCATGATGGAGCTGCTCGAGGCGGCCGTCAAGGCGCACCTGAACATCATCATTTCCGGAGGCACCGGCGCCGGCAAGACGACGCTGCTCAACGCCCTCAGCTCGTTCATTAACTCCAAGGAGCGCATCGTCACCATCGAGGACGCCGCCGAGCTGCAGCTCAAGCAGCCGCACGTGGCGCGCCTGGAAACACGCCCCCCGAACCTGGAAGGCAACGGCGCCGTGCGTCAGCGCGAACTGCTCATCAATAGCCTGCGTATGCGTCCGGACCGCATCGTCGTCGGCGAGTGCCGCGGCGAGGAGGCGCTCGACATGCTCCAGGCGATGAACACCGGTCACGACGGCTCGCTCACCACGGTCCACGCCAACTCCCCGCGCGACGCCACGTCGCGTCTGGAGGTGATGGTCTCGCTCGCCAACTCGAACATGCAGCTGATCAGCATCCGCCAGCAGATCTCCAGCGCCGTCAACCTGCTCGTGCAGGCCTCGCGCATGTCGGACGGTTCGCGCCGCGTCACCAGCATCACCGAGGTCACCGGCATGGAAGGCGAGGTGGTCACGCTGCAGGACATCTATGTGTTTGAGAAGCGCGGCTTGACGCCCGAAGGCACCGTGGTGGGCCGCTTTGCCGCCACCGGCATCCGCCCCAAGTTCTACGAGAAGCTGCTGTCGGCGGGCATCCGCCTGCGGGCCGACATTTTTGACGAGGTTCTGGAGGTCTGACGGGAGCCGCTATGAACTTTTTGATGCTGGTTGTCATATTTTGGGCCATCGCCGTCGGCATCTGGATGGTCGTCTCGCGGTATTTCCGCAACGCCGACGTGGACAAGATGAAGAGCCGCGTCCTGAACACGGACGAGGAGAAGAAAAAGAAGAAGCGCGGCAAGGATCTGAACTCTCCGGTGCAGCTCATCCAGAGCGAGGACAAGACCACGGGCCGCGTGGTGATGCACCTGATGCAGCGCTTCGACCTCACCAACCGCCTCAACACGCTGCTGGAGCAGGCCGGACTGAAATGGCGTCCGGCGCGGCTGGTCCACGCCTGTCTGGGGCTGTTCCTGGTGGGCTTCCTGGTGACGCGCTACATCTTCGCCGTGCAATATCTCTCGGCCCAGCTTCTGAGCGGCCTGGCCGCCGGGCTGCTGCCGCTGTTCTACGTGCTGCGGCTGCGCGGCCGGCGCCTGCACCGCTTCGAGGAGCAGTTTCCCGACAGCCTGGAGTTTGTCGCCCGGTCGATGCGCGCCGGCCATGCCTTTTCGGTCTCCCTTGAGATGCTCCATCGCGAGTTCCAGGAGCCGTTATCGGGTGAGTTCCGCCGCGCCTTCGACGAGCACAACCTCGGTTTGCCGCTCGACGTGGCACTGCTCAAGCTGGCCAAGCGCGTCCCGCTGCTTGATGTTCACTTTTTCGTGTCCGCGGTGCTGCTGCAGAAGCGCACCGGCGGCAACCTGGCCGAGATTCTCGACAAACTGGCCTATGTCATCCGTGAGCGCTTCAAGCTGCGCGGCAAGATCCGCGCCATCAGCGCCCATGGCCGCATGACCGGTCTTGCCTTGACTTCGATTCCGCTCGGCGTCGCCGTGCTCATGTTCTACGCCAACCCGGACTATGTGAGCTTCTTCATCGAAGACGAAATCGGGAACTACATGATGATCGCGGCGGGCGTCCTCCAACTGATCGGCTACGGTGTGATCCGCAAGATCGTTTCCATCGAGGTGTAGACCATGACTCTAGTTGTCAGTTCGCTGCTTTTCCTGCTGGTGGCCGTGATCGGCGCGGCGCTGGGAGTCAAGCTCTATGTCAAGCCGAAGGAGGCCATCGAGCGCGTCACCGGCACCGGCATGGTGCGCGAGGAAGAGGCGCCGATTCACCCCAGCCTGGTCTTCCACGAGCTGGTCAAGAAACTCGGCACGATGCTGCCGATCAACCCCAAGGACGCCGGCGTCATCCAGCGCCGCATGATCCGCGCCGGCATCCGCAATCCCAACGCCATCCGCTACCTGTACGGCTCCAAGGTGCTGTTGGGCGTGGGCCTTCCGCTGCTGATGAGCCTCGCCGTGGCCAATTCGAGTTCGGACCCGTCCAACAAGATCCTGGCCGTGCTGGCCAGCGCCGGATTCGGTTTCTTTGTTCCCAATGAGTACATCAATCTGCGCGTGAAGAAGCGCCAGAAAGAAATCAAGAAGGGCCTTCCCAACGCGCTCGACCTGCTGGTGGTCTGCGTGGAGAGCGGACTAGGGCTCGACCAGGCCATGGTGCAGGTGGCCAAGGACCTCGAACATGCTCACCCGGATATTACCGAGGAGTTTGCGATGGTCAACTATGAACTTAAAGCGGGAAAACGCCGAATTGAAGCTTTGAGGAACCTGGCGGAACGTTCCAACGTGGACGATCTGAAAAAGCTGGTGGCCGTGCTCATTCAGGCGGACCGCTTTGGCACGGGGATCGCGGCGAGCCTGCGCGGCCACGCCGACTTCATGCGGGTTCAGGCGCGGCAGATCGCCGAGGAGAAGGCGGCCAAGCTTGGCGTCAAGCTGGTCTTCCCCATCTTCTTCTGCATTCTGCCGTCGCTGTTCGTGGTCACCGTTGGCCCCATGGTCATCAAGATCATCCGGGATCTGCTCCCGATGATGAACAGAATGTAGTGAGTTCTCTTGAAGAAAGGAGAGAGGTGATGGATAGCACATTGATTCGGATCGTCTGCTCGGTACTGGCGATTGTATTCCTGGGCGTGATTATCATGCGCCGCAAGAAGAACGTCGACGAGTAGAAGCGCCGTGCCGGCGGCTTGCCGGAGCGGAGAAGACCAAGGCTGTGATCCCCGCCCCAGCCTATCCAGAGGACTGGGGCGGCGGTCACAGTGGAACCAACTCATGAATGAGGAACCAAACGGAATGGCCGGATCCGACGCGCGGATGGAGACGGCGATTCAGGAATGAATAGGTAAGGGAGTGAGCGTTATGCACACCAAGGCTGGGAACCGGCGCGTGCCGGAGAAACTAATCGTACTTTTCGCAACCGGGCTATTGCTGGCCACTCCCGCATTGTGCGGCACGTTCGGCCGCGTTGTGGCCATCGGCGGCCACGCCTCCGATCTGGCCCTGGACGAACCCCGCAACGTCCTGTACGTGGCCAACTACACGGCCAACCGCATCGAGGTGATGTCGCTCGGCGACGGCTCCATTCAAACCTCTTTGAATGTCAGCTCGCAGCCCTCCTCGCTCGCGTTGTCGCCGGACGGGAACTATCTGCTTGTGGGCCACTACGGCAACTTTGCCGCGCCCAATGCGCCCACCAACGCGCTGACGGTGATCGACCTCAATTCTCGCGCGCGGCAGACCTTCGCCCTGGGCAACGCGGCCCTCGGCGTGGCCTTCGGCATCGACGACCGGGCGCTGGTGGTCACCACCACCGAGTTTCTGCTGTTTGATCCGGTCACCGGTGTCTCCACGGTGCTGTCCACCCTCAGCGACCTGGTGGCCAAGACGCTGCCGCAGCCGCCGTCGAGCTTCCCGCCCAATATCGTGGCGGCCTCGGTGGCCGCTTCCGGCGACCGCCGCCATATCTATGGGCTGACCGACACGTTCACCTTCAGCTATGACGTCGAGCGCAAGCAACTGGCCATTCGCGGCTACACCTCCACGCCGCCCATGGGCCCGCGCGTGGTGGCCGTGAACCAGGACGGCTCCTACTTCCTCTCCGGTTGGGTGCTGCGCAACCGCGCAGGCCGCAACCTGGCGCAGTTCCCTGACCCGGCCGGGCTGCTCAACGTCGGCAGCCACGCCATCGACAGCGAGCGCGGCATCGCCTACTCACAGGTGGGACAGGGCTCGGCGGCGGCCACCGCCGCGCCGGTCCTGCAGGTTGTCGACACCGACAATCTGCGCGTGCGCAACCGCCTGCAACTGGCGGAGAACCTCGCCGGCAAGAGCGCGCTGAGCTCGGACGGCTCCACCATGTACGCCATCTCGGACTCCGGCGTCACCATCCTGCCCGTCGGCCAGCTCGACCAGAGCCCGCAGGTGTTCGCCTCCACCGAGGACCTCGTCTTCCGCGGCAACTTCTGCGACCGCCGCGTGGCCAGCCAGGAGATCGCCATTCTCAGCTCCGGCGGCTCGCCCACCGACTTTGTCCTCACCGCCTCGGCCCCCGGCATCACCATCACCCCCTCGCGCGGGGTTACCCCGGCCACCGTGCGCATCTCGGTCGACCCGGCCACCTATCAGAACGTGAAGGGCACCATCAGCGTCCAGCTCAACATCGCCTCGGCCGCCGCCGTCAACGTCACCAAGCCCGTGCGCGTGCTCATCAATAACCGCGAGCCCGACCAGCGCGGCACCTTTGTGAACGTTCCCGGCAAGCTCGTCGACCTGCTCGCCGATCCCGTGCGCGACCGTTTCTTCGTGCTGCGCCAGGACACCAACGAGGTCTACGTCTACGACGGCCGCAGCTACCAGCACATCAAGACCCTGCGCACCGGCAATACGCCCACGCAGCTGGCCATCACCTTCGACCGCCGCTGGCTCGTTGTCGGCAACGACAACTCGCAGATCGCCAACGTCTTCGACCTGGAAACGCTCGAGGCGAGCGAGCCCATCTACTTCCCCGGCGGACACTACCCGCGCTCGCTGGCCAGCTCGGGCAACGCCCTGCTGGCGGCTACCCGCGTCGCCGGCCCGATCCACGTCATCGACCGCGTCGACATGGCCACCCGCACCGCGTCGCAACTGCCCACCCTCGGCGTCTATGAGAACAACGTGAACATCAACACGATGCTCATCGCCTCGCCCTCGGGCAGCTCCATCCTGGCCGCGCAGGCCGATGGCAACGTCCTGCTTTACAACGCCAACGTGGACTCGTTCACCATCTCGCGCAAGGATGCCACCGAGCTCGGCGGCGCCTACGCCGCCTCCAGCTTCGATCAGTTCGTCGTCGGCGACCGCCTCATGAACTCCTCGCTGGTCACCGTGCGCGCTTTTGAATCGAACACCGGCCGCAGCTCAGGCTTCGCCTTTGTCGGCGCCACCGGCTTCCGCACCACTGCTCCGGATGCCGCAAGCCCCGGCGTCATTCAGCGTGTTGATGCCACCAGCGGCGCCTCCTCGCGGCCCACGCGCATGGCCGAAGCTCCGCTGCTTGGCTCCCTTGGCGCCGCCTTCACGCGCACCGTGGCCCCCCTCTATAGCCGCAACGCCGTCGTCGCCCTCACCACCTCCGGCTTCACCGTCCTCCCCTGGGAGTACGACGCCGCCGTGGCCGCGCCGCGGCTGACCCGCGTGCTCAACGCCGCCGACAACTCCACCGGCCTGTCGCCGGGCGGCCTGATGAGCCTCTACGGCAACGACCTCAGCCCGGTTAACCTGGCTTCGCGTGAATTGCCCCTGCCGACGGCCCTCGGCGAAAGCTGCCTCACCGTCAACGGCATCCCCACGCCGATCCTGTTTGTCTCGCCGGCCCAGATCAACGCCCAAATGCCGTTCAACGTCGAAGGCAACGTGACGATGATCCTGCGCACCCCCGGCGGCGTCAGTGACAACTACAACCTCGTGGTCCGCTCCACGGCCCCCGGCGTCTTCCGCGCCACCATCGACGGCAATAACGACATCCCCACCGTCGTCCGCGCCGAAAATAACGAGGTCGTCACCCTCACCAACCCCGTCCGCCGCAACGACGGTCTGGTCATCATGCTGACGGGCCTGGGCATCACCAACCCGGCCATCGACGCCGGCATCCCGGCCCCGGCCGACCCGCCGCTCACCTCCCTGGTGCAGCCCACGGTCACCCTCGGCGGCACTCCCCTGCAAATCACCTTTGCCGGCCTCAGCGCCGGACAGGTCGGCGTGTATCAGATTAACGCCAAGGTCCCCAACATCATCCCGACCGGAGTCGAGGTCCCGCTGACCATCGATGCCGGCGGAGCGAGCACGACGCTTTCCGTGCGTGTGGTGAATTGATCCCGGCGCCGGACCCCTTGATCCAGGCTGGTCGCCCCCTCATCCAGAAACGATTGGAGTAGACGGAAATGCTCAGCAATACACTCAGCCGCTCGAAGTACGTGCTCGCGATGGCCGCCCTGTGCGCCCTCCCGGCCATGGCTCAAAAATGGGAGTTCGGCGCCGGCGGCGGCGCCAGCTTCTACACGAACAAGGACATCACCAACCGTGTCGGCACCGCCGAAACCGGTTTCAGCAAAGGCTACTCGGCCACCGCCTGGCTGGGCCAGGATAGCTTCAAGCTGATCGGCGGCGAAATCCGCTACCACTTCGCCAAGAACGACCTGCGGCTTGCCTCCGGCGGCACCAGCACCGGCTTCTCGGCCCACACCCACACGGTCGGCTACAACGTCCTCATCCACACCCAGCCCAAGAACGCCAAGGTCCGCCCCTACGTGCTCTTCGGCGGCGGTGTGAAGATCTTCCGCGGCACAGGCACCCCGCGCGCCTCGCAGCCGCTCAGCCAGTTCGCCGCCCTCACCAACACCGATCAGCCCAGGCCCTATGTGCAGTTCGGCGGCGGCGTCAAGGTCAACCTCGGCGAACACCTCTACCTCCGCGCCGAAGTCACCGATCAGCTCTCACCGTTCCCCACCGACGTCATTTTGCCTGTCGGCGGCGGCTCGGTTTCCGGCTGGATTCACAACATTCTGCCCGTCATCGGCATCGGCGTCGCTTTCTAGTCGCGCCACGCCCACGGCCACACAAGTTGGACACTCTCCCGGGGTTCCGCCCATGGCGGCGCCCCGGTTTTTTTTAGTCTACCTTCGGACCGGCGGCGGCAATCGCCGCGTCCACCGCTCCAAACCTGGCGAAGTTCTTCTGGAACCGTCGCGCCAGGTCCAGCGCCGCCTCGTCATAGGCCGCTTTGTCAGCCCACTGCCCGCGCGCATCCAGCAGCACATCCGACACGCCTGGACATGACTTCGGCACCATCACCCCAAACACCGGGTGCGGCTCGGCCGCCACCCCATCCAATTGCCCGGCAATGGCCGCATTCACCATGGCCCGCGTGTGCGGCAGGCTCATGCGCACCCCCGTGCCATACGCTCCGCCCACCCAGCCCGTGTTCACCAGCCAGCAGTTCACCTTGTGTTCGCGCATCATCTTGCCGAGCATGCCTGCATACACCTGCGCCGGCCGCGGTAGAAACGGCTCGCCGAAACAGGCGCTGAACGTCGCCGAAGGCTCCGTCCCCAAACCGCGCTCGGTGCCTGCCAGTTTCGCCGTGTAGCCGCTCAGGAAGTGGAACATCGCCTGCTCCGGCGTCAACCGTGAGATGGGAGGCAGCACGCCAAAGGCGTCCGCCGCCAGAAACAGAATGTTCTTCGGATGCCCGCCCACACTCGGCAACACCGCGTTGTTGATGAACTCAATGCGGTAGGCCGCCCGCGTGTTCTCGGTGAACTCATCGGAATCGTAGTCGCAATTGCGCCGGTTCACATCGAGCACCACGTTCTCCAGCACCGCGCCAAACCGGATCGCGTGCCAGATCTGCGGCTCGTGCTGCTCGCTTAGCCGGATGCACTTGGCATAACAGCCGCCCTCGAAGTTGAACACCCCGTCACCGGACCAGCCGTGCTCATCGTCGCCAATCAGCCCGCGCGTGGAATCGGCCGACAGCGTCGTCTTCCCGGTGCCCGAAAGCCCGAAGAACAACGCCACGTCACCCTCCGGACCCATGTTCGCCGAACAGTGCATCGGAAACACGCCCTTGTCCGGCAGCAGGTAGTTCAGAATCGTGAATACGCTCTTCTTCAACTCACCCGCGTACATCGTCCCGGCGATCAACACCAACCGCTCGGTGAAGTTGATCACGATCACCGTGCCCGAATTCGTCCCATCGGCCTCGGGCCGCGCCTGAAACGTCGGCGCGAACATGATCGTGAAGTCCGGCACCTGCTCGTGCAGCTCTTCAAACGGCGTGCGGATCAGCAACTGCCGCCCAAACAGCGAATGCCACGCCGACTCGGTGATCACCCGCACCCGGATCTGGTGGTTTTCATCGGCCCCCGCCAGGCAATCCTGCACAAACAGCGTCCGCCCCTGCCAGAAGCTGAGCAGCTTGTCATAGAGGCCGGCGAACTTCTCCGGACTCATCGGCTGGTTCACGCTGCCCCAGGCAACCGTGTTCTCCGTGCCGGCGTCCCGCACAATATACTTGTCCTTCGGCGACCGCCCCGTGAAGTGGCCCGTGCGCACCACCAGTGCACCCGTGTTTGCCAGTTCGCCTTCGTGGCGCTGAATGGCGGCCTCCACCAGCTTCGCCGTGCCAAGGTTCCAGTAGGCAACGTCCCAATTGCGCAGGCCATGCTCGGTGAGGCCATGCTTGGAGGGCCTTACTCCGACGTTTTGCATCATAATCGTGTCACGCTCAGTTTATGATCTAGGTATGAGGACACCCTCAGGGAGCCGCGCACGGGGCGGCTGGTGGCAAACGCCAGCCCGCGTCATACTCTGCCTCGTGGCCGCGGTGCTTCTGACGGCCGCCTTTGGACAGGTAATCGAGTTTGAATCCAACGGGTTACGCTATTTGACTCAAACGCGGAACGGCGTAACCATCATGTTCGCACACTTGCCCGTAACCGTGAGGGAATATTCCGTAATCCAGGTCGCCGTCTCCAATGGCAGCAAACAGACCTGGATTTTGCGTCCGGAAGACTTCGAGTTCATGGCCCGCGACGGCGCCCACTACCGCGCCACCCCCGCCCGCCAGGTCGTCGAACGCTTCATCTCCCGCGGCGGCCGCGACGACGCCATCAAGCTCGTCTCCACCTATGAAATGGGGCTCTACGGGTTCAACCGTCTTAAGGCCACCAACGGCTACGAAGCCCGCCGCCAGGCCCTCATGGCTGAAATGACGTCCACCAAGATCAAAGCCGCCGCCGCGGCCTCGGCCATCGTGTTTGTGTCCGTCAAGCTGAAGCCCGGCGAATCCACCGACGGCGCGGTGTTCTTCCTGAGTAAGGGAAAGCAACTGAACGCGGGCACTGTCGCCGTAGCCGCCGCGGGAACCGTGTTCAACTTCGAAACCGAAGGCCTCGTCCGTGAGGCGCCCGCCGGACGTTAGCTAAACCGCCGGCCGCCTCTTACGACAAGCTCCGCGGCCGCTCCAGCGCCACCTCTTCGCCGGCCTGTAGCCCGCTTGCCACCGCCGTGTGCGTGAGGTTGGCCAGACCCACTTCCACCGTACGCTTCTCCCACGTCGTGCCCTTCTTCACATACACGAAGGTCGAGCCCTTCTCGTCCTTCTGTACGGCCGCCAGCGGGATCTTCGTCACGTTCTCCCGCTTGGAGAGAATCACGTCCACGCTGCCGGAAAGGTCGGGAATCACTCGCTCGTCGGAGCCGTCAATGCGGATGCGCACCGGAATCGTGCGGATGTAGTTGTTCTGCCGGAAACCGCCTGCCGCGATCGCGTTGATGCTGTAGATCTTGCCCTGCATGGTCAACCCCGGAAACGCATCGATGCCGATGCGCGCCTGCTGGCCAACACGGAACACTTCGCTTTCGGCCTGGTTGATGGTCGCCTCAATCTGCATCCGCTCCGGCGTCACAAGCTTCATGAAGACCTGTCCAGGGTTCACCTGGTCGCCCTGCTGAATCGTCGCCCATTCACCGCTGCGGAAAATCGGCTGCGAAACCGCCAGCCCGTCCATCGACGCGCGGATCGTGAACTTCTCCACGTCCACCGCGTGCCGGTCCCGGTGCCGCACATGCCGCTCGCGGGTGAACTCCAAAATCTTCAATTCGGCGCCGTGCACGATCTTCTTCTGGTCGATGTCCTTCAGCCGCTGCTGATACTGCGCCTCGGCCTCTTCCTCGGCCAGTTTCAACAACTCCTGGTCGATCACCGTGCGCGTCTCTCCGCCCTTGCGCTCCAACCGCGCCTTATCCAGGTTGGCCTTTGACACGCGCACGGTCTGCAACAGGTTCTCCATATCCACGGCCTGCTCGGCCTTGCGCTTGCGAATGTCGGCATCGGCGCCCTGCACCTGGTCGTTCACGTCGTCCACGTGATCTTTCAGCGATTGCCCGTCAATCTGCGCAATCACCTGACCCTTCTTCACACGCGTACCCGAAGGCACCATCATCAGGATGATCAGTTCGCGCCCGGACTCAGGCCCCGTCAGCTTCGGCGCAATCACGTTGATCGCCATCTGCGACGCCGTCTGCCCCGTCAACCGCAGCGTCGATTCCAATTCGCCCTGCACCGCCTTCACGGTCGGCACAACGGAAACCACCGCCGCCGCCTGCTGCTGTGCCGCCTTCTGCTTCTGCCAGTAGTAGACACCACCAGCGACGAGGGCCACGACGACTAGGCCGATGAGCCACTTCGCCATACCTCCGCCGGCCGGCGGAGTGGGGGTTCCCTGCGCCGGCGGTTGCGCCGGTTGGGTCGTGATGGGCTGGGGCTTACCGATTGCAGACATAATAAGGGCCTCGGGACTTCTTACAGCATACTAGACGAGATGCCACAGGAAAAGGCGCAGGGTTCGCACGATTTGTTACCCCACAAACGCCCCCTCGATCCGAAATGGACCGCCCTCGCCGCCGCCATGCTCGGTTTTCTCCTCGATGCCATGGATGTTCTTCTCTACGTCTTCGCCTTGGGGCAGATCCGCCAGGAGTTTGGCCTCTCCAACGCCCAGGCCGGAATGGCCATGGCCGCCACCATGCTCGCCTCCGCCGCCGGGGGCATCGGCGCCGGCATCCTCTCTGATCGTATCGGCCGCCGCCCCACCTTGATGCTCACCATCCTGCTCTATTCCTTCGGCTCGGCGCTTTCGGCCACCGCCACCGGACTCTGGTCGCTCATCCTCTGGCGCGCCGTCGTCGGCCTCGGCCTCGGCGGCGAATGGTCCTCCGGCACCGTCCTGGTGGCCGAAAGCTGGCCCGCCAAGGACCGCGCCAAGGCCGTCGGCGTCATGCAATCCGGCTTCGCCCTGGGCTACATGGTGGCCGCCGCCCTGGCCGCCTTTGTCCTGCCGCGCTGGGGCTGGCGCGTGCTCTTCCTCATCGGCGTCCTCCCCGCCCTGATGACCTTCGCCATCCGCCGCCACGTACGCGAACCCGAGGTCTGGCTCAAACAGGAGCGCCCCGCCCCGTTCGCTGACCTCTTCCGCGGCGCGCTCCTCAGCCGCACGCTCATCGCCACGGCGCTCGCCACCTCCATGCTCTTCGGCTACTGGGGACTCTTCACCTGGCTTCCCTCCTTCCTCGCCAGCCCCGTCGAAGCCGGCGGCGCCGGGCTCGCCCTGCTCAAAACCAGCGGCTGGACCATCGCCGTCCAGTTTGGCTCGCTGCTCGGCTACGTGTGCTTCGGCTGGCTGGCTGACCGCTTCGGCCGCCGCATCACCTTCTTCCTCTACGTCGCCGGAGCCGCCGCCGCCATCCCGCTCTATGGACTCGCCCCGCGCTGGGCCGGCGCACAGCTTGAAACCGCGCTGCTCCTGATCGGCCCCGCCGTCGGCTTCCTCGGCACGGGCAGCTTTGCCCTGTTTGGGGCGATGCTGGCCGAACTCTATCCCACCGCCTCACGCGGCGCGGGCCAGGGCTTTGCCTACAACTTCGGCCGCGCCCTCGCTGCCGCCGCCCCCGTCACCATCGGCGCCGTCGCCGATTCGCGCGGACTCGGCTTCGCCCTCGGCCTCAACGCCGGCTTCTATTTGCTGGCAGGATTGATGGTATGGACCCTGCCCGAAACCAAGGGGGTGTCGCTTGATTGACTACTACTCCATGTCCGCCGCCGAGGCCGAAGCAGCCCTTCCCGCGCTGGCTGAACTGGTGATCGATGCGGTCGACAGCGGCGCGAGCATCGGCTTCCTGCCTCCGCTCGCCGAAGCCGACGCCCTCGCCTACTGGCGCGACGTCGTGGCCTCCCTTCGCGATGGCTCGCGCATCCTGCTGGTCGCCTCCGAAGCTGGCGTCATCCAGGGCGCAGTGCAACTGGCCCTCGAAAAGCGCGCCAACGGCCAGCACCGCTGCGAAGCCATGAAGCTCTTCGTCCACCGCCGCGCCCGCCGCCGCGGCATCGCCCGCGAACTGATGACCGAAGCCGAAGCCGCCGCCCGCGCCGCCGGCTGCACCCTGATGCTCATGGACACCCGCAAAGGCGGCGAAGCCGACCAGCTCTGCCAGAAGCTCGGCTACGAGGCATACGGTGAAGTCCCCGGCTACGCCCGCAGCGGCAACGGCGAATTGCATACGACGGTGTTCTACTTCCGGAAGTTGGGGTAGCCCCTACCGCCCCTCGGCGCACATATGGCGCACCACTTCGAGGCTGGTCGACAGGCTCTCCAGCACGGGAATCCCCAGCCGCCCGCGCACCTCATCGGTGAGGCGCGCCATCGAGACCTGGGCCAGCACGAGCACGCCCACGCCACGCCCGTTGAAGCGGTCGCAGGTTTCGAAAAACAGCCGGTCGTGCAACTCGCGGTCGCCCGCCAGCAGCGCCTCCAGTGGTGCGGCGTTCATCTCCTCTTCGAGGCGCACCTGCACGCCCGCGCGCCGCGCTTCGGCCACCAGCAGGTCATGCGTGGTCTGCTTTGTTGAGGGAAAGGTGGAGACGACCCCGATGTTGCGCGAGGTCCGCACCGCCATCCGCGCCATCGGCTCGTCGATCTTGAACAGCGGGATGCCGGCGCGCGCCTTCAACTCTTCCAGCGCCGCGGGCGGCACGGCCGAACAGGTCAACACGCCGCACGTGACGCCATACTCCTCGCGCGCCCCGTCAACCATCGCCACCATCCGCCGCACGGCGCGCGGCCAGTCCTCGGCGCGCAGCATGCGCATCACGCCGTCGTCGAGCAGATGCGTGAACTCCACCTCCGGCGCATGGGCGGCGTAATGCTCGGCTACGCAGTCCACCGCCGCCCGCGAGGCATGCAACACCAACGCTCGTGCCCGTGTCATCGCGCGTGCGCCGGCCCGCGGAACAGGGCGTTGACGAACAGGATGTTCATGCCGTCGAGATAGGCGCGGTAGTTCGGGTCGGCCGTGAACGCAATCACGTGGCCGCGGCCCTCGCGCTGCACCATCATGAGCGGCTTGTAGGCAAGCTGCTTGCGGTAGGAGTCCCACAGATAGCCGCTCGCCAGCACCTCATCGGGACCGGCGAATACCACCGTGTTGATGCCGCGGTCGAGCTTGATCGGCGTGTAGATGTCGTTGCCGCTCACCACAGCGTGGACGGTGCGCTGCGCGCCCGCCGTAACCCAGTGGTCGCCGTCGATGGTCGCTTTGGCAATGAAGCCAGCCGTCGAATCGGGCGGCTCGGTTTCGGGCGTGATGGCCTTTTTGAAGTCCTCTTCCTTGGCGAGCAGCTTGCCGGGGATGGTCGCCTCGGCGGCTTCCTTCTTCGGCGTGCCCTCGCGCGGCTGCGTCTCGCGCTGCACGGCCATGAGACCCACCTTCGGGTCGGCCATCCACGTCAACGCGCCGCCGATGCCGATCACCGTGCCGCCGTTGCGCGCGAAGTCTTTCAACCGCGTGGCCAGCGCCGGGGACGCCGAACCATAGTTGCCATCGGGCAGCACGATCACCTGGAATTTGCTCAGGTCCGTGAAGGCGAGCGTGCTCGTCCGCACCGGCACGGTCGGATAGCCATATTGCCGCTCGATGACGAAGCGCGTGTGGCCTGCCGAACCTGAGGCCACCGGCGTATCCCAAGCAATCGCCACCACCGGAGCCTTCATCGCATTCACGAAGCGGCTACCGAAGTTGACGCCATCCTCGACCCAGCCCGTGTTCGTCGCCACCACCTCGGCGCCGGTCGAACGCGCCAACTCGCGCACCGTGTCGTGCAGCTTGTCGGCGTTCGCGGCCACTTTGAAGATCAGCGTCCCGCGCGGAAAGACGCGGCCCGCCTGCGTGATCGCCTTGTCCGAAGAGTGGACGACGAGGCCCGCGCGCAGCGCCCCGGCCAGCAGCTTGGCCGCGGCCGTGTTCCAGGGCACGAGATAGGCCACAGTGGCCTTCGACGCCGGTTCGACGCCGGCCGCCTTCTCTTCCTTGGGCACGCGCACGAACGAGCCCACGGATTCGGCGTTGGCGGCTACCGTCTCGACGTTGAACTGCAGCGGCAGCGACCACGCCGTCACGTCGTAGATCTCATCGGGCAGCTTCTTCTCGCGCAGCCGCGCCTGCTCCTTGAGGAACTCTTCGTTCATCGGCACGTTCGCATCGAGGAAGGTGCGGATCATGCGCTTGGCCGGCTGCGACAGCTTGATGCGGTACGACCCCGCCGGATACTGCTTGCCGCCGTTGGTGAACGCCGCCGTGGCGCGCTCGACTTCGATGCCGTGCTCGACGAGCAGCCGGGCGAGCTTATCCACCATCGGGCCATCGCCCTCGGCATAGCCCGCGCCGGTGCTCTGCGGCGTTACCGGTCCGGTGACCAACTGCTGGAAGCCTGTCTTGCGGACCAGGATGAACTCCTTCACCGGTTCGGTCTTGCCTTCCTCGATCGCCGTCACGCGGTAGCGCCAGAAGTTGTCGAGCAACTGCTGCTTCTGCCGCGCCGCCGTCTCGCAGGTCGAAAGAGAAGCTACAAAGTGCTGGCGCACGGTGTCGCGGAAGTGGAACTGCGTGCCGTCGGACTTCTGCATCAGCAGGCCGCGCGAGGAGGCCTGCTCGTAGGTCATGGCAATGCCGCCGTAGTAAGCGGGCCAGCTTGCGCCGTAGCCGGGATAGAAGGCGTCGTAGACCTCGCGCGTGAAGTAGCTGAAGCCGTACTGGTCGAACCACTTGGCGTTGTTCTTGCCGAACCACTCGAGCGACGACTTCTGGTCCTTGGTCAGGTGCGGGTTGTAGGGCACGGCTTCGGGGGCGAAGTAATAGGTGCTGTCGGCGCCCATCTCGTGGAGGTCGACGAAGACGAGCGGATACCAGTCGAGCAGCGTGCGGATGCGGCCCTTGGTCTCGGGCTGCGTGATGGTGAGCCAGTCGCGGTTGAGGTCGAAGTGGTAGTGGTTGGTGCGGCCGTTCAGCCAGGGTTCGACGTGCTCCACGGCGGCGGGCAGGGCCTGCGGCTCGAGGCCTTCGCTCTGTTCGAAGTGGTGCACGAAGCGGTCGCGGCCGTCGGGGTTCTGCGTCGGGTCGATGAGGACGAGGGTGTTGGCGAGGATGGCGTCGGCGGTAGGGTCCTTGCGCGCGGCAATCAGATGATAAGCGGTGAGCAGGGCCGCATCGGGCGAGGAGATCTCGTTGCCGTGGACGCCATAGCCGAGCCAGACGACGGCGGGCAGAGTGGCCATCAGCCGCTTCGCTTCGGCCTCGTTGGTGGAGCGCGGGTCGGCCAGCTTCTTCATGGCGGCCTGGATTTCCGGCAGGCGGCGGATGGTCGCCTCCGAGCCGACGGCGGCATAGACGAGCTTGCGGCCTTCCCAGCTCTTGGCGTATTCGAACACCTTGACGCGGTTGGGCGCGGCGGAGGCGAGGGTTTCCAGGTAGCGCATCAGGTTGGCGTGCGACGAGATGCGTTCGCCCGGCTTGTAGCCGAGCACTTTTTCAATGGTGGGGATGGCCGGATCGTAGGTGGCTCCGGGCCAGAACTCAAACTTGGATTGCCCGTAGGCGGCGGCGAGGGCGACCAGGATGGTGAGGGAGCGAAGGAGGGTTCTCATGGCAGGCGGTAAACATTCAGGATACTGAATGGCAGGATACGGAACGGTCGCCGGCGGCTTGTCGCTCCAGCCAGGACCTAGGGCAGCGGAGGCGGCGGGAACAGATAGAGCGTCACCGCGCAGTCGATCACCCACAGCAGCAGAATGGTGAAGAGCAGCTTATCGTTCCAGAGGATCTCCGAGGGCGTCTCCAGGCTCGAATCGCGCTGCGTCACATAGCGGTAGCGGAACATGCCAAGAAATACGAAGAACGATGTGTGCAGCAGCACGGGCCGTTCCAACACGGTGAACAGCACGTAGAAGATGGCCATGGACAGGGCGCTGGTCTGGGTGAAGAACTCGAGCGTCGCCTCGTCGTAGCGCTGCAGAGTGAGGCGGGCCATGTTGCCTGTCGAACGCATTTCGGCGAGCCGTTTCGAGGCGGCCAGATAGAGGGCCAGCGACAAAGTGGCGATCATCATCCACGACGAGGTCTTGACGTCGATGGCCGCGCTGCCGGCCATCACCCGGAAGATGAAGCCCACGGCAATGGCGAACAAGTCCAGAACCGGAACCTGCCGCAGGATCAGTCCATAGGCCGTCTGCAGGACTAAATAGGCGAGCACGGCCGGAACCACGGCCGGCATGAGATAGAGCAAGCCCGCCGAGAGCAGCAGCAGCACGACCAGATAGGCCCGGCCCATGCCGACCGAGACGCGGCCGGCGGCGATGGCCCGTGTGTGGCGCTTCACCGGGTGCATGGCGTCGTCGCTGCGGTCGCAGAGGTCGTTCCACACGTAGGTGGCCGACGACACCACGGAAAACACGAGCATGGCGAACAGCCCGAGCTGGACTGCCTCCGGGTCGCGGAACTTCCCCGAGAACACGAGCGGCGACAGAACGAAGAGGTTCTTGATCCAGTCGCGCGGACGCAGCAGCGTGACGTAGTCGCGGATCGAAGCGGCGGTCACCATCAGTGGCTACTCCTCTGAAACAGTCGCAAGTCGTGCGAATACCAAAGCAGCCTCCAGGCTTCGGATCGCACCAGGCGCCACCCGGCTTCGGCCAGTTGCCGTTCCACCCGGTCCGGCTGGACGTAGTGGATCCACTCCCTGGCCACCACCAGGTCGTGCGCGCGATTCAGCATGGCCATCCATCGGGGGCGGCTCGCCATATCTTTATACAGGAACCATCCTCCGGGCCGCACACGGGCGGCCAGGGCGGCGATGTGAGCCTCCAATTGCCCGGCCGGAAGGTGGTGGGCCACGTCGATCATCGAAACGAGGTCAAAGGGTCCAGCCGGCATCGTGGCCAGCGATTCCAGGCGGGCGAAGGAGAGCTGGGATGTTGCGTGCCGGGCAGCGAGCCGTACCGCCATGGTGTGGGCTGCCTCGATCGCCGCCTGCGATGGGTCGACGCCGATTCCGCGAAAACCGGGTCGGGTAGCGGCCAGGACGGCCAGGAAGAGGCCGCTTCCGCAGCCGAAATCGAGCACATGCGCGCCCTCGGGCACGCAAGCGGCGAGGTCTTCAAACGGGCAGATGTGGGGCCGGGCGCGCTGGATGGCGTTGCGCACGGCGGGTGGACCGGCGTAGAGCTTCCGCGCGATCTCCAACACCTGCTGCCGCGTCAGTTTCGTCAATCCGGCGCTCCCCCGGTGGTGATCAACCGGTAGCCCGCCCCGGTCCTGTCCGGTCCCTCGACGGTGAATACGCGGCGGCCGGGGTAGGCAGCAAGGAGCGCCTTCCGGGTAGGTTCATCGCCATCCCAGGCGAACACCACGGGCCCTTGGAAATCGAGCTGGTTCAGGTTGGCCGCTGAGGAGAAGCTGGGGTGCAAGCGTCCCCTGATCAGCACCAGGGCCGGGCCACCGGCATCGAACCGCATTCGTTTCAACTCCGGTCGCATGTCCAGGTAGCCCTTGTATTTGTCCAGCGCCCGCCAGGGCAGAAACGTCACCAACGCCACCGCCATGGCAATCACGGCGACGGCGTTCCAGCCTTGCCCGTGCAGGAGGCGTGCGGTCCAAGCCACGAGGGGAAGGATGCTCAAGTGCCAGTAGCGGGGACCGAAGTCGGGTCCTCCGCTGAACCAGTAGAACAGATACACCGCCGGAAGGAAGGCGGCCAGCGCCAGCAGGCTCCAATCGATGCGGTCCCAGCGCTTCCGGAGCAGGCATAGGATCAGGAGCGCCAGCGAACCACCCGCCCAGGCGTAGAGTTCCGTGTTCAATTGAAAGAGGTTGAGAACGGCATTCACGGCGGCGTCGGCTGGACCGTGGCCTGGAAAGGGATCGAAGGGCCAGTGCAGGCCGCGGTTCGGACCGAAGCCCAGCGAGTTGATGCCCGGATGGTAGACGGAGTCAAAGTAATAGCTGAGGGGGGAATAGAGCGCCTTTCCCGTCAGCCGGGCATTGTAGGCGAGCATGGCCAGCGCCACCGGGGCGAACCCGGCGGTGAAGGCGAGCGCCGGCGCCAGCCGCCGCGTGCGCACCAACAGGAAGAGGCCGGCGGCAACGGCGATGGCCGATCCATCGAGCATGCGGATCGACCACAGCCCGCCGAGGGCGAGGCCGGAGAGCGACATCCAGATCCAGCCGCCCTGTCGCAGAGACCGTTCCATTGCCAGCAGCATCAGGAGCAGGAAGGAGAGCGCGGAGGTGTGGCCCATGAAGCTCATCGCCAGGAACAGGTTCCAGGGAGAGACGGCGAGCAGCAGCGTGGCCATGGACGCCGGGCCGGGCTCCATGAGGCGCAGGAAGAGGCGTTGGGCGAGCACGATGTTGGCGCCGGCAAGCAGCGCATTCACCAGCCACGGCGCGCCCAGCAGGAAGCCCACGGCGAGCAGGAGGGGATAGCCGGGCAGGGTGCACGGATACCACTCCTTTGAGCCTTGAACGAAGAGATCGATGGGGAAGGCGGCGGGCACGGCGGGCGGCGCGATGGTGAGCCGGCCCTCGGCCAACATGCGTCCCTGCAGCAGGAACGCAAGCTCATCGGCGATGTGGGGATGGTTTTCGTACACCGCCAGATTCAAGGTCCCGGCTGTGAACGCCACGAGCAGCGCGCAGACCCAGACGGCCCGCCCTCCGCGCTGGGCGAACACCGAGGCGGGCCAGCGCGCAAGGGATGCCCGCAGCCGTTCCGGCAGCGAGGCTGCGGCCAGCCAGAGGTTTCCCAATTGGATGCAGGCGATAGCGCCCGCCAGGCCCAGTTCCTGGGCGTAGAACGAGAGGTCGCGCGAGGGGATGGCCGACACGGCTGCAATCAGGGTGGCCAGGGCCACCAACGGGAAGCCTCTCACAGGGAGACCAATCCGCCACAAGCCGGCCACCACCAGGAGCGCTTGCAGCGCCAGCAGTGCCAGAGCCAGCCCGTGCTCCTGTAGGTGTTCGAGATCCAGGTGCTGGAAATGGCTTCGGTTGCCGGCGCGCGTGAAAGCGAGCAGGGCCGTCTGCCCCGCCAACAAGAGAGCACTCCACAGACAGGCCGGATACAGAACGGGACTGTTCAACAGATTTGACAATCCTAGAGGATAGAGGATTGACTCGCCGGAACGCCAGACTCACAATCAGGCGGAGGTTCCCATGGACCCGCGCTCCCGGCACGCCTCGGCCTGGCTGGCGCTGACGTGTGCGTTGGGGCTGCATGTAGCGGATGAAGCCGCGCACGACTTTCTCTCTGTGTACAACCCGGCGGTGGCGGCGCTGCGCGAGCGGCTGCCGTGGGCGCCGCTGCCGCAGTTCTCGTTCCAGATCTGGCTGGGCGGGCTGATTGTGGGGGTGACGATCCTGCTGCTGCTGACGCCGCTGGTGCGGTTCGACTCGCGGCTGCTGTTGTGGGCTTCGTTCGCGCTGGGGGTGCTGATGACGTTGAACGCGCTGGGGCATCTGGTGGGGTCGCTGTTTGCCGGGCGTGCTTTGCCGGGGGTCTACTCGTCGCCCTTCCTGCTGGCGGCCTCGTTGTGGCTGCTGGCGGCGGCGGGGGGACGTGCCGGCCGATGACGCGGGCGGGGGAACAAATCGGAACTCGCTGTCGTAATGGGAGCATGGACGCCGACGTGTCTCTTCCTGTCTCGATGCACAAATCCCCGCGGATCTGGCCTGGTGTTGCGGCGGCTGTGTTGCTGCTGGTATCCCGGTTTGGGGTGAAGGCGCTGCTGCCGGGATTTGGCGGGTTTATGTACGCCATTGAGGGGGTGTTTGCCTGCGCGGCGGTGATTCTGCTGTGGTGGCTGTTCTTTAGCCGGGCGCCTTGGGTGGAGCGGGTGGGCGCGCCGGCGCTGATAGCCGTGGGGCTGGCGGGGGCGTGGTGGGGGAGGCACGAGTCGATGGGTCCGGCGTGGGTGTTCGCCTATGCGGCGCCGTTGGTGCTGGTGGTGTTCGTGGGCGCGGTAGCGGCGGTGAGAGACCGGGGGGCCGGTGTGCGGCGGCTGGTGGTGGGCGGGGCGATCCTGTTGAGTGCGTTGGGCTGGACGCTGGTGAGGATGGAGGGGATCGACGGCGACCATGACGCCACGTTTGCCTGGCGGTGGTCGGCGACGGCGGAGCAGCAGTTGCTGGCGCGTCGGGTGGCGGCGCCTGTGCCAAGCGCCGCCGCGCCCGTTGCGCCGCCTGTGGAGACGCCGGTTGAGAGGCCGCCGGCACCGGTGGAGGCCTCGAAGGTGGTGGAGTCCGCCGGGGTGGTGGCGGAGTGGCCGGGATTCCGGGGAGCTCATCGCGACGGGGTGGTTCCGGGTGTGACGATCGGGACGAGTTGGGGGCAGTCGGCGCCGGCGCTGTTGTGGCGGAAGCCGGTGGGGCCGGGGTGGTCGTCGTTCGCGGTGCAGGGCGGGTTGCTCTACACGCAGGAGCAGCGCGGCGAAGAGGAACTGGTGACGGCCTATGCGGTTGATACGGGGGAGCTTGTGTGGAAGCACGGCGACGCGGTGCGGTTCTTTGAATCGAATGCCGGGGCGGGGCCGCGGGCGACGCCGACGCTGGCCGGAGGGCGGGTGTACACGCTGGGGGCGACGGGGGTGTTGAACGTGCTGGACGCTGCCACGGGGAAGAAGCTGTGGAGCCGCGACACGACGGCGGACACCAAACAAGCGGCCCCGGACTGGGGCTTTTCGGCCTCGCCGGTGGTGACGCAGGGTCTGGTGATTGTGTATGCCGGGAGGCTGGCGGCGTATGAGGCGGCGACGGGGAAGTTGCGCTGGATGGGCGAGGCGACGGGGGGCAGCTATAGCTCGCCGCAACTGGCGACGATTGGCGGCGTGGAGCAGCTGGTGATGCTGACGCCGGAGGGCGCGGCGGGGTTGGATGGGGCCAGCGGCGCGGTGCTGTGGTCGCATGAGTGGAAGGGGATGCCGATCATCCAGCCGGCGATGGTTCCTGGGGCCGGACTGCTGGTTTCGGTGTCGCAACTAAAGGGGACGCGGCGGCTGGACCCGGTGCGGGGTCCGGCGGGCTGGACGGTGGCGGAGCGTTGGACAACGATGGCGCTGAAGCCGTACTTCAACGACAGCGTTGTCCACAAAGGCCATGCGTATGGGTTCGATGCGCGCATTCTGGCGTGTGTGGACCTGACGACGGGCGAGCGGGTGTGGAAGGGCGGGCGGTATGGCAACGGGCAGATGCTGTTGCTGCCGGAGCAGGACCTGCTTTTGGTGTTGTCCGAGGAGGGCGAAGTGGCACTGGTGCAGGCGAGGCCGGACGGGTTTACGGAGGTGGCCAAAGCGCCGGCGCTGGAGGGCAAGACGTGGAACCACCCGGTGATCGCGGCGGGGCGGTTGTTTGTTCGCAATGGCCAGGAGATGGCGGCGTTCCGGCTGCCTGCGGCGGGCGGCGGAACGGGAGGGGAATGAACGGGCGAAATGACGGGATGAGCGGTTGGAAAGGGGTGGTACTCTGAAGGTTTCCATGGCTACATCGGGCACACCGCCGCCGGCGGAACCGGGGTTGGCGCTGGCGGAGTTGGACGACGCGGCGCTGGTGGCGCAGACGCAGGCTGGGAAGGTGGAAGCCTTCGCCGAGCTGATGAAGCGGCACGACCGGAAGATCCTGAGGCTGGCGCGGCACATTACGGGCAACGAGGAAGATGCCGAGGATGTGCTGCAAGAGAGTTTCCTGAATGCCTTCTCGCATATAGGGAAGTTCGCGGGGAACTCGAAGTTCTACACGTGGCTGGTGCGGATCACCGTGAACCAGGCGCTGATGAAGCTGCGGAAGCGGAAATCAGACAAACAAGTCTCCTTGGATGAACCGGTGGCGGGGGACAACGAGGATCTGGTGCGCGAGATCGCGGTGTGGGACGAGACGCCAGAGCGCACGTATTCGCAGGAAGAAATGCGACGGATTCTCGATGAGGCCATCGAATCACTAGAGCCTATCTACCGGACAGTGTTTGTGTTGCGCGACGTAGAAGAGCTTTCCACCGAAGAGACGGCGCAGACGCTGGAGATTTCGATACCGGCCGTGAAGAGCCGGCTGCTGCGGGCTCGACTGCAGTTGCGCGAGAGGCTCACACAGTATTTCCGTCGAGGGAAGGGAGACGACGCCTTTGCTTACCTGTAAGGACTTTCTGGGTTGGCTCAACGATTACCTGGACGAGACGGCCGATGAAGAAGTGAAGGCGCAGGTGAAGGAGCACATCACCAATTGCGTGAACTGTTGGGTGGTGTACGACACCACCAAGAAGACGTTGCAGGTGTATAAGGGGATGGAACCGAAAGAGGTTCCGGACGCGCTGCGAGCGAAGCTGCTGGAGGCGTTGGCGAAGAAGTGCGGCAAGGCGGTTAGCTAGGCGGTGCTCGCCGCGGGGCCGCCGCGACCCATGCGCGCGAAGCGGTGCTCCGTTACGGGTGTTTGAGGGTGGGGTTGGGCTGTTTGGGGTCCTTCTTGGAGGGGTCGAGGGG
>JAFLBB010000055.1 GCA_017304135.1 Acidobacteriota bacterium | reverse complement strand
GGCCTCGCCGTGGCCTCGCTGTTCGGCGAGTTCCCCTACAACTGGCGCATCATGGGCTTCTTCTATTCCTGCTGCGGGACCTGTCTGGCCTGCGACCGCGCCGAACGCTGGCTGGCCCCCGGAGGGGCCGTGCGATGACGCGCGTGCTGCATGTGGGCAAATACTATCCGCCGCGCTGGGGCGGCATGGAGACGGCGCTGAAGGACATCTGCGAAACCATCGCCCCGCGCGTGGAACTGCGCGTGGTGGTGGCCAACGACGCGCCGCGCCAGGAAGAGGACCGCAGCGCGGGCTTTCACCTGACGCGCCTGGCCACCTGGCGCACGCTGTTCTCGCAGCCGCTGACGCCAGGCTTGTGGGGCCTGTTGCGCCGCGAGCGGGCCGAGATCGTCCACCTCCATGAGCCCAACCCGCTCGCCCTGGCGCTCTTTTTGCTGGCCCGCCACCGCGGGCGGCTGGTGATCCACTATCACAGCGACATCGTGCGGCAACGGAAACTGAAATGGCTCTACCGTCCCATTCTGGAACTGGGCTTGAGCCGCGCCGGGGCGATCATTGCCGGCAGCCGCGAGTTGATTGAGAGTTCCCCCGTGCTGGCGCGCCACCGCGCCAAGTGCCTGGTGATTCCGTTTGGCATCGACCTGCGGCCGTTTTTACCCATCGACGCGCAGGCCCGCGCCGCCGTCCCCGGCCGCCGCGTGCTCGCCGTGGGGCGCTTCAGCTACTACAAAGGGTTCCAGTTCCTCATCGAATCGATGGCGCACTGGGAGGGCGAGTTGACGCTGGTGGGCGACGGCGACATGCGGGCCGAACTGGAAGCCACGGCGCTGCGCCTGGGAGTGGCAACCCGAGTGCACTTCAAAGGGCGCGTCGGGCAGGAGGAGCTGCTGCGCTGCTACCGCGACGCCGACCTGTTCTGCCTGCCGTCCTGCGAGCGCAGTGAGGCTTTCGGCCTGGTGATGGTGGAGGCCATGGGCGCCGCCCTGCCGGTGGTGTCCACCGATCTGCCGACCGGTGTGCGCGCCGTGAATCAGCACGGCGAGACGGGCCTCGTGGTGGCCCCGGGCGATGCGGCCGCGTTGGGCGCGGCGATTCTCTCCCTGTTGGGAGATCCGGAAAGGAGACTTCGGATGGGGCTGGCCGGCCGTGAACGCGCCGTGCGCCTGTTCAGCCGCGAAGCCATGGCGGAGAGCATCTTGCAGCTCTACGCGGCGGTGGCGCCGGAAGCTGGCGGCAGCGCCCCCGGCAGTGAACGCCCCGCTGCCTGCCCGCCTTCGAGGAAGCTCTACCCATGATGAATCTCCACGTTCTGCTCGCTCTCAGCGCCGGGTCGTTCCTGCTCACGCTGGTGCTTACGCCGCTGGTGCGCAATGCCTTCCTCAGCCACAACCTCGTCGATGAGCCCGATGGCGGGCGCAAACTCCACCAGCGGGCCGTGCCGCGCATCGGCGGCATTCCCATCGCCATTGCCTATGTCGCGCCGTTTGCCCTGCTCTCGCTGCTCTCCCCGGCGGGAGAATCGCCGCTGGGCGGCATTCCTCTCATCGTTCCGCTGATTCTCTCGGCCGGCATCGTGTTCCTCACCGGGCTGCTCGACGATGTGATCGGACTGGCCCCGTGGCAGAAGCTGGCCGGTCAGGTGCTGGCCGCGGCCGGGGCCTATTTCTCCGGCGTGCGCATCTTCTCGCTGGCCGGCATCGGAATTCCGGAGTGGCTCGGGCTGCCCATCACCCTCATCTGGCTGGTGATGTGCTCGAACGCCTTCAATCTCATCGACGGCCTCGACGGGCTGGCTTCGGGCATGGGCCTGTTTGCCACGCTCACCACCTTCCTGGCCGCCCTGCTCCACGGCAACGAGGCGCTGGCCCTGGTCACCTTGCCGCTGGCCGGCGCGCTGCTCGGCTTCCTGCGCTACAACTTCAATCCGGCCTCGGTGTTCCTGGGCGACTCGGGGAGCCTGCTCATCGGCTTCCTGCTGGGCAGCTATGGCGTCATCTGGAGCCAGAAGTCGGCCACCCTGCTCGGCATGACCGCTCCCTTCATGGCGCTGGCCATCCCGCTGCTCGACGTCTGCCTCTCCATCGTCCGCCGCTGGCTGCGCGGGCGTCCCATCTTTTCAGCCGACCGCGGCCACATCCACCACCGCCTGCTCGACCTCGGCTGGACCCAGCGCCGCGCCGTGCTCGTGCTCTACGCCGTATGCGGCTTCTATGCCGCCTTGAGCCTGCTGCAAAGCGTGCTCTCCAACCAGGTGGGCGGGCTGGTCATCCTGCTGTTTTGCCTGGCCACCTGGGCCGGCATCCAGCACCTTGGCTATCACGAGTTCAACGCCGCCGGACGCACGCTGCGCTCAGGCGCCGTGCAACGCCTCGTGCACGGGCAGATCGCCATTCACGCTTTTGAGAAGCGCATCCGCACGGCGGGCAGCGCGGAGGAGTGCTGGCAGGTGATCCGCGAATCGTCGGAGATGTTTGACATCGTCTGCCTGCAGGCCAGCCTGCGCGGCGAACCGTTTCAACTTGGTCATCCCCAGGCCGAGACGCCGAGCTGGCAGTTGCGCATCCCGCTCGGCGACGGCAACTACGTCAACCTCTGGTGCGCCTTTGGGCGCAACCACAAGTCGGCGATTCTCATTCCCTGGGTGGAGTCGCTGCGAGTTCATGTCCCGGCGGCGCTGCTGGCGATGGAGGAGCGCCCGCAAAGCTCGCCGACCGATGTCGATTCGCTGGTCCAACTGGCGCAGGAGGTGGGGCCGTCGGCCGCCGCCGTGACCCGCGCCAAGGAGGCGGTATGAGCCGGAGCATCCTGTCCGCGCATCCGGCCGCGCTGTGGGCACTGTTGGCGGCCTGCGCCGCGGGCACGCTGACCGCATGGGTGGAGGCCTCCTGGGCGGCCCCGCTGGCCGTGGCGCTGCTCCTGCTGGCCGCCCTCGCCGCGACCCGTGAGCCGCGCCTGCTCTCCGGCGGTCTGACTACGCCGGCCTGGCTGCTCGGCGCACTGCCGGCGTGGGGACTGCTGCAACTGCTCACCGGCCTCAGCGTCTACAACAACGCCACCCTCAAAGCGATCACCTACTGGTCGGCGTTGACGGCGGCCTTCGTTCTCTCGGCCCGCTTGTGCGCCAGCGCCGAGCGGCGTCATCTTCTGCTCACCGCCTTCGGGTCGCTCGCCGCGGCGCTGGGCTGGTTTGCCCTCATCCAGCCCTTTGCCGGCGTTCTCGGCCTCCCGTTCCTGATTTCGGCGGCCCCGGATGCCTACGCCGCCAGCTTCGCCAACCGCAACATGTACGCCTGCTTTGCCGAACTGGCTCTGCCCGTGCTCCTCTGGCTCGGCCTGCGCAACGGCGTGCCGCGCTGGCACTGGCTGGTCCACGCGGGTGTGCTGGCCTGCTCCGTGCTGCTGTCGGGCAGCCGCTCCGGGGCCCTGCTCATCTTCAGCGAATGTGTGCTCTTCGCCTTCGTGTTCACCCGCGGCCAGCGCCTCTATTGGAAGCTCGCCTTCGGGGCCGCCGCGGCCGCCCTGCTGGCCGCCGTCGCGCTGAGCGACAGCAGTCTCCTCGTCCGCCTGCAGTATGGCGACCCGCTCGTCTTCCGCAAGCAGATCTACCTTTCCGGCATGGACATGCTCGCTGACCGTCCGCTGGCCGGCTTCGGGCTCGGCGCTTTCTCCGCCGCCTATCCCGCCTACGCGCTGTTTGACAACGGCCGCTTCGTGAATCTCGCCCACAACGACTGGCTGCAGATCGCCGTCGAAGCCGGGCTGCCCGGCCTGGCGTTGCTGGTCACCTTTGCCGCCCTGCTGCTGGCGGCGTTGGGCCGATCGCGCTGGGCCTACGGGGTGCCGTTCGTGATGGTCCACGCCATCTTCGACTTCCCGCTGCACCGCATCGGTGTGGCCGCCTGGTTCATGGTGCTGGCAGGCGCCCTGTGGGCCGCCCGCCCGCGCGGCGGCGTGGCCCACCTGGCATCGCGCCGTGTGCGCGTGGCCGGGCTCAGGCTGCCTTCTGGAGAGGCTCCCCGGCCACTGGTTCCTTCACCAGTTGATGCGTCGGATCGATCTTCAACCACAAGAGGGCACTGATCCCGGTGAGTATCCCCATCGGAATCAGCGGGGCATCATAGCTGCCGAAATACGTCACCAGGTAGCCGAACGACACCGAAGTCAGAAACGACCCGATCTGGCCTGCCGTATTCATCGCCCCGGTCACCGCGCCGGCGTATTTGCGGCCCACGTCCAGACACACGGCCCAGGCCACCGGCAGCATGAAATCCGAACCGGCGTAGCCCAGCGCCAGCAGCAGCACGCTGGCCACCTTGTCCTGCGTCAGCGTGGTCGCCAGCAGGAAGATCGCCGATGCCCCCAGGCCGATCAGCCCGCATAGCCGTCTTCCCCATTTCAGGCCCACCCGCTTCACCATGTAGTCGCTGGTGATGCCGCCCAACATGTTCGCCGTGCCGCCAAACACAAACGGCAGCCAGGAGTAGGCCACCAGGTCGGCCTTGCTGAATCCCCGCCCATTCTCCAGAAACGTGTGCAGCCACGAGAGGTAGAAAAACGAACCCCAACAGTAGGTGTGGTACATGAGCATGATCCACCACAGGTTGGGACTCCGCAGCGCCTGCCCCCAAGGCAGTCCGACATGCGCCTCGGGCTTGGCGCCGGTGTCGATCTCTTTCATCTCGGCCGCCGTGACGCCTTCTTTTTCCGACGGATGATCGCGGAACCACCAATACCAGGCCGCCGCCCAGACGATGCCCATCACACCGAACACCATGAAGCTGGCCCGCCACCCATAGGCGGCCTGGATCGGCACCACCAGCAGCGGCGAAATGGCCCCGCCCACACGGCTCGCCATCCACACCAACCCATGCGCCCGCGCCCGTTCGACGAAGGGGAACCAGCGCGAGATCGCCGCCGATGAGTTGGGGTACGCTCCGGCCTCACCGGCGCCGAACATAAATCGCACACCCAGCAGGGCCGGAAAGCTGCGCACAATGCCCGTCAGGCTGGTGAACGCCGACCACCAGACGACGATGCGCGTGAGCACCTTGCGCGGACCAATGCGGTCGCCCATCGAACCGCTGGGAATCTCAAACGCCGCGTAGGAGATGGCAAAGGCGCCGAGGATCCACCCCCAACGCTCGGGCGAGATGCCCAAGTCCTCCTGCATGGTCTTGCCGGCCACGGAGATGCACACCCGGTCGATGTAAGTGATGACGGAGAGGAAGAAGAGGAACCCAAGGACGCGATGGCGATATTTCACCCCGCGATTATGCCACACTCCCCCTCGTCAGCCCGCTGTGTCGTCGCTTAACACCGCCGCGGCCATGGCGAACTTCAGCTCTTCCACACCCTCGCCGGTGACGGCCGAGATCTTGAAGAACGGCAGCTTGCGCCGCGCCGCCATGCGCCGCAGGCTGTCCAGCCGCGACTTGTCCTGGGCGGCGTCCAGCTTGGTCGCCACCACGAACATCGGCTTGGCCGCCAGCTCCGCCGAGAAGCGCTCCAGCTCCTTCAGGACGATCTTGAAATCCTCCGAAGGCTTGCGCCCGCTCAACTCGCTCACATCCACCAGGTGCACGAGCAGGCGCGTCCGCTCCACGTGCCGCAGGAAGCGAATGCCCAAACCCGCCCCTTCGCTCGCCCCCTCAATGAGGCCCGGAATGTCGGCCACCACAAACGTGCGCTGGTCCTGCGTCATGGCCACGCCGAGGTTCGGCTCCAGCGTCGTGAACGGGTAGTCGGCAATCTTCGGCCGCGCCGCCGAGAGCACGCTGATCAGCGTCGATTTGCCCGCGTTGGGGAAGCCCACCAGCCCCACATCGGCCAGCAGCTTCAGCTCCAGCTTGAACGCCTTCTCCTCGCCCAGTGAGCCCGGTTCGTGTTCGGTCGGCGTCTGGTGCCAGGGGGTGGCAAACCGCGCGTTGCCGCGCCCGCCGCGTCCGCCCTTGCACACCACGCAGCGCTCGCCCGGCCGTGTGAAGTCGAACACCTTCTCGCCCGTGGCCTCGTCGTAGACCACGGTGCCCACCGGAACCGGCAGCACAATGTCATCGCCGTCGCGGCCCTTGCGGTTGCTCCCCTCGCCGTGGCGTCCACGCTCGGCCGTGTGCTCCGGGTTGTAGCGGAAATGGAGCAGCGTGTTGTAGTGGTTGCTGGCTTCCATCACAATGTCGCCGCCGCGCCCGCCGTCGCCGCCCGAAGGCCCGCCCCTGGGGACAAACTTCTCCCGCCGGAAGGCCAGGCAGCCGTTGCCGCCATTGCCGCCCTTCACTCGAATTCGTACTTCGTCAATGAACACGCGATACCACCCGGCCGCCGCCGTTGAATAGACAGAAAAATGGCCGCCAGTGGCTGCACCGGCGGCCCATTGAGATGCAGGCTGACTAAACTCTAGTTACGCGGTGCGGATGCTGATGAAGCGACCCTGCCGTCCGCGGTCACGAAACTCGACGATGCCGGGGAGTTTGGCAAACAGCGTGTCGTCCTTGCCGATGCCGACATTCTCGCCGGGATAGAACCGCGTCCCGCGCTGCCGCACCAGAATCGAACCGCCGGTGACCGTCTCCCCCGCGAAGGCCTTCACGCCCAGGCGCTGCGAATGCGAATCGCGGCCATTCCTGGAACTGCCCATCCCTTTTTTACTTGCCATGGGTTCCTCCTACTCAGGTCTCAGCGTCTTACGCCGAGATCTCCTCAATCTTGATCGCGGTGAAATTCTGCCGGTGGCCGATCGTGCGCTTGTACTGCTTCTTGCGCTTGAACTTGAAGACGATAATCTTGTCGCCGCGGCCATGGTCGGCAATCGTGCCCTTCACCTTGGCGCCGCTCACGTCGCTCCCGGTGAGCACTTCGCCTTCACGCATCACCGCCAGCGGGGCAAACTCCACCGCCGTGCCCTTGTCGCCCGGCAGCGTCTCCACGCGCACGGTCTCGCCGGTTGTCACACGATACTGCTTGCCGCCGGTTTGGATTACTGCGTACATAACTCAACCTCTACGTTTTCAATGTTCCGTTGTCGATCGGCATTTCCCGATCCGGGGGGGCTTTCAGTCAGGCTGGCGAATAAACAGCCGTGCGGCCAATAGCCGTAACGACCATGATACACAATCCCCGGCCCGGCGCACAACCCCACTCTCCGGCCGCTCCCGCCGCGGCCGCCTGAAACTACCGCACCACGCCCGCCAGCGGCGAACTCGCCGACGCATACAGCCGCTTCTGCATCCGCCCCGACAAAAACGCCATCCGCCCGGCCTGCGTCCCCAGCTTCATCGCCACCGCCATCTGCTCGGCGTCCTCGGCCTCGGCGATGGCCGTGTTCATGAGAATGCCGTCGTAGCCTAACTCCATCGCCATGGCCGCATCGCTGGCCGTGCCCACGCCTGCGTCCACAATCAGCGGCACTTCGGTGATCTGTTCACGCAGGATGCGCAGGTTGGTCGGGTTTTGAATCCCCAGCCCTGAGCCGATGGGCGCCGCCAGCGGCATCACCGCCGCCGCTCCGGCATCGATCAGCTTGCGCGCGTTTACCGGATCATCCGTTGTGTAGGGCAGCACGATGAAGCCCTCCTTGGCCAGCACACGCGTCGCCTCCAACAACCCCTCATTGTCTGGAAACAGCGTCTTCTGGTCGCCGATCACTTCCAGCTTCACCCAGTTCGACAAGCCCACCTCGCGCCCCAGCCGCGCCGTGCGAATGGCCTCATCGGCCGTGTAGCAGGCCGCCGTGTTGGGCAGAATGAAGATCTTGTCGCGATCGATATAGTCGATCAGCGACTCCTTGCTCTTGTCGGTCAGGTTCACGCGCCGCACCGCCACCGTCACCATGTCGGCGCCCGAGGCTTCGTGGCAACGCTTCATCTCCGGGAAGCTGCGATACTTCCCCGTGCCCACGATCAGCCTCGATTGAAACGTCCGGCCCGCAATGATGAAGGATGTGTCCGCCATACCTTCTATCTTAGGCCCAACCCGCTCACCCCGTCGCCCGTCTCACTTCGTCCCCATGTAAGCCATTGCATCCCCCAGACGGCCTTGCCCGGATGACAGTTGCACTACCTCGGCGTGGTGGTGATACACTTTCTTCATATTTTTTGGTCCGCGCTGCCACGACGCCGCGCGGTGGGGAAAGGGTTACTCATGAAAGCTAAGCAACTCGTGTTGCTTCTGGCCGCGCATTTGTGCGCCTTTTCGGCACTCTTTGCACAAGGCACGACCCAACTCAATGGCAGCATCACCGATCCGTCAGGCGCCGCGGTGCCTAGCGCCAAGGTCGATATCGTCAACACCGAAACCGGCCTCAAACGAACAACCAACGCCGACGCGAACGGCAACTATTCCTTCGCTCAGATTGCTCCCGGCAACTACACGTTGACGGCCCAGGCCAACGGGTTCTCCTCGGCCGTGGTGAACAACGTCCGCCTGCTGGTGAATACGCCCGCCACCGTCGCCGTCAAACTGGAAGTGGGCGCTGTCTCGGAGACCATTTCCATCTCCGCCGAAGCGTTGATGCTCAACACCACCGACGCCACCATCGGCAACAGCTTCAGCACCAAGCCGATTCTGCAGCTTCCCTTTGAAGGGCGCAACGTGGTCGGCCTGCTCTCGCTCCAGCCCGGCGTCACCTTCGCCGGTGAAAACCTCACCGGGTCCTACCGCGGCGGCAACGTCGTCGGCGGCAAGAGTGACCAGGCCAATGTCACCCTCGACGGCGTCGACGTGAACGATCAGCAGAACCGTGACCCCTTCACCAGCGTCCTCCGCGTCACCCTCGATAGCGTGCAGGAGTTCCGCGTCACCACCACCAACGCCAACGCCGACCAGGGCCGCAGCTCCGGCGCGCAGATCGCGCTCGTCACCAAGGGCGGCACCAACGAGTTTCACGGCTCGGCCTATGAGTTCCTCCGCAATAAGAAAACCAACGCCAATAGCTTCTTCAACAACCTGAGCGGCCTGCCCCTGGCCAAGCTCAACCGCAACGTCTACGGCGCCTCCCTCGGCGGCCCCATCAAGCGCAACCGACTCTTCTTCTTCGGCAACTTCGAAGGCCGCCAGGACCGCCGCGAAGAGCAGGCCCTGCGCACCATTCCCAACGCCACCCTTCGCGAAGGCATCGTCAACTACATCCGCACCGACGGCTCGGTGGCCACTCTCACCCCGCAGGATCTGCGCACCCGCATCGACACCGCCGGCGTCGGCCCCAGCGCCAGCGCCCTCGCCGTCATGAAGCAGTACCCGCTGCCCAACTCCACCGTCGTCGGCGATAGCATCAACACCTCGGGCTTCCTCTTCAACGCCCCCGTCAAGGTCGACAACAAGACCTTCATCGCCAAGCTCGACTTCTATCTCGATTCGCAGAACCGCCACGCCGCCTTTGTGCGCGGCAATCTGCAGGACGACAAGGGCACCTCGGCTCCGCAGTTCCCCGGCATGGCTCCTAACAACACGAACCTGAACAACACCAAGGGCTTCGCCACAGGCCTCACCTCCACTCTCAACGCCACCATGGTGAACAACCTCCGCTACGGCCTCACCCGCGTCGGCCTGGAAAACTCCGGCGTCTCCCTGCTGCCCTTCGTCACCTTCCGCACCATGGACCCGCTGAACGGCAACAACCGCCCCTTCATCCGCAAGACCCCGGCCCACACCATCGCCGACGACTTCAGCTGGCTCAAGGGCAAACACGAGCTCAAGTTCGGCTTCGTCGCCCGCATCATCCGCAACAGCCGCGTCAACTACGCCAACTCCTTCAGCGCCGCCTCCACCAACTCCTCCTGGCTGGTCAGCTCCGGCGCTGAGATCAACCGCCCGCTCACCGACATCCGCGCCAACGCCATCAACGCCTACCGCGACGCCGCCATGGCCGTGCTGGGCGTCGTCAGCCAGGGCACCGCCGCCTACAACTACAACAAGGACGGCTCGCCCCTGCCCCAGGGCGCCGGCGTCCCCCGCCAGTTCAACGCCGAAGAGTATGAGTTCTACGCTCAGGACACCTGGCGCATGACGCGCTCCCTCAGCCTCACCTACGGCCTGCGGTACTCGCTCATGCCGCCCGTCTATGAGGCCAACGGCGTGCAGACGGTTTCGCGCCAGCCGCTCTCCAGCTGGTTTGCCGACCGCACCGGCCTTGCTGACCAGGGCGCCCCGCAGTTCCTCTCCACGCCCGTCGAATACGTGCTCAAAGAGCAGGACGGCGGCCGCGACCTCTATCCCTATCACAAGAAGAACTTCGCCCCGCGTCTCTCCATCGCTTACTCGCCGCAAGGCAGCGACGGCCTCTCGCGCTTCCTCTTCGGCGGACCCGGCAAAACCGCCATCCGCGCCGGCTGGGGCATGTATTACGACGTCATGGGCGCCGGCATCATCACCAACTACGACGTCTCCGCCCTTGGCCTCTCCACCTCGCTGTCGAATCCTTCGGCCGTCCTCACCCTGGCCAACGCCCCGCGCTACCAGGGCCTGAACGCCATCCCCGCCGGCCTGCTGCCGGCCGCCCCCGCCGCCGGCTTCCCCCAGCGCGCCCCCAACCTCTTCGCCATCACCAACAGCCTCGACGACAACCTCGTCCCGGCCTACACCATGAACATGAACTTCTCCATCAGCCGCGAACTGCCCCACGGCCTGTTCGTGCAAGGCTCCTACGTCGGCCGCCTCTCGCGCCGCTCGCTCATGAGCGAAGACATCGCCATGCCCGTCAACATGCGCGACCCGGCCTCCGGTGTGCGCTACTTCGAAGCCGCCACGCAATTGGCGAATCTCGCCAACGCCAACACCCCCGTCGGCAGCGTCCCCCGCATCGCCTTCTGGGAAAACTTCTTCCCCGGCGCCGCCACCGCTACGCTCTCAGCCACCCAGCGCGCCTACCAGAGCATCGCCAACAACGCGCCCGACTATACCTACGCCCTCTATGAGATGGACGTCCTGTGCCGGCCCTCCTGCTCGAAGTTCGGCCCCTACTCCTTCTACAACCGCCAGTACAGCTACCTGCGCACCCTCCGCTCCAATGGCAACGGCAACTACCACGGTATGCTCTGGACCGTCCGCAAGCGCTTCAACAACGGCGACGAGGTCACCTTCAACTACACCCTCTCCAAGTCCATCGACCTCGCCTCCACCCCGGAAAACTCCACCGCCCTCCAGGGCGTCATCATCAACGCCTTCGATAAGCGCCTCTTCCGCGCCGTCAGCGACTACGACGCCCGCCACCAGTGGAACGCCAACTTCGTCTACGGCCTGCCCTTCGGCAAGAACAAGCCGCTCGCTCCCAACGCCGGCGGCGTGCTCAACGCCATCATCGGCGGCTGGCAGATCTCCGGCCTCTACCGCGCCTCCACTGGCCTCCCCGTCGGCATCGGCAACGGCCGCTTCTGGCCCACCAACTGGAACGTCACCGGCAACGCCACCGTCGTCGGCAACTTCCTGGACGGCACCAACAAAGGCGCCATCGCGCCTCCCGGCGGCACGCCCGGCGTGAACATCTTCCAAAACCCCGTCGAAGCCGTCAAAGCCTTCGACTATTCGCTCCCCGGCGCCACCGGCGGCCGCAACGTCGTCCGCGGCGACGGCAATTTCAACATCGACCTCGGCCTCGGCAAGTCCTTCAACATGCCCTACTCCGAGTCCCATACCCTCCAGTTCCGCTGGGAGGTCTTCAACGTCACCAACACCGCCCGCTTCGACCCCCTGTCGATCTCGGGCAGCCTCGGCACTTTGGGTTCGTTTGGTAAATATTCCGACACCCTCACCCTGCCCCGCGTCATGCAGTTCTCCCTGCGCTACGACTTCTAGCGCCGGGCAACCCTTCCCCTAAACGAGAGCCAGCAGGCCACCCCGGCCCGCTGGCTCTCTCTGTTGCTCCCTCGCCCGCTGTCATCGGCCAGAAACGCAGGCCCCGTATACTGCTCGTAATTGCCATCGTTTGCAGTCGTCAGCCAAGCGGCCCGGTCAAAGATTAAAGTTTTCTTAGAATTTACGTTTTGACTTGGCTATGATGGGGATGGTACCGAAGTAGGTATGGGGTCATTGTGGGTCAGTGTGGGTACTCTCCGGTTCTCTCGGCGCGCCCCCGCGTTTTTTCCCAACCCCTCGTACGTCCGCTTTGTATTCGCGGACATTGGCATCGTACATCCCATCCGTGGCTCCGCCCGCGGGTGAAACAAGCCATTTCCCAAGGAGGAAAATGTGAAAATTCTGACGAGAGTGTTGATCGCCTCGTTAGCCGTTCTGGGCCTGTTTGCCCAGTCCGACAACTCATACGTGACCGGGACCGTGAAGGATCCCACCGGCGCTGTCGTTTCCAACGCCAAAGTCACCATCAAGAATGAAGACACCGGCTTCTCCCGCGAGGTGAACACCAACGAGTCCGGTCTTTATATCGCCACCAACCTGCCCCCGGGCTACTACACCGTAAGCGTCGAGGCGCAGGGCTTCAAGAAGTCTGAGAAGACCCGCAACAAGATGGACGCCGGTATCCCGATTAACGTATCCGTGGAACTCACCGTCGGCGCCGTCAGCGAGTCGGTGACTGTCGAAGCCAGCGTAGCCACGCTGCAGACCGAATCCGGCGCCGTCGGCAAAACCGTCGAACGCCAGCAGATTCAGAACCTCTCGCTCAACGGCCGTAACCCGATCTTCCTCGCCCAGCTCAAGGCGGGCGTTCGCGGCGGTGCGTTGAACGGCTTCAGCTTCGGCCTCACCAGCGCTGGCCTCTCCATCAACGGCGGCCGTTCCTCCGATTCCGTCATCACCTACGACGGCGCGGTCGGCATCCGTACCCGCGCCAACGGCACCTCCATCGGCGCAGCCGACGTGGAAACCGTCCAGGAAGTCCAGGTGCTCACCGCCAACTACGGCGCCGAGTACGGCCGCTCCAACAACGGCCAGGTCCGCATGGTCACCCGCTCGGGCGGCCGCGACTTCCACTTCACCGCCTACGAGTATTTCCGCAACGACAAGCTCGACGCCAACTCCTGGGCCAACAACCGCAACAACGTCCCGCGCCAGACACGCCGCTTCAACCAGTTCGGCTACGTCATCGACGGCCCGGTGACCATCCCCGGCAAGTTCAACACCAACCGCGACAAGCTCTTCTTCCTCTGGAGCCAGGAGTGGGTCCGTTTCCGCCAGCAGAGCAGCACCACCCAGACCGTGCCCACCGAACTGATGCGCGCCGGCAATTTCAGCGAACTGCTCAACCCGGCCACCGGCTTCTTCAACACCGCCCGCGTGGTGAATGACCCCATCACCAACACCCCCTTCGCCGGCAACATCATCCCGGCCTCGCGCCTCAGCCCGAACGGTATCGCCTTCCTGCGCACCTACCCGACGGCCACCCCCGGCTTCCGCCAGGGCACGTCCAACTTTTTCCAGATCCGGCCCAATCCGCAGAACCAGCGCAAGGACACCGTATCCATCGACTACAACCTCAGCCAGAGCCAGGTCCTCCGCTTCCGCCACTCCAACTACAACTGGAATGCCATCGACGCCTTCCGCGGCGGCTTTGACTACGCCGTCACCGACTGGAACCGCCCGAATAAGACGGCCTCGCTGAACCACGTCTGGACCGTCTCGCCGACCATGATCAACGAGTTCATGATCGCCGCCTCGGTCGACCGCGTGTTCATCGACATCGATCGCACCGGCAATCGTTTTGCCCGTTCCACGCGCGGCATCAACTACCCCTACCTCTTCACTGAGCCTAAGGAAATCAACGACAAGGTGCCGACCGTGGAAATCGCCAACTTCGGCTCCATCGATGGCGGCCCCTACCCGGCCCGCTCCACCGGCCCGATTTATCAGCTGTCCAACAACTTCACTAAGATCGCCGGCAACCACCAGTTCAAGTTCGGCGCTTATTGGGAACGCGCCGGCCAGAACGACTTTGACCAGATCAACGTCACCGGCGTTCCTGGCGGCACCAACAACCAGAACGGCCGCTTTGTGTTCACCGATTCCCGCGGCGGCGCCACCAGCACCAACGTCGCCCTCAGCAACGCCGCCATGGGCCTGTTCAGCAGCTACGCCGAAATCGGCCCGCGCAGCTTCACCCCCTACCGCGGCCACCTGTTTGAGTTCTTCGGTCAGGACTCCTGGCGCGTCAACCAGAAGCTGAAGCTGGAAATCGGTTTCCGCGGCTCCTGGATGAACGGCTACTTCAAGTCCCTCTGGGGCAACATGGCCGTCTTCGATCCCAAGCTCTACGACAACGCCCGCGCCGCCGTCATCGACCGCGCCAGCGGCAACGTTCTCAGCGGCGACCGCTTCAACGGCGTCTACATCCCCGGCACCGAATTCCCGGCAGCCGGCAAGGGCCGCGTCCCGGCTATCGACTCCGGCCAGTTCAACAGCCTCCTGCGCGGCGACAGTCCCTATCCTTCGGATGCGCACCTGACGATCATGCCGCGCTTCGGCCTGGCCTACCAGCTCGGCGCCAAAGACGTCCTGCGCGCCGGCTTCGGCGGCTTCGTCTCCCGCTTCGGCGTCTATGACTCCGTCTTCCTCGGCGGCAACCCGCCCTTCCAGCCCATGGCCTCCGTGGTCAACGGTCTGGCTGACAACCCCGGCGGCGCCAGCCGTGTCGCCTTCCCGCAGTTCTTCATGACCATCGACCCGGCCCTGAAGCACCCCAAAGCCTACAACTGGAACGTCACCTACCAGCGCCAGATCGGCTTTGAAACCACCATCGACATTGGCTACGTCGGCACCGCCGGCAACCACCTGGCCCGTGAGCGCGACCTCAATCAGCTCCCCATCGGCACCACGTTCCGCCCCGAAAACGCCGGCGCCAACGTCAACTTCCTCCGCCCCTACAAGGGCTTCGCCTTCATCCCCATGCTCGAGCATGCCGGACGCAGCGAATACAACGCCCTCCAGATCGAAGTCAACCGCCGCTTCAAGTCGGGCTTCAGCTATGGCTTTGCTTACACCCTGTCCAAGTCCTACGACCATGCTTCCGGTTCACGCGACCGCCTGTATGACAGCGACACCGACAAGACGGTGTGGGGCAAGTCGAGCTTCGACACCCGCCACGTCGCCATCGCCAACTTCATCTGGGATATGCCGTTCTTCAAGAACAGCGGCTCGCTGCTCCGCGGCGCGCTCGGCGGCTGGCAGGTCAACGGCGTGATGCAGTTCCAGACCGGCAACCCGTTCACCGTCGGCTCCGGCGAGGACATCCTCGGCATCGGCTCCACCAACTTCATCCCGTGGAACCTCACTTCTTCGAGCACCGACCAGCCGAAGCAGTTCAGCGAGTCCACCACCGACGCCAACTTCTGGTTTAACCCGCGTCCCGGCGGCCAGGCTTGGGCCACCCGCCCGGCCAACGGCACCGTCGCCAACCAGAACCGCAACTCGGTCAGCTTCAACAACGTCGGCTTCCAGAACTGGAACGCCGCCCTGTTCAAGGCTTTCCAACTCACCGAACGCCAGAAGCTCCAGTTCCGCGCGGAGTTCTTCAACTGGCTCAACCACCCGAACTGGAGCGGCGTCAACACCGACCCCCGTTCGGCCGCCTTCGGCAAAGTCACCGGCAAGGGTAGCGAACGCAACGTGCAGTTGAGCCTCCGCTACAGCTTCTAGTTCTCTGCCTTGAACCGCGCACAACGGAGCCCGCCCGGCTAACCACGCCGGGCGGCCCTGTGCGCTCCGAACCTCACCAAACCGCCTGGCTACGGCCAGGCGGTTTGCCTTTATAGTGGAGTCGTGCGGCTCTCTACCCTCCTCCTCGTCTCCACCCTCGCCGCCGCCGATCTGAAGCCCCCCCGCACCCAACCCCAGCACTTCCCCCTTCAGGCCAAAGCCGGCACGCTCACCCTTGCCGCCGAATACCTCGTCCGCGGCCTCCCCGGCGAAACCGAGGTCTTCTTCCTCCGCGATCACCTCGTCGTCGAAATCGCCTTCTTTCCCGCCCCCGGCTCCCGCCAGGCCATCCGCAACACCGCCTTCACCCTCCTCCTCAACAAGGACAAAACACCCCTCCTCCCCGCCACCCCGCAAATGGTCGCCGCTTCGCTCAAATACGAGGACTGGACCGACCGCCCCACCCTCCAAACCAGCGTCAGCTCCGATGGCGGCACCATCATGATCGGCGGCCCGCAACGCACCCCGCGCTTCCCCAACGACCCCACCGTCTCGACCGACCCCACCCGCACCCCGCCGCGCGTCGAAACCAACCCCGACCGCAGCGGCCTCGACAAGCCCAAGGAAACCGCGCCCGAAGCCGCCGTCGCCTACGCCCTGCCTGAGGAGCCCTTCTCGGCCCCCATCCGCGGCTACCTCTACTTCCCCTATTCCGGCAAAACCAAGGCCATCAAAAAAGCCGTCCTCCTCTTTCGCGGCGAACAAGGCGAAGCTACACTGAACCTCAAGTAGCACCCACTCCCACCGCCCCGAGGAGCCACCATGCGCGTTGCCAACTACACCCACTTCGGCGGCATTCACTTCGAAACCGCCAACCTCCGTAACCTCATGGCCTGGTCCGCCACGGCCAATCCGCTCACCGGCCGGCCCTTCACTGAAGCCGAGTGCCTGGGCATCGCCGGGGGCATTGCCGCGGGCTACCAATGGTGCCCCTCCCTCCCCGGCCACGACGCCGGCTCCGGTGTCAGCATCATCGGCCTGGTCAAACGCTACTCCACCAACGGCTCCTGGTACCGCGACTTCTTCTCCCGCCTCGGCATCGCCCTCGACGTCCGCGAAACCGGCGGCGTCAAAGCGGCCCTCGCCAACATGCGCGAGCCGCTCGAACAAGGCCGCCCCGTCGTCGTCTGGTGCTCGCCCATGCGCGTCTGCACCGCCGCCAGTTGGGCCGCCTGCGGCGGCATGTACACCGCCGTCGTCCACTCGCTCGATGAGGCCGCCTCCACCGCCTCCTACGGCGACCACGCCGCTACCTCGCACACCATCGCGCTCGACGACCTCATGTGGTCGCGCGCACGCGTCTGCTCGCTCAAGAACCGCACCCTCACCTTCGCCCCGCCCAAACCCCTCACCGCCGCCACTGTGAAAAAGGCCTACGAAGCCGGCCTCCGCGAATGCGCCGCCGACTTCGCCAAACCCAAGCTCGGCAGCTTCAACCTGCCCGGCCTCGAAGAGTGGACCAAGCTCATCGCCAACGGCAAGAACAAGCGCGGCTGGCTCGCCGCTTTCCCCGGCGGCCGCATCTACTGGGCACTGCGCGACGCCTTCGACGGCATCGAAACAGCCGGCACCGGTGGCGGCCTCATGCGCCCCACCTACGCCGACTTCCTCGACCGCGCCGCCACCGCCCTCAAACGGCCCGCCCTCGCCGAATGCGCCGCAAACTACCGCGCCCTTGCAAAGAATTGGACCGCTTTTGCCGATCAACTCCTGCCGGACAAAGTGAAGCCGTTTGCGCTCACCAAGCGCCTCCTGCGCAAGCGCTACGCCGCCTACACCGGCAAGGGAGAGAAGGGCATGAAGGACATCGCCACCACCGCCGCCGAGCTGAGCGATCTGAACGACAGCCTCGTTCGTGAGTTCCCCTGGGACGAAGCGCTCACCACGCAACACCTGGAAACCTGCGGCCAAGCCCTGCGCGGCCTGCTCTACACCGAACAGCAAGCCGCCGCGCTCCTGGGGAAAGCCCTCTAGCTTCGTGCCGCGCCTGCTGCTCGCGCTCCTGCTGATCCCCTCGGCATGGTTCGCCTTCACCTGGCGCCACATGCCGCGCGCCGGTGAGTATCACGACGACGGCCTCTATTACGTCACCGCCCAATCGCTCGCCACCACGGGCGAATACCGCATCGCCTCGCTCCCCGATCAACCCAAGCAGACCAAGTACCCGCCGCTCTGGCCCGCCGTGCTCTCGCTCGCCTGGCTCTCGGGCGGCTATCCGGCTAACCTCCCCGTCGTCGCCCTGCTCTGCTGGCTCTCGATCCCGGCCACGCTGCTGCTCTTCCACGCATTCATACGCCGCGAAGGCTTCTCCCCCTGGCCCGCCCTCGCCCTCTGCGCGCTCTGGGCGCTGAACCCTTACGTCCAACTGTTCGGCACGACGATGCTCACCGAACTGCCCTTCCTCGCCCTGGTGCTCGCCGCCATCCTGATGCTGCGCGACGCCACGCCCGGCTTCGCCTTCGCCGCCGGAGCCCTCGCCGGGCTCGCCTTCCTCACGCGCACGGCCGGCATCGCCCTGCTGCCCGCCGCCATCGGCTGGCTCCTCCTCCGCCGCGAACGCCGACAGGCCCTCTTCTTCAGCGCCGCCATGCTCCCCGCCATCCTCGGTTGGGCCGCCTGGTGCGCCGCCAACAAGAACCCCGCGCACGACTGGCTGGCGCTTTACTACACCAACTACCTCGGCTTCCACCTCCAGAACTTCGTCTGGTCCGAAACGCATCTCTTCCTCTGGAAGAACCTCGACGGCATCATCCTCGGCCTTGGCTCCTACGCGTTGCCCAACGTCGCCCTCTCGATGCCCGAAAAGATGCTCGCCCAGACGCTCGCCATCGCCGGCATCATCGGCCTCGCGCGCCTCCTCCGCACACGCCTGCGCTCGCTCACCGGACTCTACGCCGCCTTCGCCCTGCCGGCCATCCTTATGCTCGCCGTGTGGCACTTCCCGCCCAACGAGCGCTTCCTGCTCCCCGTCGCCCCGCTCTGGCTGGCCGGACTCTGGACTGAGATGGCCCACCTCGCCGCCAACGTCCGCTCCGCTCTTCACCACCGCGACCGCTCGCAGCGCATCGTCGCCGCCGGCTTCGGAGCGTTCGTGGCCGGGCTTCTCCTCTTCTGTGGTTGGAAGATGGCCGAGACAGCCTACGTTCTGCTGCCCTCGAGCTACGCCCAGGAAGCCCAGCGCCTGCGCGCCACGCAACCCATGATGGACTGGATGCGCACCCACCTGCCCCCCGACTCGCGCCTGATGTCCGAAAAGGACCCCATGCTCTTCCTCCGCACCGGCCTTCGCGGCGGCAAACGCTTCCCGCCCACCGCCTACTGGTATCGCGAAGACTTCAACGGCCTCGCCCAGGCTTTCCTCGACACGCCCCGCTTCTCCCGCGAGCACGGCTACACGCACCTCTACGTCGATGACTGGGATTACGCACGCGACCTCACCCCCGAAGCCCACCGCGCCATCGTCGACGGCTTCCGCCGCCATCCCCAGCTCGAACTCGTCCATGAATCCGGCCAGAGCCGCCTCTACCGCGTCCTACAATAGAAGGCGATGGCCTTCATCCACGACAACTTCCTGCTTGCGACCCCGTCGGCGCAGCGCCTCTATCACAACTACGCCGCCGCCGAACCCATCCTCGACTACCACAACCACCTCTCCCCCCGAGAGCTCGCCGAAAACCGCCGCTTCCGCAACCTCGCCGAAATCTGGCTCGAAGGCGACCACTACAAGTGGCGCGCCATGCGCGCCAACGGCGTGAGCGAAGACCTCTGCACAGGCTCGGCCGATCCTTACCAGAAGTTCCTCGCCTGGGCCCGCACCGTCCCCCACACCCTCCGCAACCCGCTTTACCACTGGACCCACCTCGAGCTGAAGCGCTACTTCGGCATCGACGAACTGCTCGACGAACACACCGCCCCCGCCATCTGGGCCACCACCACTGAGATGCTCGCCAGCGACGAGCTCTCCGTCCACGGCATCCTGCGCAAGTTCAACGTCAAGGCGCTCTGCACCACCGACGACCCCATCGACGACCTCCGCTACCACGCCCACATCGCCCAGAACCCCATGGGCACCATCGTCCTGCCCGCCTTCCGCCCCGACAAGGCGATGAACGTCCACCAGCCCGAGCAGTTCAACGCCTGGGTCGATGCGCTCGAGAAGGCCGCCAACCTCTCCATCCGCAACCTCCCATCGCTCCTCGACGCCCTCCGCAAGCGCCACGACTTCTTCCACCAGATGGGCTCGCGCCTCTCTGACCACGGCCTCAACGCCGCGCCTCCCGTTCACGGCACCGAAAACGAAGCCGCCGACATCTTCGAGCGCGCCCGCAACGGCCAGGCCGCCGACGCCTCCGAACAACAGCTCTTCGCCGGAGTCCTCATGCGCTTCTTCGGCCGCCTCGACGCCGAAAAGGGCTGGACCAAACAGCTCCACCTCGGCGCCCGCCGCGGCAACAACACGCGCATGCTCGCGCGCCTCGGCGCCGACACCGGCTTCGACTCCATCGGCGACTGCCCGCAAATCGACGCCCTCGGCAACTTCCTCAACGCCCTCGACGCCGACAACGCCCTGCCCCGAATGGTTCTCTACAACCTCAACCCGGCCGACAACTACGCCTTCGCCACCATGATCGGCAACTTCATGGACGGGTCCATCCCAGGCAAAATCCAGTTCGGCAGCGGCTGGTGGTTCCTCGATCAGAAAGAGGCCATGGAGTGGCAGATGAACGCCCTCTCCAACTGCGGCCTCCTCTCCCGCTTCGTCGGCATGCTCACCGACTCGCGGTCGTTCATGTCCTACCCGCGCCACGAATACTTCCGCCGCACGCTCTGCAACCTGATCGGCAACGACATCGAAGCCGGCCTCATCCCCAACAGCGACGCCCTAGTCGGCCCCATGGTGAAGAACATCTGCTTCGCCAATGCGAAGAACTTCCTCAATTTGCCTGGCGTGGAGTGATGTAGATGTGGCGTTGGGCGCTGGCGGCGATCCTCACGGCGCAGGTGGCGCTTGGGTGCATGTGCTCCTCGTGGCCGGACGCGAGCGAGTTCCTCGCCAAAAGCGAGGCCGTATTCTCTGGGAGAGTTGTGTCGCAGACTTCGGGCTGGAAGGCGCCATACGACTTTCAGCGGGCCCGAGCTATCCAGGAGAAGTACCAACTCTTCGGCCTCGACTGGTACCGCCTACTGGAGTCAGATACGCCCTCCGCCCTTGCCATCCAGAAGGAGATGCTCCACCAAGTCGCAGTCCCTGCGTATCGGCGCAGAGTCGATGCCATCCGCTCGCATGCGGAATTCGTGGCGCTGCATGAAGAGTTGCAGGAATCGGGCGTCTGGACGAGATTCGCAGTCACGGAGTCCTTCAAAGGCCCGGTCAAATCCACTATTGATGTGTGGCAGATGATCACAAACTGCGACACCCCGTTTCATCCCGACGAGCAGTTCCTGATCTACGCGCACCGCAACCGGGAAGGCCGTCTATCACCCAGCTACTGCGGCGGCGTGACGCCAATCACCGCGGCAGGGAATGATCTGCGTTACCTGCGCACAGTCAAAGCGCACACTCAGTCATCCGTCCGCTTCTTCGGGCAGATTGGCAATGCCGGCCCGCGCAATGCCGGTGTCATCGGAGGCGGTGTGGCTGATCCGGTCCTCGGTGTCGAGGTCCAGCTCAGTTCCTCCCGTGGCAACTGGTCATTCACGACCGGCCCCGGCGGCGGGTTCCACTTCGACGGTTTGCGCGGCGGCGACTACACACTCACCGTCCACACCCTGCCCACCAGCTACGCTCCTGCGCGCCTCCTGCACGGCCCGGTGGAGATCACCCTCCCCGCCCGCGGCTATCTGAAGCGAAACTTCCTCCTCGCCCCGGATCGCATCAGCAAAGAGTAACCCCATGCCCCTCCGCCTCGCCCTGCCTCTCCTAATCGCCCACGCTGCCCTCGCCTGTACCTGCGGACCCTTCGAAGACCTTCCCACAGCCCTCAACCGCAGCACCCTCGTCTTCACCGGCACCGTCGAATACACTGACTTCAACCTCGGCCTTCTCATCACGGACGAAGTCTTTGCACGCATGGGCGGCAGCGAACGGGCGGGCCAGGTCCGCCGCGACGAACCCGCCATTGTCCGCTCCGTCCAGCAACGCGCCGCCGCAAGCATCCCCGTCGAATTCCGCGCCCGCCTCGCCGCCGCGCACACCCTCGACCAACTTCACTCCCTCGCCTCCGTCATCGAGCGTAGAGGCTACACCACGCGCCTCCGCCTGCTCCAAGCCTGGAAAGGCGAGCCGCGCCCCACCGTCGAAATCTGGCAAGGCTCCAGCACCGGCTGCGTCGTCGACTTCCGCCCCGGCGACGCTTACCTCCTGTTCGCCTCGCCAGTCGCCTACGGAGGCTCAGAAGGCCAGTTCGGCCTCCGCCCCTGTTCCCGCAACAGCCTCCTCCGCAACGTCGCCTCCGACCTCGTCTACCTTCACCTGCTCCAGCATCAACCGCACGCCGCCGCGCGCCTCCAAGGCGTCCTCCGCCTCGAAGGCGCCGCCCGCAACGGCCCCCCGCGGCCATCTTACGACCTCCCGCTCGTCGTCCAACTCGAATCCCCCAGCGGCACGCGCTTCTCCGACGTCGCCGACTCCGACGGCCAGTTCCTCTTCGACGGCCTCGCCCCAGGAGACTACCAGCTCACCCTCTGGAGCGCCCCCTTCCCCCAAAAACGCCGCATCCTCCACGGCCCCACCCCCGTCCGCGTGCCGGCCAGCGGCTTCCTCCAGCACGACATCGTCATCACCGAATCGCCCCAGTGAGGTCACCATGCCCCGCCTCCTCCGCCTCCTCCTGCTCTCACTCGCCGCTGCCCTCCCCACCCTCGCCGATAGCTGCGCGGGTCCACCGCTCGACCCCAGCGAAGAGTTCGCCCGCAGCGAGGTCGTCTTCTCCGGCGAAGTCATCGCCGTGGATCTCAACGTGCGCGGCGCCGGTTCCAAAGAACGCTTCGACCGCATCCGCCTCCAGGTCGACGAGGTCTGGAAAGGCAACCCAGGCCGCATCGCCGAGATCTGGGAAGAGGCCTCCGGCTACGATCTGCGCATCTTCAAGGGGCAGACCCTCCTCGTCTACGCCAATCGCGATTCGCAAGGCCGCATCACCGGCGGCCGTTGCGGCCGTGGCGGCTCACTGAGCGGCTCCGGCGAAGACCTGGCCTACCTCTACTTCGTCAAACACCGCCCGGAACGCTCCTCGCGCTTCTTCGGCTTCATCACCATCGACGAAGCCGACCTCAAGGCCATCCCCCGCAACTGGTCCGCCCCGCCCCACCCCGCCTGGGACTTCACCCTCCGCCTCAAGGGCCGCAACGAAACCCGCTATCTCATGAGTGGTGGCGACGGCACCTTCGTCATCGACGGCCTCGCCGGCGGCGAATACACGCTCACCATCTACGGCCCGGATTACCTGCTCCGGAAGCGCGTGGTGAAAGATGGCATCAAAGTGCGCATCCCACCGCGCGGCTTCGCCAAGCAGGAACTCTACATCCCCGAGCAACTCCTGGAGCGATAGCGCGCCCCCTACCGCCCCGCCAAAGGCAACTCAATCGCCGTCGCATTCCCCGGCGCGTGATACACACGCTGCGTCGCCTTCTTATAATCCCCCGGCTGCGCCAGAAAGATGTTCGGCACGAACGTCTGCGGGTTCCGGTCATACAGCGGGAACCACGACGACTGCACCTGCACCATGATCCTGTGTCCTGGCAAGAACACATGGTTCGCCGTCGGCAGTTCGATGCGGTAGGCCAGCGGCTTGCCCGCCTCCAGCGCCTTCGCCGTCTCGAAGCTCTCGCGATACCGCCCGCGGAAGATGTCGGCCGAGATCATGAACTGGTAGCCGCCCATCTGCGGCTGCGCGGCCACCTCGTCGGGATACACATCGATCAGCTTCACCACCCAATCGGAATCGGCGCCTGAGGTCGAGGCCATCAGTTGCGCCACCGGCGTACCCGTCACCTTCAACGGCGCGGTGAGCACATCGGAGGTAAACGTCACCACATCCGTCCGCCCATCGGCATGGCGCTGGTCATCGGCCAGCCAGAGGGGCCACGTCATCGCGCCGCCATAGCCCGTCGGCTGCACCGGCCGCGCCCGGAACGGCACCGGTTTCGCCGGGTCCGAGACATACTCCTCAAACGCCGCCTCGCCCTGCGCCGGAGGCTCGAAGCTCAGCTTCCCGCCCGCGCGCAGATACAACTTCGCCGCCTTCACCGCTCCCGGCCACGCGGGCAACGAGCGCCACTTGTTCGTGCCCGACTCAAACGCCACCACCGCCGGCAGCCCCGACTTCGGCGCGCCCTCCTTCAAATGCTCAGCCAGAAACGGCGCCAGAATCTCGCGCCGGAAATAGGTCCCCGTATCGCTGCCCCACCGGATCGCCCCCAGCGCCGCCGCATCCTCGATCATCTGCCCGTGATGCCACGGACCCATCACCATCCGCACCATCTCTCCCGTCGTGTCCTTCGGCTTCAACGCGCGATACACCGCCGGCGCGCCGTAGATGTCCTCCTGGTCCCACAGGCTGTGCACGAGCATCACCGGCACCTTCAGCGGCTCGGCCGCCAGCACACGGTCCACGGCCTGCGCCTGCCAGAAGGCATCGTAGGCCGGATGCTCCACCAGCTTCTGATAGAAGCCCAACTGCTGCATGCCCCGGCTCGATGCCATCGCCCCCGCCGAGCCCGCTTTCAGGTACATCTCGTAGTCGTCCAGGTGCGTCCGCCAGAACAGCTCCTCGTTGCCGCGCGTGGCTTCCTGGTCATAGACGTAGGGCAGCATCGTCTGCCGGAACGCCCCGTTGTGAAACCAGTCGTCGCCGCGCCAGCCATCCACCATCGGGTTCATCGGCACCGACACCTTCAGCGCCGGATGCGGATTCACCAGCGCCATCAGCGGCAGAAAGCCATCGTAGGAGATGCCGAGAATCCCCACCCGCCCGTTCGACTGCGGCGTGTTCTTCACGAGCCACTCGATCGTGTCGTAGGTGTCCGTTGCATGGTCCACGTTGGTCGGATTGCGCGGCCCGCGCAGCGGCCGGTTCATCACATAGTCGCCCTCGGAGCCAAACTTGCCGCGCACATCCTGCACCACGCGGATGTAGCCGCCCTCGACGATCACATCGGTGGCGTTGTCGTAGCCTTGCAGCACCGAGGCCAGCCGCGTGCTCTTGTTGTGCGAGGTGAGCGCCTTGGCATCATAAGGCGTCCGCGTGAGCAGAATCGGCGCATTCTTCGCGCCCTTCGGGATGAGGATCACCGTCATCAGCTTCACCCCATCGCGCATGGGAATCATCACCTCTGTGCGCGTGTGGTCAAACGCCGTCGTCACCGGTGCGAACTTCGCCGGCGTCTCGCTCGGCAGCGCCGTCACGCTCTGTGCGTTCATCACGCCCGCCGCCACGAGCGCCAGGCACCACATCACTCGAAGTCGTCTCATCTTGGCAGTGAGAATAGCATGCCGCCGGGGCTACACTGGTAGTTCATGTCCTACCGCTTCCGTCACGCCATCTGCAACGAGTGTTTTGTCGATGGGGAGTTCAGCCAGGTCTGCAAAACGGTGAAGAAGGCCGGCTATGAAGGCCTGGAAATCGCGCCGTTTACGCTCAGTCCTGAGCCCGCCGCCATCCCCATGGCCCGCCGCAAAGAGGTCTCGCGCATCATGCGCGACGAGGGCCTCGAATTTGTCGGCCTGCACTGGCTGATGGTCGCGCCGAAAGGCCTCCACGTCACGACTTCCGACGAAGCCCTGCGCGCCAAAAGCTGGCAGCACATCCATGACCTGGTCGACCTCTGCGCCGACATCGACGAAGGCCACAACGGCGGTCGCGTGCTCGTCTTCGGTTCACCCAAACAGCGCGAAGCCCTTCCCGGTGTTTCGCTCGAAGAGGCCACCAAGCGCTTCCGCGACGGCTTCGCGCAGGTGGCCCCGCACGCAGCACAGCGCGGCGTGACGCTGCTCGTCGAGTCGCTGCCCGCCAATCAGTGCAACATCGTGAACACCGTGGCCGCCGCGGTCGAGATCGTCGATAGCATCGGCTCACCCGCCGTGCAGACCATGTTTGACACCCACAACGCCCTCGACGAAACCGAGCCGCACGCCGAGGTCGTCGCCCAGTTCTTCGACAAGATCCGCCACGTCCACGTGAACGAAGTGGACGGCGGGCATTGCGGCACGGGCGACTACGACTTCAAGCCCGTCCTGCGCACGCTGGCCGCGCGAAACTACACCGGTTGGGTGTCGCTCGAGGCGTTCATTTTTGAGCCCGGCGGCGAGACAATCGCCACTGAATCGCTACGGTATCTGCAGGGAGAAATCGAACAGCTATGAGCCACTCCGTGGTGACAGGCGGGGCCGGGTTCATCGGCTCGGCGATTGTGCGCGCCCTTCTGGCCGAAGGCGAACCGCGCGTGACGGTGATTGACAACCTGCTCTCGGGCAGGGAGTCGAACCTCGATGAGGTGCGCGACCGCGTCGATCTGCACGTGGCCGACATCCGCCACTACGACGCCGTGGCCCCGCTCGTGAAAGGCGCCGCCCGCGTGTTCCACCTCGCGGCGATTCCCTCGGTGCCGAAGTCGATCCTCGATCCGATTCCCTCGCACGACGTGAACATCAACGGCACCTTTGAGGTGCTGCGCGCCTGCGCCGATGGCAAGGTGGGCCGTGTCGTCTATGCGGCTTCTTCGTCGGCCTATGGCGATACCGAGGTGCTCCCGAAAACGGAAGCCATGACGCCCAACCCGCTCAGCCCCTACGCGGCGCAGAAGCTGATGGGCGAATACTACGCCAGCGTGTTTACCTCCTGCTTTGGCCTCGAGACCGTGGCCCTGCGCTACTTCAACGTCTACGGCCCGCGCCAGGACCCCACCAGCCCCTACTCGGGCGTGATCTCCATCTTCATGAAGTGTCTGCTCGAGAAGAAGTCGCCTACGCTCTACGGCGACGGCAACCAGACGCGCGACTTCACCTACGTCGAGGATGTGGCCGGGCTCTGCCTGAAGGCCTCGCGCGCTCCCGGCGTGAGCGGCCGCATGTGCAACGCCGGCAACGGCAACCGCTACACGCTGAATGAGGTGTGGGAGACGCTGCAGCGGATCGAGGGTGTGTCGATTGCCGCAAACTATGGGCCTCCTCGCGCGGGGGATGTGCGGGATTCCCAGGCCGACACCACGGCGGCGGTCGCCCTGCTGGGCCATGCGCCGCGATTCACGCTCGAAGAAGGGTTGCGGCGGACGCTGGCCTGGTATCGGGCCAGTCAGTAGCCGCTTCAGTCCCCATTGGCCCTCCGGATGCTACGATAACCACGGAGAGTCCTGCACCCGTGCTTCAGAATCAGTTCGAGCAGAACTTCATCACGACCTCGGTCGACTACGTGTTCAACTGGGCGCGCGAATCCTCGCTCTGGCCGCTCACCTTCGGGCTGGCCTGCTGCGCCATTGAGATGATCGCCTCGTCGGCGTCGCGCTTTGACATCGCCCGCTTCGGCTCCGAGGTCTTCCGGCCCAGCCCGCGGCAGAGCGACCTCATGATCGTCGCCGGGACGGTGACGCTCAAAATGGGTCCGGTGCTGAAGCGCATCTGGGACCAGATGCCCGATCCGAAGTGGTGCATCTCGATGGGCGCCTGTTCGAGCGTTGGCGGCCCGTTCAACACCTACGCTACGCTGCAGGGCGTGGACAAGATCGTCCCCGTGGATGTCTACGTCACCGGTTGCCCGCCGCGTCCGGAGAACCTGTTCTACGCGCTCATGAAGCTGCAGGACAAGATCGACACCATGACGACGCTGGTGAAGCGGCCCACCGATGTGCGGCTGGACGAGAGCATGCTGGAGGACTTCAAGCGCCGCATCATGATCGCCCAGACACAGAACCCCGCGCCGGATTTCGTCAACATCGATCCGCGCCAGGCGCAGCGCCTCGGATAACCCCGCCTTGCCTTTCCGCCTCGACGAACGCGGCGTCTACCGCTGCGAGGAGTGGGACCACCTTGACTGGCTGGAGCACGGCTTCGGCACGCGCCTCAGCGAGGGCTGGCTGCCGGAGGGGGAAAGCGCTGATCTGAAACAGGTTCACGGCGCGGCGATCATCCGTGCCGGCGGTCCCGCCTCCCGGTTCTGCGAGGGCGACGCGCTGATCACGGATTGCCAGGGCCTGTGGGTGCGCATCCGCACCGCCGACTGCCTGCCTGTCCTGTTTGTGGATGAGCGCCGCCGCGCCGTGGCCGCCGTCCATTGCGGCTGGCGCGGGGTGCGCCTCGGCCTCGCCGCCACCACTGTCCGCCGCATGGGGGAGGAGTTCGGCAGCGCGCCGGCTCACCTGCTGGCCGCCATCGGACCGGGCATCGGCCCTTGCTGCTTTGCAGTGGGACCTGAAGTGGCGTCGGAGTTTCGCGAGGTCTTCCCTGAGCGCGGCGACTTGGACCGCACAACAACCCTCAACCTGGAAGAGGCCGTGCTGCGGCAACTGGAGCAGGCAGGGGTGGCGCGCACCCGGGTGAGCCGGGCCGGGCTCTGCACGCGATGTGATGGGGAGCGGTTCCACAGCTTCCGGCGCGACCGCGAGTTCGCCGGGCGCATGGAGAGCGGAATTCGGGTGAAGCGATGAAAATGGGGCTCCAGCCTTGCGGCGGAGCCCCATGGGGTTTGGAGAAGGTTAAGGGTTAGGCGGCGGCGAGGGCGTCGTCGAAGATTTCGGAGTTGTCTCCCTCTTCCTGACGACGGTCGGCCATCTCCTGGCAGGAGATGCAATAGGGCGCCCAGGGCACCGCGGCGAGCCGCTTCGGGTTGATCTCTTCATCGCAGTGCAGGCAGGTGCCGTAGGAACCGTCATCGACGCGGGTCAACGCCAGTTTCACCTGGCGGAGCAAACCGGACTCTCTGTCCAGGTTGCGGATGGCGAGTTCACGCTCGGCGGCGTGCTGCACTTCGTCCAGAGCATCGGGGCTCTTTTCGATGGCGATGGCTTCGCGGTTCCGGAGCACATGGGCCAATTCGGCCTTCTTGGCTTCCAGGATTTGTTTGTACTTGTTCAATTCAGCTTTCGTCATGGCTGTTCTCCTTATAGTTCTTTTGTTTCACCAGTTGCTGATTTTGTTTCGGGGCGCCTTCTGTGAGGAGCTCTTCGTTCCTGCTTCTGGTTCCGGTCAAACTCTGTCGTTCTCGACACTTAGTAGACGATGCGGGAGGGAAAAAGTTTCAACTTCTGAGCCTACCGCACTAAAATTTTCTGCTTCAGTTCTTGAGCAGTTGGCAAGGGAACTCCCAAGCCACCGCAGATGATAGCACAACGCGGTGAGACATCGGTAGCAATTTGCTTGCCAATTCATCGTACCGTCATACCGATCACGACCCTGTTCCGCAGGGCCACGGTTCGAAACGTTGCTGGAGGACGTTGCAACGTCACATCCTTTACGTTCACGTTCATATCGGCGGATCCAGTCTCCGTCATTATGTGGTAACAACTTAGAGACGGAAAAAATTCGCTAAGGTTTCCCGAAAGCGAGATCGTATCACCAGTTTCGTGAGCGATCCGATCGTCTCAAGGAATTTTCCGGTAGGAGCTGTGAACGGCGGTTGCACCACAGCTCGTTTCAACCCTACTGTACAAGCGACGTCGCGGGGAAAATTGGATCAATCGGGCGAGATTCGGGTTATCGCAGGGCAAAAGACCCAAAAGCCAAGCCAAGGGCGCGCCCGTCGCCAGGTGGCGTGACGGTACGATCGACTTCCAGGACGATCTCGATGTGCTCTTTAGTTTTCAATGGTTCGGGGAGCGGGAAGGCGAAGCGGAACTCTTCACCTGCCCGATCAACCACCACCGGAAGGTTGGGCTTTCCGGCGATGAAGAGTTGTAGATGCAGCGGACCTCGAGAAAGTTGCGATGCGGGGCAGAATCCTTGCAAGAAAAGTTCAGAAACCGGGTGGGCCGGAGGGCCGAGGCGGACGACGGCGCGCTTGGCCATCCAGCGGTAGCCGCCTTCGGCCTCGTACCAGCCCTCGCCGAGCTGGTCGGCAAAGGCGGGGTTGCCCGCGTCAATTCGACTCGGCAGCGTCGGTTTCAGACGCAGGCGGGCCATGTTTCCATAGGTTTGGGTGATGTTGCGGAGGCGCGGCCCGCTCGCCTCGTAAACGGCGGCCTGGTTTTGGGCCAGCGCGCGGAGGGTGGCGGCCGGGGGGTAGACGAAGGCACCGACGTCGCCGAGGTCAGGGAAGGCCTGGATCGAATCTTCCGAGCCGGGGGTGAGCCAGACTTCCTCGATGCCGAGGAGGCGGAAGGGCTTGTCGTTCATGCCGGCCCAAAAACGATCGGTGCCGACGCCGTTTAAGAGGATGACCTTTTTGGGATGCAGTTCGCGGGCGCGGGCGACGCCGAGGACGAGGTCGCGGACGGCGCGCGAGCGCTCGAAGTTGTAGCGGACGGTGGCGCGGGCGACGGGGGTGGAGGTGACCAGGTAGAGGGCAGCGCCGAGGAGGGCGGCGGCCTTGCCGGGGGTGTTGGCGTGCCAGGCGGAGGAGAAGGCCCAGGCGCCGAGGAGGGCCAGGCCGAGCGTGGGGACGGCGTTGTAGTAGTCGGAGATGTGGTCGCGGAGGGGCAGGACGGGGCCGATGACGGCGAGGAACCAGGCCAGCGGCCAGAGGACGGCCCACTGGCGGGCGCGGAGGCGGAAGGCAAGGAAGACGGCCAGGGCGAGGGAGAGCACCCAGGGGGCAGCGAGGCCGAGGGCGCTCAGCCAGGGCGGGACGTCGAGCGAGGGCAGGCGGGCCGCGCCAAAAGCGTCGTTCCAATAGGTGAGCAGGGTGGTGAGGATCGACGAGTCGAAGTGCATCGCGTAGGGGCCGCTGCGGGTGCTCGGGGCAAGCGAGCGGTGGAGCACGGCGTAGCCGCCGGAGATGGCAAAGAGGGGGAGGGTCCAGATGAAGTGGCGGCGGGAGGCGAGGAAGGTGTAGGCGGCGGCGAGGGCGGGGTAGACGACGTTGAGTTCGAGTGCGCCGAAGCCAAGGAGGAAGACGGCGCACTGGGCGGCGTACCAGCGTAGGGCGCCGGATTCGACCCAGCGCAGCAGGCAGTAAAAGGCGGCGAGGAGGAAGAAGGCGCAGAGGACCTGGTTGTAAGCGGAGGTCCAACTGAGGGGGAGGCCGAGGGCGGCGTTGGCGGTCCAGAAGACGGGGGCGAGGGCGGCGGCGAGCCAGGAACCGGTGAGGCGGCGGGTGATGGCGATGAGGAGGCCGAGGTTGAGGAGTTGGGTGGCGAAGACGAGGATGCGGTAGGGGAGGGCGTCGAGACCGAAGAGGGCGAAGAAGCCCATGAAGAAGGCGCGTTCGCTCCAGGGGCGGATGGTGCCTTGGGCTTTGGGGGCGAAGAGGGCGTTGAGGAGGTCAGAGGAGGACTGGACATGCATGCCGAGGCCGAGCCAGGCGAAGTCGTCCTGTTGGAACCAGGCTTTCATGCCGGGCCAGTAGAGCCAGAGGCAGAAGAGGGAGGCGGCGAGCCAGAGGGCGAGGAAGCGGACGCGGTGGGCGCCGGGCCGTTGGGTGGCGGCCACTGGGGCGGCCGGGGGAGCGGGGACCATCGTGGGGTCGGGCCGTGGGGTGGTGGCCTCCGGGGTGGGAGGGGGAGCC